>JANORD010000285.1:0-5130 GCA_031415095.1 Lysobacteraceae bacterium
GGCCCGGCCCTGCCCGGCAAGCTGGCTGACTGCATCAGCCAGGACCTGGGCCGCACGGAACTATTTTTGGTGGAAGGCGACTCGGCCGGCGGCAGCGCCCGCCAGGCCCGCGACAAGGAATTCCAGGCCATCCTGCCGCTGCGCGGCAAGATCCTGAATACGTGGGAAGTGGATTCGTCCGGCGTGCTGGCCTCGAACGAAGTTCACGACCTGGCCGTGGCCATCGGCTGCGACCCGGGCACCGACAACATCGAGGGCCTGCGCTACGGCAAGGTCATCATCCTGGCCGACGCCGATTCCGACGGCCTGCACATCGCCACCCTGCTGGCGGCCTTGTTCCTGAAGCACTTCCCGGCCCTGGTGCGCGCCGGCAACATCTTCGTGGCCATGCCGCCGCTGTTCCGGGTGGACGTGGGCAAGCAGGTGTTCTATGCGCTGGACGAGGAGGAGAAGCGGATACTGCTTGACCGGATCGAGAAGGAAAAAATCCGCGGCCAGGTCAACGTCACCCGCTTCAAGGGATTGGGCGAGATGAACCCGGTTCAGCTGCGGGAATCCACCATCCACCCGGACACCCGGCGCCTGGTGCAGCTCACGGTGGACGACGCCGAGCTCACGCGCGGGCTGATGGACATGCTGCTGGCCAAGAAGCGCGCCGGCGACCGCAAGGCCTGGCTGGAGGCCAAGGGCGACCTGGCGTCGCTTGAGGTCTGAGCGCGGGCACTGAGCGTGACCCCGGCGACCGGAATGTGACGCCCGCGGTCAGTCGGGTCGGCAGCGGCAAACCGGCCAGATCGCCGGCCAGTGCCGGCAGAGCGCGCGGCAGCGGCGCTCACTTCGCCCAGGCCGTTCTGGCACGAATCCTGCTTGTGTTTCCCCCATGGCGCGCCCCGAGTACAACCCGACCACCCTGTTGCTGCAGCTGCTGGGCCTGATGCTGGCCGCCGCGATGGCGGTGGGGCTTCAGGCGCGCGAGCGGGCCAGCGGCAGCGCCGATGTCTACGGCTACTCGCTGGGCCAAAGCGGCGCTGCGGGCAGCTGCAGCTACGATTACGTCGCGTTGGATCGGTCGGCATCCGGGCTGCCTTTGAATACCGGCCACGATGCGGCCGCCGCGGATGACGGTGCGGCGCTGCTGCCCTTGGCCCGCCCGTTCGAGCTCTACCAGACGCCGGGCGAGTCCCTGGTGGTGTCGGGCAATGGCTACCTGGCCCCAGCGACATCGCTGGCCGGCGAAGACGGCTCGGATTTCAGCAACGACTGCGGCCTGCCGGCGCTGGCCGACAACGCGGCCGCGAGCCAAAACCGGATTTATGTCTATCACGACGACCTGCGGCCCCAGCCGGGCGGCCAGGTGCGCCAGGGCTACTTCGCCATTTGCCCGCGCACCAGCGGCAGCGGCCTGCCCGAGGCCTGCACGGTGGTGGAGTGGGACGGTTTCGAGCGGGCCGGCCCCATTCCCAGCACCGCGCCGCTGCGGGCGCAGGCCGTGCTCTACCACGGCAGCCACGAGATCGCGATGCAGTACGCATCGGTGGACGACAGCCGCGGCGCCCAGGCCACGGTGGGTTTGCAGGGTTTCGAAGGTCGCGCTGCCCGCCAGGCCAGCTGCAACCGCGGCGACCAGGTAAAATCGGGACAGGCCATCTGCTTCTACGATCCGCGACACCGGCCCACTGCACCCCTGGTCGCCAGCCCCTGAGCGGGAAATAGGCTTAGTCGAGCGCAGCCTGCAGCAGCTGCGCCAGGGTTCGCTGCAGCAGCGCAGCGCGCTCCAGGTCGTAACGCCCGGTGGCTTCGTCCATGTAGGTGCTCTGCGCCAGCTCCAGCTGCACCGCCTCCACTCCCTGCCCCGGCTGGCCGTAGTGCCGCGTGATGTAGCCACCCTTGAAGCGGCCGTTGGCCACCCACGTGTAGCGCTGCTGCGCGCCCAGCACCGCTTCGATCCTGGCTTGCAGCGATGCGCTGCAGCTGGCGCCGGCGGCCGTGCCCACGTTGAAATCCGGCAGCGTGCCCTCGAATAAAAACGGCACCTGGCTGCGGATGGAATGGCCTTCCCAAAGCAGCGCGCGGCCGTGGACCTGCTTGATTCGCGCCAGTTCGGAGGCCAAGGCGTCGTGATACGGGCGCCAATAGCGCTCCACGCGCGCCGTGACTTCCGCGGCGCTCGGCGCTTCGCCCGGCAGGTAGATGGGTTCCCCGTTGAAGCGCACCGTGGGGCACAGGCCCGTGGTGTTTTGCCCCGGATACAGCGACACATCGTCGGGCGGCCGGTTCAAGTCCACCACGTAGCGCGAGTGGCTGGGGACCAGAATCGAAGCGCCGGCCTGTCGCGCGAAATCATAGAGCCGGCTCACGAACCAGTCGGTGTCCGGCACGCCGCGAGCTTCGTGGGTGACTCGCGCGGCGATGTCATGCGGCAGCGCGATGCCGTCATGCGGCAGGCTCACCAGCAGCGGCCGGATGCCGCGGTGCAGGCGATAGGTTTCGGTGTTTTCGTTCATGCCGCGAACCGCGCCGGCGAATACGGCGCGGGGTCGATCATCGGTTCGCGCCCCAGCATCAGGTCGGCCAGCAGCCGGCCGGTGCCGGCACTCATGCCCATGCCCATCATGCCGTGGCCGGTGGCCAGCCAGAGGTTGCTGTGGCCCGGCGCGCGGCCCAGCAGAGGCAGGTCGTCCACGCACATCGGCCGCCAGCCGCACCAGGCTTCGCGGCGTTCGCCGCCGCCGGGCGAATGCAGGTATTCGGCCGCGCCGCGCTCCAGCGCCGCCAGCCGGGTCGGGTTGAGGCTGGCGTCGTAGCCGCTGAACTCCATGGTGCTGCCCAGGCGGAAGCCGTCGTCCCAGGCTGTGACGCAGACGCTGCGCTCCTTGAGCACCAGCGGGCGGCGCGGCGCCAGCGCTGGACGGTCGAAGGTGATTGAGTAGCCCTTGCCGGGCTGGATCGGCAGGCGAAGGTTGAGCATCCGGGCAAACCCCGCCGACCACGCGCCCAGCGCCAGCAGCACCTTCCCGCCGGTCTGGCGGCCTTCGGTGGTCTGCACCGCCTCGATGCCGCGGCGGCCACGCTCGAAGCCGGTCACGCGTACGCCTTCCTGGATAACGCCGCCGGCGGCGCGCACCAGCCGCGCAAGCTCCGCGGTGTAGCGGTCAGGACGCAGCTGCGCATCACCCGGGAAATGGATGGCGCCGGCCATTCCCGGCAGCAGCGCCGGCTCATCGGCGGCCAGTGCGGCGGCGTCCAGAACCTGCGCCTGGATGCCCAGTTCGGCCAGCAGCGGCAGGTCGCGCTGCTGTTTTTCCAGTGCGCGTTGGCTGCGGAACACATAGTGGAAACCGCTGGCTTCAAAGCCGCAGTCGAGGTCGTTGCCAAACACCAGGTCTTCCACCAGCGCCCGCGAGAGCTGCAGCAGCGCGCCCTTGGCCAGCCCGCTGGCGCGCCAGTCGCGGGTGTTGCAGCGGCCCGCTGCGGTCAGCAGCCAGCGCATCAGCGCCGGGTCCCAGCGCGGCGGGATGTACAGCGGCGCCGAGGGACTGAGCATCCAGCGCAGGGCCTGCCCCACCATGCCCGGCGCCGCCAGGGGCGGTGCATGGCTGGGCGTGAGGGTGCCGCAGTTGCCCCAGGAAGCGCCGCTGCCGATGCGGTCCTGTTCCAGCACGCGCACCGTGCGGCCGGCGGCCAGCAGGTAGTGCGCGCAGGACAGGCCGATCACGCCTCCCCCCAGGATCAATACCTCAGCGTCGCCTTCCTTCATGCCGGCATTCTACCCGGCGCCTGCCGGGCCAGACGGCCGGCTAGTGGCGGAACTCGGGCAGCTTGAGGTAGGTGGCGGCGCGCCACAGCCATTCCATCGGGCCGTACTGGAAGCGCGACAGCCAGGCGTGGCTGACCAGTACCTGCAGCGTGAAGAAGCCCAGTACGAACGGCACCTGCCAGGCGCGCGGCAGCTGTTCGAAGAAGCCCAGGCCATAGCCGGAGAAGATCCAGGTGCACACCAGCGACTGGAGCAGGTAGTTGGTGAGCGCCATGCGGCCGGCAGGGGCCAGCCAGCCCAGCTTGGGCGCCAGCGCGGGCGACTCCAGGCCGCGCACGATCCACGCCAGGTAACCCAGGCACATCAGCACGCCGCCCAGCATGGCCAGGCTGGCGGCAGCACTGTCCACCAGTCCCACGGGTCCCATGAACGCGGCGGGCATCAGCCAGAACGAAAGCAGGGTCATGGCAAGCCCGAGCGGCAGGGCCACCCAGCGCAGGCGGGAATAAAGCGCGGGGAACGCCGACGGCCGGGCGATGGCGCCGCTGCGCACGAACCACGCGCCCAGCAGGAACAGTCCCAGGATCTGCCAGCCCCAGAAAAACAGGTAGCCCATCATCATTTTCAGGTCTTCGATCCGCTGCATGACCGCGTCGGTGAAGCTGCCCTGGCCCTGGGCAAAGCGCTGTGCCTCCAGCGAGGCGGCGTTCGCGGCCTCGCTGCTGGCCGTCAGCTTGGCCATTTCAGCGCGGCCTTCGGGAGTCAGCTGCAGCAGTTCCATCAGTGCGCCCAAGGCCAGGATGAACAGCGAGGGCACCAGCATCCAGAAAATGGCCCATTTTGGCAGGCGCGACTGCGGGGTCTTGCGGAAGAAAACCAGCAACACCATGGCGATGATTGCGTAGGACGTGAGGATATCGCCCGACCAGACCACGATGGCGTGCACCAGGCCCATGACCAGCAGCGCCAGCACCCGCCGCACGTAGATGGCGACGAACGGCCGGCCGGCCGCCGCCGAGCGCGCCATCATCACCGCGAAGCCCATGCCGAACAGCAGCGAGAACAGCGGGTAGAACTTGCCCTGCACGAAGATGTAGATCAGCGCATCGGCCCAACGGTCGGCGCCCGTAAGCGCCGGGTCCAGCCCGGTGATGGCGTTGTTGAGCGGGCCCACCATGCCCTCGATGTTCATCAGCAGGATGCCCAGCAGCGCAAAGCCACGCAGCACGTCCATCGCCTGGATGCGTTCGTGGTCGCTCACCGGCGACAGCGCGGTGTAGTCAGTCATGCCATGGCCTCCCCGCCTGGTTCACCCGATGATGGCCAAGCCGCGCAACAGCCGCAAGCCCAAGCCAAACAACACAGCCCCATGT
>JANORD010000286.1:0-11217 GCA_031415095.1 Lysobacteraceae bacterium
ATCGGGACTGAAGTCCCTCCTACAGTATCGCCCCTGTGGGAGGGACTTCAGTCCCGATTCCCCCAGCCTGCCCCCATCCCACTCAATCCCGGAAATTGTCGAACTGCAGCGGAATCTCCATCTCTGATTTCTTCAGCAGCGCCATCGCCTCCTGCAGGTCGTCGCGCTTCTTCCCGCTCACGCGCAGCTTGTCGCCGTTGATCTGCGCTTCCACCTTGAGCTTGGCGTCCTTCAGGCTGGCGACAATCTTCTTGGCGAGCTTTTGCTCGATGCCCTGCTTGATGGTTACTTTCTGGCGCGCGCCGGCCAGGTTCACCTCCGGCTCGGCTACGTCCATGCAGCGCATGTCGATGCCGCGGGCCGCCAGCCGGCCGCGCAGGATGTCCAGCATCTGCTTGAGCTGGAAATCGCTGGGCGCCTTCTGGGTAACCACGAAACCGTCCAATTCAAAGCTGGCATCGGCGCCCTTGAAATCAAAGCGGGTGCCGAGTTCGCGGTTGGCCGTGTCCACGGCGTTGGTGAGTTCGTGCTTGTCGACTTCCGAGACAACGTCGAAGGAGGGCATGGCGATCAGGTCGGTTGGGCGAGACCGCAATTCTAGCCCAGGCCCGCCGGCGCGTCAGCGCAGCGGCAGCTGACTGGCAGTAGAACGGCCGCCCGCGGGCGCGGGAGCGTTCAACACGAATTCAGACGCGCCGGAGCGATGATTTGCGCCGTGGAAGCACGCCCGGTCCACGCCCTGTCACCCGAGGTACCTCATGAACAAGTGGATGCTGGCCCCGATCACCCTGCTGCTTTCTGGTGCTGCGGTGCTGCCGGTCTTGGCCCAGGAGCCTGGCCAGGACGGCGCTGCCCGTTCCGTCCAAGGCGAGTACGTCCGCGAGCGCGGCAGCGAGCGGCGCGATGACGACAGCCGCGGCAACGGCGGAAATCGCAATAACCGCGACAACCGCGACAACCGAGCCCCCGAAGTGGCCGCGCAGGACTACGCCAGCCAAGGCGACCGCCGCCGGAATGACGCGCGCTACGACTCCCGCAGCCAGGCCCGTTACGACGAGCGCGTCGAGGTTCGGCACGACAACCGCTACGACAACCGCTACGACAACCGCTACGAAGCCCGCTACGACGCCCGCTACGACGCCCGCTACGACAACCGCTACGACGCCCGTCACGATGGCCGGCACGATAACCGCCACGGCCGCCGTGACCGGAATTACTACGTGCGCCAAGACGACCGGCGCTGGCATGGCAACCAGTGGTATCCCCAGTACCGCTACCGCGCGCCGGCCCGCTATGCCTATCCGTACGGCTACCGCCCGTATCAGTGGCGCGTAGGCCACCGCTTGCCGACGTCGTACTACCACTCCAACTACTACGTTGATTACCGCGCCTACCAGCTGCCGCCGCCGCCCTATGGCTACTACTGGGTGCGCGTGGACCGCGACGTAGTGCTGGTGGCGGCTGCTTCGGGCCTGATCCGGGACATCCTGTACGGCCTGTACTACTGATCCACTGCGGCAAGGTTGGTGAAGGGCCGGCATTGCCGGCCCTTCTTCGTTAAGGCCCGAACAGTGCCGCTTGCGGCGGCAGTTCCTCCTGGCGCCGGAAGTTGGCCAGGCCCACGCCCACCAGCCGGTAGCGAACGCGCGCAGGCAGTTCCACCCGCGCGCGCAACGCCAGCGCGATGGCCACCACTTCGGCGAGCGTGACGGGCGGTAGTGCTGGCGTATGGCTGCGGGTGAGGCTGCGAAAATCCGAGGTCTTGAGCTTGAGAACCACGGTGCGGCCGCTGCGGTCGGTTTCACGCAGGGCCGCGGCCCAGGCCTTTTCGGCCAGCCGCACGATGGCGTCGGTGGTGTCTTCCAGCGGCACGTCCACCGCGAAGGTGTCCTCGGCGGATACCTGGGTGGTCGGCCGTTCGGACTGCACCGGGTGCTCGTCGATGCCCAGCGACAACTCGTGCAGGCGCCGGCCCCAGCGGCCGAACTGCCGCTCCAGGTCCAGACTGCCGTGCGCGCGCAGCTGGCCCACGCTGGCGATGCCCAGCGCCGCCAGCCGCGCTTCCATCACCTTGCCCACGCCCGGCAGCTTGCCCACCGGCAGCGGCGCCAGGAAATCGAGCACCTGCGCCGGCTTCACCACGTACTGGCCGTCAGGCTTGCGCCAGTCGCTGGCGATCTTGGCCAGGAACTTGTTGGGCGCAATGCCGGCCGAGGCGGTGAGACGGGTCTCTTCGCGGATGGCGCGGCGGATGGCCTCGGCGACCGCCGTGGCGCTTTCCAACCCGCCCTTGTTGCGGGTGACGTCCAGGTAGGCCTCGTCCAGCGACAGCGGCTCGATCAGGTCGGTGTGCCGGCTGAAGATCTCGCGCACCTGGCGCGATACGGCCTTGTAGCGGACGAAATCCGGCGGCACGAAAACCGCCTGCGGGCACAGCTTCTCGGCGCGCAGCGCCGGCATCGCCGAGCGCACGCCAAAAGTGCGCGCCTCGTAGCTGGCCGCGCACACCACCGAGCGCGCCCCGCGCCAGGCCACCACCACCGGCCGGCCGCGCAGCGCCGGATCGTCGCGCTGCTCCACCGAGGCGTAGAAGGCATCCATGTCGACGTGCACGATCTTTCGCGGGCCTTGCGTCATGTCCCCATTGTCACTCAGGGTGGGCCTGGCAATTCCTAGTTCAAACAGGCCTCAGAGCGAGCGCAGCCGGAACCGGTCGCGATAGTCCGCCGGTGTAATCGAGGTGGCGCGCTTGAACAGCTTGCGGAAGCTCGAGGCGTCGCTGTAGCCGCAGCGTTCGACGATTTCCTCGAAGCTCAGCAGGGTTGACTCCAGCAGCGCCTTGGCGCGCTCCACCCGCAGGTGCTGGATGTGCGCCAGCGGCGAGCTGTTGTAGTGCTGGCGGAAGTGCCGCAGCAGGCTGCGCTCGCTGGTGTCGCAGTGCTGCGCCAGTTCGGCGATGCTCAGTTCGCGGTGCAGCTGCTTTTGCAGGAAACCCTCGGCCTTCTCGGACAATGAATGCCTCGGCCGCTCGGTCAGCGCCAGGCTGATGTAGGGCGCCTGGCTGGCGCGGTCGGGGTCGATCAGCATCATGCGCGCGGTCAGCTGCGCCAGGTCCGGATCCACGTGCCGGGACAGCAGCTGCAGCATGTAGCTGAGCACCGCGGTGCTGGCGCCGGTGGTGGTAACGCAGCCGTCCTCCACGATCATCCGCTCCACGTCCAGCGTTACGCGCGGGTAGCGCTTGCGAAACGCCGCGTCCAGCCACCAGCTGGTGGTGGCGCTGCGGCCATCGAGCAGGCCGGCTTCGGCCAGCAGGAAGCCGCCGCAGCAGCTTGATGCCAGCCCGACGCCGCGCAGGCTCAGGGATCGCAGCAGCTCGATTTCCGGGCCGTAGTTTCCCAGCTGCTGCACCAAGTCTTCGACGCTGGCGTGCATCAGGCCCGGCACGATCACCAAGTCCAGGGCGAGATCGGGCGATTGCACGGGCCCCAGCTGCAGCCCGCCCGATCCGGTGACGGTGGACTGGCCGCGGGCGCCAATCAGCACGGTCTCCAGCCTCAAGGAGGTGCCCGGGTCGCGCACCTGGGCCACCTTCTGGGCCACGCGCACGATATCCATGGGTCCGGTGAGGCTGGACAACACCCCGCCCTCCAACGCCAGCAGGCCAATGGTGAAACGGCGGTCAGTGGCCGACATAGATCGCGCCCGAGTTCTGCTGCAGCCAGGCCAACACGCCGTCGGGCAGGGCCAGGGCCGGTTCGCGGCCCAGGGCAGGCTGGCCGCAGGCCACCAGGCGGATATGGCCGGAGTGGCCGCGGGGCAGCGGTGTTGCCGAAGGCGCCACCAGTTCGGGGCGACCCCATTGGTCGCGGGTCAGCAGCCACAGGCCACGCGGCGGCGCGGCGCCCAATTGGCAGTCGGGCGACACCTGCAGACTAAGCGCGTTGCCACTGGCCGGCAGCAGGCGCCAAGTGCGGCTGGCCTGGCTCAGCACGGCGTCATAGCGGGCGCCTTCGACAAAAATGGCTTCATCGGCGGCCGGGGCGGCGGCGCCGGCCTGGCCGGTGGCCAGCGAGGCGAGCAGCAGGGTGGCGAGGATCAGGGTTTTCATGGGGATCTCCGTGCTTCCGGGCGGGGCCCGGGTTGTGCACAGCGTCCTCCGGAAGCACCGGGACCGGCAGTGGCGAAAACGACACTATTAGGGCGAGTTCGGCCAGTCAAGTTCGGCGTGGGGTCTGCCGGCGCTAGTTGCAGCCGGCGGCATAGTGCAGATAGCCCAGCACGGCGTCACCGCCCAGCCGCACCTGCTCCACCTGGCCGCAGCCCAGCACAGGGGGTGCGTCCCGGGCCGGCAGCCAGCGCGGTTCGCCCTCGCCCGGTTGGAACTCCGACGCGGCCACCGGGGACACATCCTCGATGCGGTTGCTGCCCAGGTCCACCAGGCAGTCGAAGCGCGCGCCGCTGCTGTCGCGCAGCCGCACCGTGGCCTTGCCGCGGTTCATCGGCCAAGCCACCGGGACGTCCACGGTGTCCACGCCTGCGTCGTTGGTGCAGCGCACGAGGGCGGGGGCCAGGTCGGCCAGCCAGCGGCTCCAGTCGTCGGGCGCCTTGGTGGTGGCGTCGAAGTGCGGCGCGGCCGCGATGTCCAGGCCGTACTCGGCGCGGCAGCAGCCGGAGGCATCGGTTCCGTCGGGCAGCAGCACCTGGGCGATGAAGGGCTGCGCGGGGCCATCGGCCATGGTGTCGAAACACTGTCCCGGCGACATCAACGCGTTCACTTCCTGGCCGGTGCTGTCGGCGGCCAGGCCGCTGAAGCGGAAGGAGCCGCCTTCGTTGGCCTTGAGCTCGCCGTCGAAGCGCGCCTCGGCATCGAGGGTGCGGAAATCGGCGCCGTCGGCGGCGATGTCCAGCGCCCAGGACGGCTCGTTGCCGCGGCAGGCAAACACCCGCGGCACTTGGCCGGCGGGCGCGGCCGCCGGCGCCGGGGCCGCTTCCGCAGGCGGCGGGGCGATGGCCGGGCTTGCGGGCGGCGCTTTTCCGCAGGCGCACAGCAGGGCGGCTGCTGCGGCGCAAATCATCAGTCGTTTCAAGCGCCGTCTCCAGCGAAAGCCAGCAGTGACCATGACGCAGCGCCGGGCTGCCGGCAAGCATCGGCGCGCGGCTGCCGTCAACCGCAGCCACGCGGGAGCGTTCTTGGCAGTACGGGCGGACTACCCCGCCAAGTACGGAGCGACTCATGTTCAAGACTCTTTTGTGCACCTCCCTGGTGCTGGCCAGCGGCTTGGCCCTGGCCCAGGACGCCGGTGCCGACCGCGAAGCCCGCCGCGCAGAGATGCAGGCCCAGGCCAAGGCGCGCTTCGCGGCGGCCGACGCCGACGGCGATGGCCGGCTGGATCGCGCTGAAGCGCAGGCGTTGGGCGAACGAGCGGCCAAGCACTTCGACCGCATTGATGCCAATGCCGACGGCAAGCTGGACGCGGATGAGATGGCGCTGGCCCGGCAGCAGGCCCGCCACGGCCGGCATCACGGCGGCGAGCGCGGGGCGTTCCAGCGCGGCCTGATGATGGGCATGGACGATGACGGCGACGGCAGCATCAGCCGCGTCGAGCTGGGCAACAAGATGCCCAAGCTGTTGGAAGCCTTTACCGCCATCGACGGCAACGGTGACGGCGAGCTCAGCCAGGACGAGATGAAAGCGCATCGCGCGCAGCGCAGGGCGGCGGCACCGGCGGGCTGATTTCAGCCGGCGCGGAACTTTTCTCCCCGGGGCAAGTCGTAGGTGTGCAGGCAGGCCGTCTTATGGCACGCGCCGTCGTTAAGGCGCTGGCCGAGACTGGTCCTGCAGCCACTCGGTATTCTTGCGCTCGGGTCCAAGCAACACCCCACCTGGGTGCGACAGCACGCGCACCCCAGTGTTTGCGCTCCCCAAACCCCCCGTCCCCGGGGGGTTATTTTTTGGCCGCTTGGCCGCAGCCAGTGAACGGGGCGAGAATGGCCCAGGACACCACTGCGGAACTCCAAGGCAACCATGGCCGAGCTCAAGCAAGCGCAAGTGCCGGATATCGGCGACGACAAAGACGTGCCGGTGATCGAGCTGCTGGTGAAGCCCGGCGACGTGGTCAAGAAGGACCAGGGCCTGGTGACGCTGGAATCGGCCAAGGCCACCATGGAGGTGCCGTCGCCGTTTGACGGCGTGGTGCGCGAGCTGAAGGTGAAGCTAGGCGATGCGCTGTCGGCGGGGTCTGTCGTGGCTTTGATCGAGGTGGCGGAGGGTTTGCCCTCACCCCAGCCCTCTCCCGCAGGCGGGAGAGGGGGCCAGGAGCTGGCACCTGCACCTGTGCCACCGCCCTCACCCCAGCCCTCTCCCGTGAACGGGAGAGGGAGCATGGCGACGGCTACGCGGTCGCCGCCGGTGACGTTTGATGCCGATGCGCTGCTGCCCGACAAGGTGCCGCATGCCAGCCCCGCAGTGCGGCTGTTCGCGCGCGAGCTGGGCGTGGACCTGGCGCAGGTGGCGGGCAGCGCGCGCGCCGGCCGCATCAGCAAGGAAGACGTGCAGGCCTTCGTGAAGTCGGCGCTGGCTGGCGGTGGCGCGGCGCGTGCAGGCGGCGGTGGCGGTGGCCTGGACCTGATCCCATGGCCGAAGGTGGACTTCGCAAAATTCGGTTCCGTGCAGAGCCGGCCGCTCACCCGCATCCAGAAGCTCAGTGGCGCCAACCTGGCGCGCAACTGGGCCATGATCCCGCACGTCACCCAGAACGACGACGCCGACATCACCGAGATGGAGGCCTTCCGCAAGAAGCTGGGCGAGGAGAACAAGGACGCCAAGGTCACGCCGCTGGTGTTCCTGATCAAGGCGGCCGTTGCCGCGCTGAAGAAATACCCCAACTTCAACGCCTCGCTGGATGGCGACAACCTGGTGCTCAAGGAGTATTTCCACATCGGCATCGCGGTGGACACGCCCGATGGCCTGGTGGTGCCGGTGATCCGCGACGCCGACCGCAAGGGCCTGCTGGAGCTGGCCAAGGAGCTGGGTGAGATCAGCGCCAAGGCGCGCGACAAGAAGCTCAGCAGCGCCGACATGCAGGGCGGCTGTTTCTCCATTAGTTCGCTGGGGGGCATTGGCGGCACCGGCTTCACACCCATCATCAATGCGCCCGAGGTGGCCATCCTGGGCGTGTCGCGCAGCGCGATGAAGCCGGTGTGGAACGGCGAGGACTTCGAAGCGCGCCTCATGCTGCCGCTGAGCCTGAGCTACGACCATCGGGTGATCGACGGTGCGGCGGCTGCCCGCTTCACCGCGTACCTGGCCCAGGTGCTGGGCGATTTGCGGCGACTGCTGCTGTGACGCGCGCCGCGTCCAACCTCTTGCGGAGTGTTTGATGGCGACTATTGAGCTGCGCGTGCCGGACATCGGCGACGACAAGGACGTGCCGGTGATCGAGCTGCTGGTCGCGGTGGGCGACACCGTGGCCAAGGACCAGGGCCTGGTGACGCTGGAATCGGCCAAGGCGACGATGGAAGTGCCGGCCAGTGCGGCCGGGGTGATCACGGCGCTCAAAGTGAAGCTGGGCGATACGGTATCGGCCGGCGATGTGATCGCCATCGTGCAAGCCGCTGCCGTCGCCCCTGCCCCCTCTGCTGCCCCTGCATTTGCCCCTGCCCCTGTAGGAGGGACTTCAGTCCCGATAGCCGTGGCTTCGTCGTTACCACCACCCAAAAGCATCGGGACTGAAGTCCCTCCTGCAGGTTTTGGGCGGAAGGCGGACATCGAGTGCGGGCTTTTGGTTCTCGGCGCCGGGCCGGGTGGCTACACCGCGGCGTTCCGTGCGGCTGACCTGGGCTTGGACACGGTGCTGGTGGAGCGCTACGACGCGCTGGGCGGCGTCTGCCTCAACGTGGGCTGCATCCCGTCCAAGGCGCTGCTGCACGCGGCTGAAGTGCTGGTGGAGGCGAAACACGCCGAGGACTTCGGCATCAGCTTCGGCACGCCCAAGATCGACCTGGACAAACTGCGCGGCCACAAGGACAAGGTGGTGGGCCAGATGGTGAAGGGCCTGTCGGGCATGGCGAAGCAGCGCAAGGTGCGCACTGTCACCGGCGTCGGCACCTTCGTTTCGCCCAATGAGCTGGAAGTGCGCGAAAGCGAGGGCAGCAAGCTCATCCGCTTCGAGCAGTGCATCATCGCCGCCGGCTCGCAGCCGGTGAAGCTGGCGGGCTTCCCTTGGGACGACGCCCGGGTGATGGACTCCACCGACGCACTGCTGCTGGTGGACATTCCCAAGCAATTGCTCGTCGTGGGCGGCGGCATCATCGGCCTGGAGATGGCCTGCGTTTACTCGGCGCTGGGCAGTGGCGTCACCGTGGTCGAGTTCATGGATCACTTGATGCCGGGCGCCGACAAGGACCTGGTGAAGCCGTTGGCCGATTTGCTGAAGAAGCGCGCCGTCGCGGTGCACCTGGGCTGCAAAGTGGCCAAGGTGGACGCGAAGAAGGACGGCCTGCACGCCACCTTCGAGGGCGCCTCGGTGCCGGCGAACGCGAAGTACGACCGCGTGCTGGTGTCGGTGGGCCGCACGCCCAACGGCGGCAAGCTGGGCGCCGAGAAGGCCGGCGTGGCGGTCAGCGAGCGCGGCTTCATCGCGGTGGACAAGCAGATGCGCACCAACGTGCCGCACATCTTCGCTATCGGCGACTTGGTGGGCCAGCCCATGCTGGCGCACAAGGCCACGCACGAAGGCAAGCTGGCCGCCGAAGTGGCGTCCGGCGCGAAGAAAGAGTGGGTGGCGCGGGTGATCCCGTCGGTGGCCTACACCGATCCGGAAATCGCCTGGGTGGGCGTGACCGAAACCGAAGCCAAGGCCAAGGGCCTAGCGGTGGGCGTGGCCAAGTTCCCCTGGGCAGCGTCCGGCCGCGCGGTGGGCACTGGCCGCACCGAGGGCTTCACCAAGCTCATCTTCGACGAGCACACCGACCGCGTGATCGGCGGCGGCATCGTCGGCGTGCACGCCGGAGACTTGATCTGCGAAGTGGCCCTGGCCATCGAGATGGGCTGCGAAGCCAGCGACATCGGCCACACCATCCATCCGCATCCCACGCTTGGCGAATCCGTAGCCATGGCCGCCGAGATCCAGGAAGGCAGCATCACCGACCTCTACTTTCCCAAAAAGAAATAGCCCCCTTGTGGGAGGGACTTCAGTCCCGATGCTCTTGGCAGAAAGCATCGGGACTGAAGTCCCTCCCGCAGAGAGTCAGCCGAACGCCACCCAGCACACGGCGGACAACACCAGCACGCCGATCACGTCCAGCACCGCGCCTTCGCGCAGCATGGTTTGCGCGCTCACCTGGCCACTCCCGTAGGCGATGGCGTTGGGCGCGGTGGCCACCGGCAGCATGAAGCCGACGCTGGCGGCCAGCACCGCCGGGAACATGAACAGCGCCGGGTCCACGCCCACCGCCAGCGCGGTGGCGGCCAGCACCGGCATCATCAGCACGGCGGTGGCGGTGTTGCTGGCGATTTCCGACAGCAGCACCACGCCCGCCACGATGCCCAGCAGCAGCAGCGGCAAGGGCAGCGCGTTGAGCACCGACAGGCCCTGCGCCAGCGCCGTGCTCAGTCCCGATGTCTGGAACGCCGTGGCCAGCGCGATGCCGCCGCCGAACAGCACCAGTGCGCCCCAGGGAATGCTCTCCGCCGCTTCCCAATCCAGCAGTCGGCTGCCGCGGCCGTCGGGAATCACGCACAGCGCCACCACCGCCAGCAGCGCCACGCTGGCGTCGTTGGCGCCGGGCATGCCCAGCAGCGCGCTCCAGCCGCCGAAGGGTTCGCTGCGAAAGATCCAGGCCGCAGCGGTGAGCCCGAACACCAGCAGCACGCGCTTCTCGCCCGGTGTCCACGGCCCGCTTTCGGGCAGCGCGGCCGCAGGCGCCGCCTGCAGGCGGCGGCCCAGCCACAGGCCCAGCAGCGGCAGGAACACCAGCACCACCGGCACGCCGATCTTCATCCAGTCCAGGAATCCGTAGTGCGTTCCCGTGGCTTCGGCATAAACCTGCATGAACACCAGGTTGGGCGGCGAACCGATCGGCGTACCCATGCCGCCAATGCTGGCGGCATAGGCGATGCCCAGGATCAGCGGCGCGGCCAGCCGCCGGTCGGGGTAGGTCTGCAGCACGGCCAGCGCCACCGGCAGCATCAGCAGGGTGGTCGCGGTGTTGGAAATCCACATGCTGATGAAGCCGGTGGCGGCGATGAAGCCATAGAGCAGGCTGCGCCCGCTGCCGCCGCCGAAGGCGCGCACCATCGCCAGCGCCAGCCGCCGGTGCGCACCGCTGCGCTCCAACGCGCGCGAGAGCATGAAGCCGCCGGCCAGCAGCAGGATCAGTTCATGGCCGTAGCTCTGCGCCACCTGCTTTGCGTCCAGCACGCCCAGCAGCGGCAGCAGGGCCAGCGGCAGCAGGGCGGTGACCGGCCCTTTCACTGGCTCCAGGACCCACCACAGCGCACACCATCCGGTAAGCCCCAAGGTCGCGGCGAGCGCGTGCTCGCCACCGCGCGAAACCAGCAGGGCATAAAGCGCCAGCGCCAACAGCGGCCCGGCGGGAAGCGCGATGCGTCGAAGCGAAGGGGTCACGGCAACCACGGGCGTTGGGGCGCAAGCCGCACCATACAACGACGCAAGCGTTTGCGGTCCGGCAGGCGAGGGCGCATGGCTATAATCGGCCTGACCATCCCCGCGGAGTGCGATGCATGCCATCGGTGAAAACCCTGTCCCGGCGCGCCGCGCAAGAGTTCGCTGACTTCATCCGGCTCGAGTCCTTCGGCGGCATCCTGCTGGTCATCGCCGCCGCCATTGCGCTGGTGGCGGCCAACACGCCGCTGGCGGGCGCCTACACCGAGCTGTTCAACCTGCCGGTGCAGCTGCGGGTGGGCCGCGTCAATCTGGACAAGCCGCTGCTGCTTTGGATCAACGACGGCCTGATGGCGGTGTTCTTCCTGCTGGTGGCGCTGGAGCTCAAGCGCGAAATGATCGTCGGCCAGTTCGCCGACCGCGCCCAGATGGCGCTGCCGGCAGTGTGCGCGCTGGCCGGCATGGTGGTGCCGATGTCGATTTATGCCGCGGTGAACTGGGGCGATCCGGTGGCGATGCGTGGCGTTGCCATCCCCGCGGCCACCGACATCGCCTTCGCGCTGGGCATCCTGGCGCTGCTGGGTTCGCG
>JANORD010000287.1:0-2144 GCA_031415095.1 Lysobacteraceae bacterium
GCGCCCGCCCCCGCGCCGGCTGCCCGCGCGAGCAACCGGCCGCCCACGCTGAGCACGCTGCGCGTCGGTGCGCCCGAGGTGCTGGCCTGGCGCGACCAGACCCGCCGCTGGCTGCAGAGTGACCTGCCGGCGCTGGGCAGCGCCGCGTTCCTGACCGTCGGGCTCTACTCGCTGGTGGTGTGGTTGCTGCGCCGGTCCGACCGCCGCTACCTGCTGTTCTTCGCGCTGTCGGTGGCCTCGTTCCTGCGCACGCAGCCACTGCAGGCCGACCGGCCAGTCGCCCCCGACGCGTTTGCCTGGCTGACCCTCAACGCGCTGTTCTGGGTGCTGGCGCTGGGCCATGTCTTCATCGCCGGCCTGCACCAGCGGCCTCAGCGCGGGCTCGATGCCGCGCTGCTGGCCGTGACCGCGGCGGTCGGCGTGCTGACCTGGCCGACGTGGGCGCCGGCCTGGTCGGGCCTGGCAGGCGCTGCCGATGGCCTGGCACTGGCGATGGGCGCCATCGTGGCCGCGGTGGGCTGGGTGCGCTGCCGCGGCCGGTCGCGCGAGGGCCAGTGGGTGTCGGCCGGCATCGGCCTGTGCGTGCTGATGGAGGCGGCCGACCGGCTGCCTGTGGGCACCTTGCTGCCGGCCGAAGCCATACCGCTGGGCGCCTATGGCGGCGTGGTGACCTTCGCGGTTTTCGCGCGCCTGATGTACCGGCGCTTTGACGTCGCGCTGCAGCAGGTGGCCGCGACCCACCGGCAACTGGCGCAGCGCCTGCAGCAGCGCGAGGCCGACCTGACCGAGACCCACCGGAAGCTGCGCGAAGTGGAACAGCAACAGACCCGGGCGCTGGAGCGGCGGCGCCTGATGCAGGACATGCACGACGGCCTGGGCGCGTCGCTGCAAGGCGCCCTGCACGCGGTGGCGGACGGGCCGGTGGACGAGGCGGCTGTGCGCGAGTTGCTGCGCGGCTGCATCGACGACTTGCGCCTGACCATCGACTCGATGGAGCCGGTGGACGCCGACCTGCTGCTGCTGCTGGCCACGCTGCGCTACCGGCTCGGCAGCCGGCTCAAGGCGGCCGGCATTCAGCTGCGCTGGGAGGTCAGCGACCTGCCTCGGCTCGATTGGCTTGACCCGCGCTGCGCGCTGCACATCCTGCGCATCCTGCAGGAGACGCTGAGCAACTGCATCCGGCATGCACAGGCGGCCGAGATCCACGTGCAGACCGCGTTCGACGCACAGTGGGTGCGGGTGCAGATCACCGACGACGGGCCGGGTTTCGACCTGGCCTCGGCGCTGCGCAGTGGCCGCCAGGGCCTGCTCACCCAGCGGCGCCGCGCCGCGGCGATGGGCGCGCTCGTCGACTGGCAGCACGATCCGGCGACTGGCCGCGGCTGCCGCATGACCTTGAGCCTGCCCCGGTTGGGCCGGCCCGGCCCGCAGGCCGGCTGAGCCCGAGGCCAACCCGAACCGGCAACGCAAGTCACGATCTGCGGCGAGAATGATGACCGGCATCGGCTGCCCTGCCGGCGCCGACGCGGTGGCCCAAAGCGCGGCTGGCGTCACGCCCTCCACAGGCGCGCCGACGCGCCGCCTCGCCAATCTGCCCACCGACATGAACGCCCCTGCCGTGCCCGCCGCCGCCAACGAAGTCGCCCCACTGCGCGTGGCCATCGTCGAGGACGACATGGACTTCCTCGACACCCTGGTGGCGGCGGTCGGTGCCGAGCCGGGCATGGTGATGGTGGGCAGCGCCTGCAGCCGCGCCGCCGGGCTGCGCCTGCTCGACGGCCCGGTGGCCGACGTGCTGCTGGTGGACCTGGGCCTGCCCGACGGGTCGGGCATCGACGTGATCCGCGCCGCGGTGGCGCGCTGGCCGGCCTGCGGCGTGATGGTGAGCACGGCCTTTGGCGACGAAGCCCATGTCATCCGCTCGATCGAGGCAGGGGCCGCCGGCTACCTGCTCAAGCACGCCGAGCCGGCCAGCCTGCTCGAGGAGATCCGCAGCCTGCATGCCGGCGGCAGCCCGATCAGCCCTTTGATCGCGCGGCAGATTCTGATGCGCTTGCGCCCCCCGATGGCCGGTGCAGCAGCTGGCATTCACGAGGGCCCGGCTGAGCGCCGGGGCGAGGCCGACGCTGCCACGTTGTCGGCAC
>JANORD010000288.1:0-3448 GCA_031415095.1 Lysobacteraceae bacterium
GCCTCGTCGGCCTTGCCTTGGTCGTCCAGCAGGAAGGCGCGGTTGTTGAGGAGAGAAGCCAGCTCGGCGCTGCCGCCGGGGCGGAGCGCCGCGAATTCCGCCTCGGCTTGGGCAAACAGGCTGTCGGCCTCGTCCAGCTCACCCAGGCCATGCGCAACGTAGGCCAGGTTGGAAGTAAGGATGGCCTGGGTGTCAGCGGCGACGGTGCCCTTGGCCGGCAGCGGCAGCGCCCGCGCGCGCTCCAGGTACACGCGTGCTTCCGGATAACGCTCCAGATTGAGGTACAGCTGCCCCAAGTTGTTGAGCGACAGCAGATAAATGGGCTGGGCCTGGAGCCCGGCGGCTTCGACATCGGCGATGAGCTGCTTGAGCGGCTGCTCTGCTTCGGCAGGCCGATCGCTGGAAATCAGCAGCTGCGCCAGCGCCTCGCGGATCTGGAAGGTCTGCGCGGCACTCGGGCCGACCGACTGCAGGCTTTCGCCCAAAGCCAGCTCCAGCTGCTTGCGCGCCGGCTCCAGCTGGTTGCGGCTGAGCATGCTGTAGCCCAGTGCAAAGCGCACCCCGGAGGAAAGCTCCGGCCGACCGGCGAAGCGTTTCTCCACCTGGCCTTGGGCCAGGTCTACCGCTTCGCTCAAGCTGATCTCGCCGCCTACGCTGTATGGGTTGGACATGCGCAGCACGTCGCGCAGGAAGTCGTTCACCAGCGCCATGTCGGCCGCAGCTTTGCGCGCTTGCCCGGCCTGCCAGAACGCCACGCCACTGGCAGTGAGGATAGCGGCCAGCGCTACCGCGGCCGCGACGGTACCCACATGGTGGCGCCGGATGAACTTGCGCAGGCGATAGCCGCTGGAATCGGGATGCGCCTGCACCGGCTGGCCGTCCAGGTAGCGGCGGATATCGTCGGCCAGCTCCTGGGCCGAACCATAGCGACGCGTGGCCTCCTTGTGCATCGCCTTGGCGACGATGCGCTCCACGTCCGGGCTGATCTGGCTGTGGCGCAGCTTGCGCTCAGCGTCCGAAATGGCCGCCTTTTCCAGCATCTTGCGCAGCGGGTCAGGCAGCGTGTCGCAGACCACGTGCTCGGCTTCGGACGGCCGCAGTCCGCCCAGTTCGTAGGGCCGCACACCGGCCAGCAGCTGGTACAGCACCACGCCCAGTGAATACACGTCCGAGCTGGTGGTGAGCGGCTGCTGGCGCACCTGCTCGGGGCTGGCGTAGGCCGGCGTCATCGCCGAGAGCGAGGTGCCCCTCTCTGGCACCATCGGGTCTTGCTCGAGGATCTTGGCGATGCCGAAATCCAGCAGCCGCGGCTCGCCGTCCTGGCCCACCAGGATGTTGTCGGGCTTGAGGTCGCGGTGCACGATGAGGTGGCGGTGCGCTTCCTGCACGCCGTCGCAGACTTTTCCGAACAGGCGCAGGCGGGCCGGCACGTCGAGCTTGTTGTTCTTGCAGTAATCGGTGAGCGAAACGCCGTCCACGTACTCCATCACCAGGTACGGGATGCCGCCTGCCGTGCTGCCGCCGTCCAGGATGCGGGCCACGTTGGGGTGGCTCATGCGCGCCAGGATGCTGCGCTCGGCTTCGAAGCGCGAAATCAGCTGGCGGCGGAAATCAGCGGCTGCCAAAAGGTGCACCGGGCGCACCAGCTTGATCGCCACCTGCTGGTCATAGACGTTGTCGGCGCGTCGGCCCAGGTACACCACGCCCATGCCGCCGGCTTCCAGCGGCTTGAGCAGCTCGTAGTTGCCCAGGCGTTCGCCCACTTTCGGGAATTCCGGCGGCGGCTCGTCGGGCAGCACGGCGGTTTCATTCATGACGCCCGATGCGTTGCGCTCGGCATCGAGCAGATCCAAAACGCGCGCCACCACCTCGGGCGCCTCGCCCTGGCTGGCCAGCCAGTCCTGGCGCTGCGCCGCCGGCAGCGCCAGCGAGCGCTCGAACAGCTGCAGCACCCTGATTTCCATCGATGTCTTCATGCGATCCCCCTGGCCGCAGCGCGCGGCCTGACACTATCAGAAGGCGCATGCCGGGTCAGGATGGGCGCATCGTTCCGGTAGAGCCGCCTGGCGAGGACGGACGCACCCGCTCTTTGCGTTAGTTCCAGGCAGGCAACAAAGGAACCCGCCATGTCCAACGCTCATTTGAAAATCCCCGCCCTGGCCTTGGCCAGCCTGCTCTTGCTGCTGGCCAACCTGCCGGTGGCTGCCGCGCCCAGCGGCCTGCAGCGCGTGCCGGTGATTGATCCCAACGGCTTCGAGAAACCCATGCCGGCGATGTGGGTGCAGGTCCCCGCCGGCTGGAGAACCGAAGGCGGCGTGCTGTGGAACCCGCAGGCCCCCTGCGGCGCCACTCCAAGCGTGCGGTGGCAGGCGCAATCCCCCGACGGCCGCCAGCGCCTGCAGATGCTGCCGGCCGAGGCCTGGACCTGGGACAACCTGGGTATGCAGATGCCCAGCGGCAGCTGCCCGCGCTGGCCCATCACCGACGTCCGCGGCTACCTGCAGTCCTTCGTGCAGCGCAATCGCCCGGGTGCACGCGTGCTCGACTATCGGCCGCGCAACGACCTCATTACCCGGCCACCGGCACCCTCCGGCGGCCAGTCGCGCAGTTGGAAGGAAGGCGGCGAACTGCTGATCGCCTACGCCGGACCGAACGGCGAGGTGCGTGAAAGCGTCATGGCGGTAGTGCAGTTCACCCAAACCACGATGGCCGGCGTGATGCCGGGCGAAGTGCGCCAGTTCCTCAGCGGCTTCGCTGGCGGCCCGGTGATTGGCAGCGCGCCGTCGGGCCAGCTGGATCTGGCGCTGGTGAGCCATTTCGCCAAGTCCGCCGAATCCGACCCGCAGTGGCAGGCGCGCATGGACAAGAACAACACCGCTACCGCACGGCAGGGCGTGCAGGAGCAGATAAAGCGCGGCGTGATCACGTCCGAAACCACCGCCGCCATCAACCGGATCAACCAGGACGGCTACGACAGCCGCAATGCCAGCAGCGACAACATCCAGCGCAGCACCGTGGACGGCATCAACAACGTGGACCGCTACCGCGACCCGGTCAGCGGCGATGAGGTACAGCTGGACAACCGCTATGACAACGCCTGGCGGGCGCAGGACGGCACGTATTTCCAGAGCAACGACCCCAACCTGAATCCGCAGGTGGATATGGGCATCGAAGCCGAACAGATGGAGCGCAACGAATGAACAGCCCCACGGTTGCCACCACTTCAACTCGCGCCGTGTTGGCGCTGGCCCTCACGGTGGCGTCCGCGCCAGCGCTGGGCCAGGACAGCTTCGGCTCGGCCCCGCTGCCGCAGCAAGCGCCGCAGCAAATTCCGCAACAACAACCGCAACAACAGCGACAGCCACAACCGCCGTCCCCGCCGGGCTACGGCGTCGCGCCGCCCGCACAGGGTCCCGCGCAGCCCGACAGCGGCGCGCTGGCGCGCCTG
>JANORD010000289.1:0-10128 GCA_031415095.1 Lysobacteraceae bacterium
CGGCCGCAGCCTGAGCGAGCACCTGCGCCGCAGCGCCGGTCTCGAGGGCGTGCAGGCGGCGCTGCTCCGGGAAGTACTGGGCGCCGCTGCGCTGGAAGACGCCGCAACCGTGGCGGCCGCCGCAAAAGCGCTACCCTTACGGCTGCTGCGGCCGCGCCCCATCGCCGAGGCGATCAGCACGGCCGGCGGCGTGCGGCTGGAGTCGCTGGACGAACACCTGATGGTCCGCGACCAACCCGGCGTTTTCGTCGCCGGGGAAATGCTGGATTGGGAAGCACCCACCGGCGGCTATTTGCTCACCGCCTGCTTCGCCAGCGGGCGCGTGGCGGCCGAAGGCGCAGTGCGCTGGCTGGCGCAGGCCTGAACGTGCCGCCGGCCGCGGTCAGGGCTCGTCGGTGAAGTCGTAAAGGGTGATATCGAACACCAGCATGCCTTTGGGCGCATCTGGCCGCGCGGCGGGGGTGTCGTAAGCCAGTGCACCGGGGATCCAGAACCGGAAGGTGTCGCCGCGCGACATCAGCAGCACGCCTTCCTGCCAGCCGGGGATCAGCTGCGAGAGTGGGAATACGCCGCGCTCGTCGCGCGCCACCGAACTGTCGAACAGGCGGCCATCGAGCGTCCAGCCGCTGTAGTGGATGTCAATGGTGCTGCCCGGACGCGGCTTGTCGCCGCCCGGGCCGCGCTTGATCACCCGGTACGCCAGCCCACTGGGCGTGCGCGTGGCATCGGCAGGCACGGCGGCAACGTCGGTCGGCGTTTGCACCGGGTTCTTCTCGCCAAGCACGCTGATGTTCATCACGTGCGGCAGGTCGGGCATGCCCGGGTAGCCAGGCTTCAGCCGGTCGGCCTGGAACCACCAGCGCCGGGATTCCCCGACGGGCGTAGTCATCAGCGCGCGAGCCAGGCCAGGCTGCTCTGACGCCAGGGTCCGGATCGAACGCACCTGCGCGCCGGACTCGCGCGCATTGGCCCGGGTCACGCCATCGGCGCTCCAGGCATCGAGCGTGAATTCGACGAACTCGCCGGCCACAAATCGGTTCTGGTCGGGCCCGGCCTTGAGCACCACATAGCTCATGCCGCTGGCGGTCTCCACCGCGTTTGCGGGCGGGGCCTGCAACGGCTGCGGCGCCGGCAGCGAGTTGATCGCCACGGCCGGGGCGGCGGCCAATATCAGGGCCAACATCATCGTGCACTTGCGCATTGGAACGCTCCGCGGAAGCCGGGGTAGGAAGCCGCGGAGCGTAGCAGACGCCGCCAGGTTCACCAGTCGCTGCGCTCGGGCAGCAGGCCGCGCAGTTCGGCTTCGGTCAGGTTACGCCAGCGGCCGGGCTTGATTTCCGCCAGACGCACGTTGGCGATGCGCGTGCGCCGCAGCTGGGTTACGCGGTAACCGAAGGCGTCGGCCATGAGGCGGATTTGCCGGTTCAGGCCCTGGGTGAGCACGATGGAGAAGCCGAACTTGGCGATCCTGCGGGTCTTGCACGGCAGCGTCATTTCGCCGTGGATACGCACGCCGCGCGCCATGCCGCGCAGGAAATCATCGGTCACCGGCTGGTTCACGCCCACCAGGTATTCCTTCTCCTTGTGGTTCTCGGCGCGCAGGATTTCGTTGACGATGTCGCCATTGCTGGTCAGCAGGATCAGGCCCTCGGAGTCCTTGTCGAGCCGGCCGATAGGAAAGATGCGCTGCTGGTGGCCAACGAAGTCGACGATGTTGCCTTTCACCGCGGCATCGGTGGTGCACGTGATGCCCACGGGCTTGTTCAAGGCGATATAGATATGGCGCCGGGCGCCGGGCTTGGCCGCGCGCAGGGCCAGGACCTGGCCGTCAACACGTACCTCGTCGCCCTCGGCAACCTGGGTGCCGATGCCGGCCGGGGCGCCGTTGACGCTGACCCGCCGCTCGGTGACCAGCCGGTCGGCCTCGCGCCGGGAACAGTGCCCGGTGTCGCTGATGTACTTGTTAACTCGCATGGAGGGTCGGGGTGCCGCAGTGCGTCAGAAGTGGCGCGCATCCTGTCATGGCGGCTGCCCCAAGTCACCGCAGCTGCCGCGCTGGTGAGCCGTGAAGTCGGGCCCTGGCCTTGGATGGCCGTCCTTCCCGGCCCAGAAGTGCCGACTGCGTCGCAGTTTTGCGTTAAACCACAGGCCTGGGTCGGCCGACAGCGGCTTTTGGCACGGAACCTGCTTTGCCTTACTTCGAAAGCTACCGACCCCACCCCCTCAGGAGTCAAGCAACATGGGCATCGTCATCCCCTTCCCCGCCAAGCAGGTCATGAACGACGAACTGGCCATCCAGCTCTGGGAGTTGGTCATGGCCGGCCAGATCGGCACCGCCGAATATCGCCGCCTGGACGCCGAGATCAGCCGCCGCAAGGCGCAGTCCGCGCCGCAGCGCCAAGTTTCCAGCGGCCGCCCCTGGCGCTGAGCGCCATGCGCGCCTGGGTCCACCCAACGCGCTGGAGTTGCCGGGCCCAAGCCCGGCCGCGCTCCCGCCGTCAGCCCAGCTTCCGGACCCGGAAGTTGCGGCCTTTTATCTTCCCGACGCGCAGCTTGTCCAAGGCCTTGCTGGCCTGGCTGCGTTCGATCGCCACGTAAGTTCGGGTCGCGAAACCGTCGATTTTGCCCACGGCAGCGGCCGGCAGGCCCGCGTCACCCGTGAGCGCACCCACCACGTCGCCGGGCCGCAGCTTGTCCTGGCGGCCGGCATCAATCACCAGCGTGGTCATGGCAGCCGGTAGCGGCCGTCCGGGCTTGCGCGACAGATCAATGCGCTCCCAGCGCACCGCCTTGCCCAGCGCTTCTTCGATCCCCACCACCCGCCTGCGCTCGTCCGAAGCCACCAGCGCCAGCGCCAAACCGTCGCCACCGGCGCGGCCGGTGCGGCCAATCCGGTGGGTGTGGGTGTCCACGTCGCTGGCCAGGCCATGGCTGACCACCAGCGGCAAATCCTTGATGTCCAGCCCGCGCGCGGCCACATCGGTGGCCACCAGCACCTGGCAGCTGCGATTGCCGAAGCACACCAGCACCTCGTCGCGGTCGCGCTGCTCCAGGTCGCCATGCAGCGCCATCACGGCAAAGCCCCGCTGCGCCAAGTCGTCGGCCACCTGCTGGGTATCGCGCCGGGTGTTGCAAAACACCAGCGCCGACTCGGGCGCCAGGTCAGACAGCAGCAGGGCCAGCGCATCGCCCTTGCGCGCCGCTTCAACCTCATAGAACCGCTGCTCGATCGCGCTGCCTTCAGCGTCGGCCACGGTGTGCTCGTCGACATCGCGGAGGAATTGGCGCCCCAAGGCGCGGATTTCATCCGGGAACGTGGCGGAAAACATCATGGTCTGGCGCTGGCTCGGCACCTGGCCGAGGATGCCGGCGATGGCGGGTCCAAAGCCCATGTCGAGCATGCGATCGGCTTCGTCCAGCACCACGGTGGCCAAGCCATCCAGCACCAGCGCACCCTCGTCGATCAACTCCTGCAGCCGGCCAGGCGTGCCCACCACCACGTGCGGTGGGTGCACCAGCGAGGCCAGGTGCGGCCGCAGCGGCACGCCGCCGCAAAAGACCGACACCTTGATGTTGGGCATGAAGCGCGCCAGGCGACGAATCTCCTTGCCCACCTGGTCGGCCAGTTCACGGGTGGGGCACAGCACCAGCGACTGCACCCGGCCCGAATCGGGCGCCAGCTTCGAGAGTAGCCCCAGCCCGAACGCGGCGGTCTTGCCGCTGCCGGTGCGCGCCTGCACGATCATGTCCCGGCCGGCCAGGATCGGCGGCAGCGTGGCGGCCTGCACCGGCGTCATCTGGGTGTACTCGAGGACCTCCAGCGCTTGCTGGAGTTCGGGGAGCAGCGGGAGTGCGGTGAATTCAGTCATGCGGCATTCTCGCACGGCCGCGCGGAGCGAACGCTCAGCGGCGCCCTGGCCGGGCTAGAACCGCGGCTCCAGCAGTTCGGCAAGGAAGTGCGAGAGCACCTTGGGCTCCATCAGCACCGTGAACAGCACGCCATACGCCGCCCCGGCCAGATGGGCGCTGTGGTTGATGCGGTCGCCCTTGCGCTGGTTCATGTAGATCGAATAACCGGTGTACAGCACCGCGTAGATGATCGCCGGCACCGGCACCACGTAGACATAAATCGTGGTCCAGGGCTGGAGCAGGATGAAAGCGAACAGCACGGCCGACACCGCACCCGAGGCGCCCAGCGTGGCGTAGTTGGGATCGCCGCGATGCCGCAGATAGCTGGGCAAGGCCGACACCACCAGCGCCGAGGCGTAGAACCAGAGCATGCCCAGCGGGCCGAGGTATTGCGCGTAGAAACCCTCCATCACCCGGCCGAAGAAAAACAGCGTGACCATGTTGAAAAGCAGGTGCATGAAGTCGGCATGCACCAGCCCATAGCCGAGGAAGCGGTGGTACTGGTGGCCGCGGGTCACGGCGGGCGGCCACAGGATCAGCGCCTGCATCAGGCGTTCATTGTTCAAGGCCAGCCACGACACCAGGGCCGTGACCGCGATGATGACCAGGGTGATGCTCAGCTGCATGGGGCTGCCTTTGCGCTGCGGGCGTCAGCCGCCCAGAGGGCTGCGTTTGCCGCTTTTGTCCACGATCTCGCATTCGCGCGTCCATTCGGGCTGGCGCGACGTGCCTCCGCTCAACTTGCCCTGGGCCTGCTGCCGGAATTCTTCGGCCAGGCCCTCGCGGCCAGCGCTCGACAGCGCGCATTCCATCCTCATGTCGCCCGGCATGGACTGCGAGTAGCGACAGCTGCCCTGCTCCTCGCCCGTGACCGCGTGCTCGATGGTGTAGCCCTTGACGAAGGGATGCGGCCCGGCGTGGTTGGACGGCTGGCAGGCGGCCACGGCTTCGGCGAACGCCGCCAGGTCCAGGGGTGCCTCCGGCACCGCGGCGGCATCAGTCGGCGTCGTTGCGGCGCTCCAGGCACAGGTGGCGTAGCCCAGGGCCAGACACAAGACAGGAAGTTTCATGGCGACTCTCCTCTCGGCGGGTGGTGGGGCAAGGTCAGCGGATCAATTCGTAGGGCCCGCCCTTCTCAAGCGCGCGCTGGTAGGCCGGGCGCGCATGGATGCGCTGCAGGTAGGCCATCAGCCGCGGCCGGCTGGCGTCCAGCCCGCCACGGGACGCCGCGGCCTCCAGCGGGAAACTCAGCTGGATGTCGGCCACGCTGAATGCCTCGCCGGCAAACCACGTGGACTTGCCCAGTTCCGCCTCCAGGAAATCCAGGTGCAGCGTCACCTGTGGCGAAACAAAACTCGACATCACCTTGTCGGCGATGCCATGCGCGATGGGTTTGGCGAAGAACGGCATGGGCGCGCTGCGCACCTTGGCAAAAATCAGGCTCAGCAGGAACGGGGGCATCAGCGAGCCTTCCGCGTAGTGCAGCCAATAGGTGTGGCGGCGACGCGCCGGGTCACCCGGCGGCGGCAGCAGCTTGCCCTGGCCGTAGGTATCGGCCAGGTATTCCATGATGGCGCCGGACTCGGCCACCACTTCGGCGCCATCGGTGATCACCGGCGACTTGCCCAGCGGGTGCACCGCGCGCAGCGCCTCGGGCGCCAGCATGGTCTTGGCGTCGCGCTCGTAGCGCTTCACCTCGTAGGGCACGCCCAATTCTTCCAGCAGCCACAGCACGCGCTGGGAGCGGGAGTTGTTCAAGTGGTGGAGAACGATCATGGGTGGCACCGTGGCTGGAGTGACGGTGAGCATAGCCCGGCGCGCTGCCGCTGGCGCTGCCGCGCGGCTCGGGCCACCATTCGGTTCCCTGCCCGCTACCGGCCCGCCATGCGCCCTGCTCCCGTCCTTGCCCTGTTACTCGCGCTGGCCCTGCCTGCGGCCGCCAACGATGACCCTTTCTCTCGCTGCCTGACGGCGCTGGGACCCAAGGCGCAGGCCGCTGGCATTTCCGCCGACACGTTCAGCCGGGCCACCGCGGGGCTCGCCCCCGACCCCACCGTGCTGGAATCGCTGGACTACCAGCCCGAGTTCCGCACGCCGCTGTGGGACTACCTGGCGGGCCTGGTGGACGACGAACGCGTGGCCGACGGCGTGGTGATGCTGGCCGAACATGCCCAGACGCTGGCCGCGGTGCAGGCGCGCTACGGCGTGGACCCGGAAACCGTGGTCGCGGTCTGGGGCGTGGAGAGCAACTACGGCAAGACCTTCGGCAAGAAGCCGCTGATCGCGTCACTTGCGACCCTATCCTGCGCGGGCCGGCGCCAGGATTTTTTTCGCAGCGAACTGTTCGCCACGCTCAAGTTGATCCAGTCCGGGGACCTGCAGGCCGAAGGCTTGGTCGGCTCCTGGGCCGGCGCGTTCGGCCACACCCAGTTTATGCCGTCCACCTATGCGCGCATCGCCGTGGATTTTGACGGCGACGGCCGGCGCGACCTGGTGGGGAGCATTCCCGATGCGCTGGCGTCCACGGCGCACTACCTGCAGCGTGCGGGCTGGCGCGCCGGCCAGCCTTGGGGGCGTGAAGTTATCCTGCCCAAGGGATTCGACACCTCGGTGCAGGGCCGGCAGGCGCGCCGTCCCCTGTCGCAGTGGCTGGCACGCGGGGCAACGGCCGCCGATGGCCGCACCCTCGCCGCCAGCGACGCCGCCGCCGCGCTGCTGCTGCCTACTGGCATCGGTGGGCCGGCGTTTCTGGTGCAGCGCAATTTCGACGCCATCTATGCCTACAACGCCGCCGAAAGCTACGCGCTGGCCATCGCCCATTTGTCCGACCGCCTGCGCGGCGGCGGGCCGCTGCTCACGCCCTGGCCCACGGACGACCCCGGCATCTCCCGGGCCCAGCGCCGCGAACTGCAGACGCTGCTGATCTCCCGCGGCCACGACATTGGCGAAGCCGACGGAATGATCGGCGCCCGCTCGCGCGATGCGTTGGCCAAGGAACAGTCGCGCCTGGGCCTGCCCGCGGACGGCCGCGCCGGCCTGCGCAGCCTGGAGGCACTGCGCTCGGACGCAGCCCAGACGCCGTAGCGCCAGCTCAGCGCCGCATCGGCGGCCGTTGGCCGTAGGTGAGCCAGCGCCACAGCCATTCCATCGGCCCGAAGCGGAAGCGCGCCAGCCACCAGCGGCTGCTGGCCACCTGCAGTGCGAAGAAAATCAGCGTCGTGACCAGCACCGCCGCGCTGCCCATCATCGGCAGCCAGCCCAGTCCGGCCGAGGAAAACACGCCGACGTAAACGATGGCGTGCAGCAGGTATTGCGTCAGTGCCATGCGCCCCACGGCCGCCAAGCCGGCCAGCCAGCGCCGCCCCCGCTCCGACAGGCTCCACAGCGCCAACGCCGCCGCGTAGCCGGCCGCCAGCACCACCTGCCCGAGGAAATCGAGCAGCTGCACCAGCAACTGCGGCAGGCCCTGCCATTCGAACGGTGCCACCATCGGCAGCTTGGACGGCAGGCACAGCAAGAGGCCGCCCGCCAGCAGCCAAGGCAGCGCGCGGCGAAATCCAGCAGCGTTCCCGGCCACGTCCTGCAGCCAGCCCTTGCGCGCAATCCAGTAGCCCAGTGCGAAGCGGCCGATCACTTGCCCCACCAACAGCGGCAGCGCGACGGTGCCCAGGTACTCGCGCCAGTTGCTCTGGATGTTGTTGGCCAGGTACGCGGCATAGCCGCCCTCGGTCCACGCGAGGAATCGAGGCTCGACCCCGGCCTCCCAGGTCGCGAACATCCGCGCGACGTGGCCCTCTGGCGCCAAGAGCGCCGCGGCGTCCAGCGCCGGCCAGCAAAGCACCGACAGCGCCAAACCCAGCACCACCAGCGCGCGATTGGACAGCCGCCGAAGCGCCAGCAGGGCCACCCCGCCGATGGCATAGGCATGCAGGATGTCGCCCAGCCAGAGTAGGTAGAGGTTCGCAAACCCGAACACCGCCAGCACCGCGAGCCGACGCAGGTAGCGCACTTCGAAACCGGCGCCGCGGGCCTGCGCCCGCTGCAACTGGATGGCGAAGCCTAGTCCGAACAGCATCGAGAACAGGGCCTGGGCCTTGCCCTGGACGGTCCATGTGAGGAGGAAGTTCAGCGGCTGGTCCAGCCAGGCCGTCGGCATCGCGTCGCGCACGGCCTGGGGCATAGCCAGCCAAGGACTGGCGATCCACATCAGGTTCATCAAAAGCACGCCGAACAGAGCCGCCCCGCGAATAGCGTCCAGGGCGAACAGCCGCTCAGTCTCGGCCACCGGGCCAGCGTGGACAGAAGCGTTGGTAACGGGGGTATGGGTCATGCGTTCACCTGCGGCTGGCAAGGGGCATTCATGCAAACGCCGGGCCAGCACCCACCCGGTCATGCAAGGGTCGCGCGGGTGCCCGGTTTCAGGCAACAATCAGGACAGCACCCCCGGCGGAGAGTTTTCCATGAAATGGCGCAGCGCAAGGAAAAGCACCAACGTCGAAGACCGTCGCGGCATGGGCGGCGGTGGCGGTGGCGGCCGTGGCGGCATGCGGCTGGGCCTGGGCGGCATCGCCATCGTGGTGGTGCTGGGCCTGCTGATGGGCAAGAACCCGCTGGAAATGCTGGGGCTGGTGGCCGAGCTGGGCCAGGAGGCTCCCGGCGGCCAGACCTACTCGCCCGATTCCGGCGCGCAGGCGCCAGTGGACGACGAAGCCTCGCAGTTCGTCGCCAGCATCCTGGGCGAAACCGAGGACGTCTGGGGCGCCATTTTCCAAGCCAGCGGCGAAACCTACGCTGCCCCGCAGCTGGTGTTGTTCAGTGGCCGGGTGAACTCCGCCTGCGGTGGCGCCACCGCCGCCGTGGGCCCGTTCTATTGCCCGGGCGACCGCAAGGTCTACATCGACCTCTCGTTCTTCCAGCAAATGCAGGAGCGCCTGGGCGGCGGCGGTGACTTCGCCGAGGCATATGTGATTGCGCATGAGGTGGGCCACCACATCCAGACTCTCACCGGCGTTTCCGACAAGGTGAACCAGATCCGCCAGCGCGGTGGCAACGTGGAGGGTGCCGACGGCCCGCTGGTTCGCCAGGAACTACAGGCCGACTGCTACGCCGGTCTGTGGGCCAATCGCGCCCAGCAGCGCCACGCCTGGCTCGAATCAGGCGACTTGGAAGAAGCGATGAAAACTGCCACCGCCATTGGCGACGACACGCTGCAGCGCCAAGGCCAGGGCGAAGTGGTCCCGGACTCGTTCACCCACGGTAGCGCCGAGCAGCGCGTGCGCTGGTTCCGCACCGGATTCGAGACTGGCGACTATCGCCGCTGCGACACCTTCAGCGCCGAAGTTCTTTAAAGCGGCGGCGCGCCTTTCCAGGACGCCAGCAGCGCGTCCTTGTCGGCCCACAGCTGGTTTACCCAGGACTGGAACCGCTCGCGGTACACGGGATCATTTTCGTAGTCACCGCCGGCCAAACCGGCCGGGATCGGCCGCTCGCATACGTGCACGCGCACCTCGCCCACACGGTCGGACATCAAGTCGGCAAGGCTCGGCTTGCCGATGTCGTAGCTGACGGTCACGTCCAGCACGGATTCGATGGCCTCGCCCATGGCGCCCAACACGAAGGCCACGCCGCCGGCCTTGGGCCGCAGCAGATGGCGGAACGGCGCCCCCTGCTGCGCGTGCTTGGCGGCCGTGTAGCGAGTGCCCTCGACGAAATTCATCACCGAGACCGGAATGCGGCGGAACTTCTCGCAAGCGGCCCGGGTTGCCGCGAGGTCACGCCCGGCCAACTCGGGGCGGCGCGCCAACTGCTGCTTGGAGTAGCGCTTCATGAATGGGAAATCCAGCGCCCACCAGGCCAGGCCCAGCAGGGGCACCCAAAACAGCTGGCTCTTGAGGAAAAACCGCAGCAGCGGAATGCGCCGGTTGAACACTTTCTGCAGCACCGGGATATCCACCCAGCTCTGGTGGTTGGCCAGCACCAGGTAGTGGCCGCCGTAGCGCAAACCCTCCAAGCCCTCCACCAAAAACCGAGTGCGCGTGAAGGCATCGATCAACCGGCTGTTGACGCCGACCCAACTCTCCGCGATCAGCATCAGCACCCGGTCGAAATGCGGACGAATCGCCGCAATTGGCAGCAGCGCCTTGGCAATGGCCACCACCAGCAGCACCGGCACGTGCAGCACCGTGTTGGTGGCCACCAGCAGGGCTCCTAGAGTCGCCC
>JANORD010000290.1:0-2665 GCA_031415095.1 Lysobacteraceae bacterium
CCCGCCTGCGCTGGCTCTGGCAGCGGCTGCAGCCGACCGCGCATTACCGCGAGGATGTGGGCGTGGCGGGGGGCGGGCTGCTGCGCGATCGCGTGCAGCGCGCGCTGCGCCAGCTGCGTCGCCGTTGACCCCGCTGTAGGAAGGCCTTTGTAGGAGGGACTTTAGTCCCGATGCTTTTCAGCCAAGAGCATCGGGACTGAAGTCCCTCCTACAGGGGGGGGTCCACAGGAGGAGCGCGCTTCTACTGGGGGAAGGGGCGGTGGCTTAGGTTGGGCTGGGCCAGGGGGACACCCTCGAGCTCCACCCAGGCGTGGGCGTCGACTGCGCCGGCGGTTTTCTGCACGCCGATTCGCAGCTGGGCGTCCAGGCCGCGGTGGCGGAGCCAGGCTTGCAGCAGCACGGCCTGGCGCAGGCAGGTGGCCTGCACGGGGCCGCGGCGGCCGGCGATGTTGGCCAGTTGGGCCAGGGCTTCGGCGTCGTGCAGGTCCTGCGGCGTGGCGGCATGCAGCGAGCGCTGCCCGCCCAGCCGTTCAAACAGCGCGCTGGTGCGTTTGAACCCCAGCATCCGGATCAAGCCACCCGTCACCGGCAGGGCGACCCCCAGCAGCACGAGCTGCTTTTTCTGCACGCCGGACAGCTGGCGCCAGCGCGTCAGCGCCTGGCCCATGGCTCAGGCCACCTGCACCAGACCGGCGTCGAGCAGCCGCGCCACCAGCGCCAGCAGGTCGTCGTGCAGGCGCTCGCGCGGGGCGTCGTATTCATCGGCCAAGGTATCCAGCACCTGCGCCAGCGGCAGGTCCTGGTCGAGCAGGTGCCAGATGCGCGTGCCCACCGGGTCGAGCCCGAAATAGCGCTCGCTGGCGAGGTCGAGCAGCACCACTTCGCCGCCCACGTCCTGGCACAGCACGTCGGAGGTGGGTTTGGCGCGCTGTGCTAGCGTTATGTCCATGGAAAAACAGCCAATCCGGAGTGATGGGGGCGCATGCGCGACGACGGTTTAGCGCCCGCGCAGTCTAGCCCATCGGCGCATGCACCCCAGCCCCCGGCGGGCCTGCTGGCCCTGCTGCAGCGCTACACCGGGCCGCATCGCGCCGCGCTGGCTGGCGCCGCGGTGCTGATGGGCGCGGGCAGCCTGCTCACGCTGTCCATGCCGTGGTTCGCGGCGCAGGTGGTGCAGGGTTTCCTGGCGGGCGAACTGCCGGGGCGGCTGATGCTGGCGTGGCTGGGGGTGATGGCGGCGCTGGCCGCGATCGGTTTCGCCAACGGGCTGCTGCTGGGCATCACGCGTTCGCGCATCACCGCCGAGTTGGGCACTGATCTCTACGACCACCTGCAGTCGCTGCCGGTGGGATGGCACCAGGCGCGGGCGCGCGGCGAGGTGCTGTCGCTGTTGGGCAATGACGTGTGGCGGCTGGGGCAGTTCCTGTCGGGCGCGGTGGTGCCGCTGCTGCCGCTGCTGCTCACCTGCGCCGGCGCGCTGGTGATGCTGCTGCGCATCGAGCCGCTCACCCGCCAGGGGGTGGCCGGTGGCGTGCCTTTGCTGGTGCTGGGCATGAAGCTTGCGACGCGCCGGCTGCGGCCCCTGGCGCACGCCGCCAACCAGGCCGACGCCGAGCGCTTCGGCATTGCCGAACAAAACCTGTCGGTGCTGCCGCTGATCAAGGCCTACACCCGTGAGGATGACGAATCGCTGCGTTTCGAATCGACATCGCACAAGGTGCGCGACCTCGAGATCCGCCAGCTCTGGCTCGAATCCCTGCTGGCGCCCGGCGTGCGGCTGGTGGCCTCGGCTGCGGTGCTTGTGCTGCTGTGGCTGGGCGGGCAGGGCGTAGTGGGCGGCACCCTGGCACCTGCGGACCTGGTGGCGCTGCTGCTTTACGGCCTGCTGCTCACCCAGCCGGTGAGCCAGCTGGCGGGCATGTACGGCAGCGTGCAGAGCGCGCGCGGCGCGGCGCAGCGGCTGCAGGAAGCGTTCCAGGCGCAGCCGGAGCCGCAGGGCGGTACGCGCGAATTGGCCGCGGTGCGGGGCGACGTTGCTTTCGAGGCGGTGTCGTTTGCTTATCCGGGGCGCAGTGCGGTGTTCGAACAGTTTGATCTGGCGATTGCCGCCGGCGAAACCCTGGCCATCACCGGCGTGAACGGTGCGGGCAAGAGCACGCTGGCGCATCTGCTGATGCGCTTCGCCGATCCGTCGTCCGGGCGCATCACGCTGGACGGCGTGGACGTTCGCGAGCTCACTCTTCGCAATCTGCGCTCGCACATCGGCCTGGTGAGCCAGCAGGTGCTGCTGCTCAACGCCAGCGTGGCCCACAACATCGCCTACGGCCGCCACGGCGCCACCCAGGCGCAGGTGGAACACGAGGCGCGCGCGGCGCATGCGCACGCATTTATCAGCGCGCTGCCGCAGGGCTACGACACGGTGATTGGCGACGACGGCGTGCGGCTTTCCGGCGGCCAGCGGCAGCGGCTGTCGCTGGCTCGCGCGCTGTTGAAGGACCCGGCGGTGCTGGTGCTGGACGAGGCCACTGCGATGTTTGATCCGGAGGGCGAGCGCGATTTCATCGCCGAATGCCACGCGCTGCTGCGTGACCGCACGGTGCTGCTGATTACCCACCGGCCGGCGAGTTTGGCGCTGGCCGATCGCATCGTGCAGATTGGGGCAGGG
>JANORD010000291.1:0-2765 GCA_031415095.1 Lysobacteraceae bacterium
CCGCCCTTCTTCGCATCCACGATGGCCTGCATGTCCGCCGCTTCACGGCGGGCGTTGGCCACGGCCGCCGGGGCCAGGTTGGCCATCAGCGTGTTCACCGCGCCCACGGTGCCGGCGGTTTCCACTTCCAGCACGTAGGCGGCATGGTTGGGATAGCCCAGCAGCGCGGCGCGTTCGGCGCGAAGCTTGGCGACACGGGCCACCAGCGCGCGGTTGTCGAACTCGCCGCCACGGCTGCCGCGGGCCAGCGACGCGGCCATGATCTGCAGACGCAGGTCGCGGTTGGTCAGCGAGGACAGCGGCGGCTGCCCGCTGGTGTTCTGCAGGGCGATCAGATACTGGCCGGGCTTGCCTGCCGCCTTGGCGGCTTCGGCTGCAGCGGTGATGGCGTCCGGTGACAGGCCATCAAGCTGGGCCGGGTCGCTCACCAGCACGCCGGAGGCGTTCACTTCCTTGAGCACGTTCTGGCTGAAGGTGGTGGCCAGGGTGGCCAGTTCGGCGTTCATCGCCTTGAGCTGGGTCTTGTCGGCGTCGGACAGATTGGCGCCGGCGCGCACGAAGTCGGTGTGGTAGCGCTCAAGCAGGCGGGTGCTCTCGGCGTCCAGGCCCAACCCGGCGCGGCCGTCGTAGAGAGTCTTGATGCGCTGGAACAGCTTGGGATCCAGGGTGATGGCGTCCACGTGCGCCGCCAGCTTGGGCGCCATCTCGGCGTCCACGCGGTCCATCTCGGGGTTGGTGTTGGCGCCAACCAGGTTGAAGAACACCGCCGAGACCCGGTTGAGCACGTCTCCGGTGCGCTCCATGGCAACGATGGTGTTTTCGAAAGTGGCGGCCTCGGGATTGGCGGCGATCAAATCGATCTCGGCGCGCTGCTCCGCCATGCCTTTGTCCAAAGCCGGGGCGTAGTGGGCGTCCTGGATCTGGTCGAAGGGCGGCAGCTGGAAGGGCAGGGTGCTGACGCTGAAGAAGGGGTTTGCGGCCATGGGTTGGGCGGACTGGGTGGCGGGTTCGGCGGCCGCGGCAAGCGCGGCAGGGCTGGCAGCGCACAGGGCGGCCGCTAGGGCGAGCGACAACGTATGGGTCATGGCAACAATCCTAGGTGGGCCTATCAACCTTGGAAGGGTAGCGCATGCCGCCGGCGGTGCAAGCCTGGCTAAGGTCAGGGGGAGGTCACGCGCTGTTTACGGGCTGGACGGGGCGATGCGCTAGGCTGTGGCCCTGAATCTACGGAGAACGCCATGACCACTGCCTACGATTTTTCCGCCAAGACCATCGAGGGTGCCGAGCAGTCCCTGGACGCCTACCGCGGCAAGGCCATGCTGGTGGTCAATACGGCCTCCAAGTGCGGGTTTACGCCGCAATACGCCGGCCTTGAGAAGCTCGCCAAGCAGTACGAGGACCAGGGACTGGTGGTGCTGGGGTTCCCGTGCGACCAGTTCGGGCACCAGGAGCCGGGCAACGAGGAGGAAATCAAGAATTTCTGCTCGCTCACCTATGACGTCAGTTTCCCGATGTTCGCCACGGTGGACGTGAATGGCGCCAAGTCCCATCCGCTGTACCAGTGGCTCAAGTCCGAGAAGGCCGGCCTGCTGGGCATGGAGGGCATCAAGTGGAACTTCACCAAGTTCCTCGTGGGCAAGGACGGCCAGGTGCTCAAGCGCTATGCGCCCACCGACACGCCGGAGAAGATCGGCAAGGACCTGGCCAAGTTGCTGGGCTGAGCGCCGCGCTCTATTTCTCGACGAAGGCCCGCTCGAACACGTACTCGCCGGGGCTGCCGATGCGCGGAGCGGCCTTGAGTCCGACGCCGTCGAGCAGCTGGCGGAAGTCGGCCAGCATCTGCGGGCTGCCGCAGATCATGGCGCGGTCCCGGCCGGCATCGAGCGGCTCGATGCCCAGATCGGCCTGCATGCGGCCGCTGGCCATCAGGTCAGTCAGCCGGCCGTGGTTCTGGAAGGGCTCCCGGCTCACGGCCGGGTAGTACAGCAGCTGGCGCGAAATCAGCTCGCCCAGATGCTCGTGCCGGGGCAGCTCGCGCTGGATGTAGTCGCGGTAGGCCAGGTCCTTGGCCTCGCGCACGCCGTGGGTGAGGATGATCCGCTCAAAGCGCTCGTAGACCTCCGGATCCTTGACGATGCCCAGGAAGGGCGCCAAGCCGGTGCCGGTGGCCAGCAGGTAGAGGTTCCGGCCCGGATGCAGGTCGCTGATGAGCAGGGTCCCGGTGGGCTTGCGGCTCACCAGCAGGTCGTCGCCGGGCTGGATGTGCTGGAGCCGGGAGGTCAGGGGGCCGTTGGGCACCTTGATGCTGAAGAACTCCAGATGCTCCTCCCAGTTGGCGCTGGCGATGGAGTACGCCCGCATCAGGGGCCGCCCGTCCACCTCCAGGCCGATCATCACGAACTGGCCGTTCTCGAAGCGCAGGCCGTCGTCCCGGGTGGTGGTGAAGCTGAAGTAGTCCTCGTTCCAGTGCCTGACGGTGAGCACCCGCTCGGTGGCGTAGGCAGACATGGGGGGACTCGGGCCGAAGGGGGCAGGCAAGGGCCGCCATTGTACGGCATTGGCTTTCCAGACCAGAAGCGAGTAGGCTCCACCACCTGCGGCTACCGGATATGCCGGGCTGCCGCAGTTACCCATCATTTTGTTACAACAAGGATTAGAGATATGTCGGATCGTCAGACTGGAACCGTGAAGTGGTTCAACGACGCCAAGGGCTTTGGCTTCATCACCCCGGAAAGCGGCGAGGACGTGTTTGTCCACTTCCGTTC
>JANORD010000292.1:0-4720 GCA_031415095.1 Lysobacteraceae bacterium
ATTGAGATCTTGCCCAGTGGAAAGCGGAGAAGCGGACTTGCGCAGGCCTTGAGCGAACTGCTGGGTCAATTGTTCGAATCCCGAATACTCGCCTTCGACGCCGAGGCTGCGCTCCACAGCGCGCGCCTGCTGGCCGATGCACGTAGACGGGGACACACCATTTCCTTGGCGGACAGCCAGATCGCCGCCATTGCCGGAAAGCACGGATTCATGGTCGCAACGCGTGACACTGCACCGTTCGAAGCACTGGGTATCCGCGTCATCAATCCTTGGCTCGAACCGAGCGGGTGACCCGAGAGGGCTAGTCTAACCAGACCAGACTAACCAGAAAGCGACAGTTTTAGCCGCTGAGAAAGTGAGGAGCCCTATGCACACCGTCAACATTCTCGAAGCGAAGACCCATCTGTCGCGGCTGGTGGAAGACATTGCCAGCGGCGCGCAGCGCGATATCACCATTGCCCGCAATGGCAAGCCAGCGGCCAGGCTGGTGCCGTGGGCGCAACGGCGCAGCAATTGTTGCTGGATCCCGACAACCAGATTTACGTCAGTGCTGCCACGATCTGGGAAGTCGCCATCAAGCATCGCAAGCATCCGCAGACAATGCCGATTTCTTCAGACGTGCTGATCAAAGCCTGCGCCGAGAGCGGCTTCAACTGGATTGACGTGAACGTTCATCACGCACACGCCATCGCGGAACTGCCGCTCCTGCACGCAGATCCTTTTGATCGGATGCTGGTGGCCCAGGCAATGCAGGAGCCCATGGTCCTGCTGACGCGCGACCGCCAGCTCGCCGCCTACACCGAACTGGTGCGTTTGGTCTGACCTAAGGCGCCAGCAGGCCCTCGGCCCGCAGCCAGGCAATAGTGTCGGCCAGCAGCTGCGGCAGCGGCGTGCTGCGATAGCCCAGCTCCCGCTCGGCCTTGCCTGAATCCACCTGCAGGTGCTTGCAGGTGAAGGTGGCCGCGACCGGCGTTAGTTCGGGTTCGCGGCGCGTCACGCGCGACACCAGGTCCAACGTCCGTGCGTAAATCTTCAGCGCGATCTCAGGCATGGCGCGTGCCGGCGTGGGCTTGCCCAGCTGACGGCCTACTTCCTGCACCAGGGCCAGGAAACTGGCGTGCTCGCCGCCGGTGAGCCAAGTCTCGTCGCGCGCCGGCTGCCGCCACGCGCGCACCTGCGCCTTGGCGATCTCGCGCACGTCGGCAAACGAGCCCGAGCCCGGCGGCGCGCCGGGCAACTTGCCCGCATCAATCAGCCGGATGAGCTTGGACCAGTTGTTGCGATCGCCCGGGCCCAGGATGTGCGAGGGCTGGAACACCAGGAACGGCAGGCCCGATTCGCGCACCAGCCGCTCGGAGGCATACTTGGTACGCTCGTAGTTGATCCACGATTCGGCGCCGCGCTGCGGTGAGTCCTCGCGCAGCACGCCGGTGACTAGGTGCGAATACGCCGACACGCTGGAGGTGTGGGCGAACGTGGCTACGCCCGCCGCGCGTGCCGCCTCGATCAGCAGCGCCGTGCCGCCCATGTTGGTGCGCGTTTGCGCCGCATCGCCCGGTCCCCAGTTGTTGGTATCGGCGGCCGTGTGGAACACCGCCTCGACGCCGGCCACGGCAGCCCGCAGGCCGGCCGCGTCCGCCATGTCGCCGCGCACTGGCTGCGCTCCCAGCGCCGCCACCGCGGCATCGCCGGCGGCGGACCGCGACAGGCCGCGCACGGTGGCGCCGGTGGCCACGAGTTCGCGCAGCAGGTGCTGGCCAAGGAATCCGGTGGCGCCGGTGACAAGGACGGTGGGCATGGCGGTTACTCGGCGAGGGGCGGCATGGGAATGGTCACCGTTCAATCCTGCGCGAACGGCTCGGTGTGTCGTTGACTATAATCGCGGCATGCCCGCCGATTCCACAGCGTCAGGACAACTTCTCAAGCTGCTGCCCGACGCGGTGGTCCGAACGGACTCCGTGTGGGCCATCACCTACTTGAATCCCGCCTGGCACAAGCTCACCGGCCATGCGCTGGATCAGTCGCTGGGCCAGTCCCTGCTGGACTTCGCGCATCCCGACGACAAGGGCACCCTGAGATCAGGCATGCCGGTGTTCCGGCTGCGCTTCGCCAACGCGGACTATCACTGGATGCGCCTGCAGCTGCAGGCGGAGTCAGACCCTGCCGGTCGCGTGGTTAGCCGCCAGGGCGTGTTGATTGAAATCACCGAGATCACCGAGCAGGTGTTGATCGAGGTCCGGCAGCGCTTCCTGCGCCTGCTTGAAACCATCGACGGCGTGGTCTGGGAGGCCGAGATGGGCGCGGGCAACACCTTCCTGAGCCCGCAGGTCGAGCGCCTGTTTGGCTACTCGGTGGAAGAGTGGCGGTCCGACCCCAACTTCTGGCGTGCCCACGTCCATCCCGAGGACTTGCCGGCCGCGCTGGTGATTGACGAGGCGGCGTACGGCGCCACGCACAGCCATCCCTATGAGATGAGCTACCGCCTGATTGCCAAGTCCGGCAAGGTGGTCTGGGTGCGGGACCTGTGCCGGGTGGTGGTTGAGCCGGGCCGACCGAATCGCATGATTGGCCTGATGATCGACGTGAGCCAGCAGAAAAATACCGAACTCGAGCTGGTGCAGTCGGACAACCGCTATTCGCTCGCCACCCGCGGATCCAACGATGGCATCTGGGACTGGAACCTGCAGACGAATGTGCTGCATGTGTCCCAGCGCTTCCAGGAGATTGTCGGGCTGAGCGATACCGGCAACCTGCACGACGACGCCTGGAGCTTCCTCGAACAGCTCATCGATCCCGACGACCGTGAGCGCGTGCAGTCGGCTTGCCGGAGGCATCTGGTGGGCAACGGCCCCAGCTTTTCAGTGGACTTCCGCGCCCTGCACAGTTCGGGGCGGCCGGTGTGGGTCAACTGGCGCGGCGTCGCCCAGTTCGACGATGGCATCGCCGTGCGCATGGCGGGGTCACTGAGTGACCTGGCGGAGCGCGGCAGCTCCTACGACTCCCTGACCAGCCTGCCGGGCCGGCCGCTGTTCCGCGATCGGCTCGAGCACGCCATCGCCCTGCATTTGGACGAGGCGCCGAAAGGTGACGAGGCGCCGGAGAAAGCCAGCTCCACGATGTTTGCGGTGCTGCTGCTGGACCTCAACCAGTTCAAGGCCGTGAACGACACGCTTGGGCACCACGTGGGCGACCAACTGCTGCAGCAGGTTGCGCGCCGGCTTGAGTCCAGCGTGCGCGCGGCTGACCTGGTTGCCCGGATGAGTGGCGATGAGTTCAACGTGCTGCTGGAGTCCGTGGATCTAGCCAGCGCAAGCGAACGCGCAAGGCAGATCGCCGCCGCCCTCGCGGCCCCCTACCAGATCGGCACGCACACGGTGGCCAGCGGCGCGAGCATCGGGGTGGTGATGAGCCAAGCCGGCTTCGCGACAACCGATGACTACCTGCGCGCCGCGGACGCCGCCATGTACCAGGCCAAGAGCCAGGCATCCGGCGTTTGCGTCTTTTCAGGCTGAAGGCAAAGCCGGACGCTATATAGGAGACCGCGACATGCCAAGGAAACTGAATCTGTTCTTACTCGGCCTGGCACTGGCCATCGGCAGCCAAACGGCAATCAGCGCTGAAGATGTTTTCGAATGGCCCAATCGCGCCAAAGCCGCCGTCAACCTGGCCTACGACGATGCGGTGCCGTCGCAACTGGACAACGCCATTCCCGCGCTGGACAAATTCGGCCTGAAAGGCAGCTTCTATTTGACCCTGAGCGCCGACACCGTGACCCATCGTCTCGCCGACTGGCGCAGCGCGGCCGCAAATGGCCATGAGCTCGGCAACCACACGCTGTTTCACCAATGCTCAGCCTCGGCACCTGATCGCGCCTGGGTAAAGCCTGAAAATGACCTGGATAACACCAGTGCCGCCCAATTGGCGGCACAAATCCGCGTGGGCAACAGCATGCTGCACGCGATTGACGGCAAGACCGAGCGCACCTTCACCGCTCCCTGCGGCGATTTGAAAGCCAGCGGCACCGACTATTTACCCTTGGTCAAAAGCGAGTTCGTGGCGATAAAGACAGCCATGGGCGGCGTGGTTCCCGACATGAGAACCCTGGATCCCTACGCCGTCAGGGTAGCCGCGCCACACGATGTCACCGGCGAGGAGTTGATTGACCAGGTAAAAGCTGCCGCCGAGAAGGGCACCATGATCAACTTCACCTTCCACGGTGTTGGCGGCGATCATTTGAGCGTGTCCGAGGAAGCGCACGAACAGCTGTTGCAGTACTTGGCCGACAACAAAGATATCTACTGGACGGACACCTTTCTCAACATCATGAAACACGTGAAGGCCGAACAGGCACGGCTGGATTGATTCCGCGGCGGCTGTAAAACAGAAAGGCCTGATGAAATTCATTCCCATCTTTACCGTTCAATCACTTACGCGATGAAGCGCTTCTTGCTCTAGCGCTCCATCTGGCATACCCAGTACGCTTCTTCGACCCAGAAGGGACTTTGATGAAAGTGTCCGAAGAATCGTGGTGGACCCCGGCGCAGGGTTACGATTGCGGCGGACCGCTAATTTCCAGCCGCTCGCGGCCTGATGCCCCATGACGCCGCCTCAGGTTGCGCGCGGAAAATCGATATAGCCTCTCGCGCCACCCATGTAGTACAGATCCGGGCTGCACTCGGCCAGCGCCACCTTGCCGGCGAAGCGCTCGACCAGGTCGGGG
>JANORD010000293.1:0-5739 GCA_031415095.1 Lysobacteraceae bacterium
ACAGCAAGTTCGGCCTGGGCCGCAACAAGCTGCGCGAAGCCACCATGCGTGGCGACGTCCCCGGCCTGCGCAAGGCCAGCTGGTAATCGCCGGTCCCCCTCGGGGGACCAGCGGATATCGGTGCTCCTGACACCTACCAAGGGGAAGAACCAATGAGCATGACTGATCCTATCGCCGACATGCTGGTGCGCATTAAAAATGCGCTCGCCGTCGGCAAGCCGCAGGTTTCCATGCCTGCTTCCAAGATGAAGCTGGCAATCGCCACCGTGCTGAAGGCCGAGGGTTACATCGGCGAATTCCGCGTGAACGGCGAAGTGGCCAAGGCCAAGCTGGAAATCTCGCTGAAGTACTACGAAGGCAAGCCGGTGATCGAGCGCCTCGAGCGCGTCTCCCGTTCGGGCCTGCGCAAGTACAAAGGCAAGGACGACCTGCCCAAGATCCTGGCTGGCCTGGGCGTTGCCATCATCTCCACTTCCCAAGGTCTGATGACCGATCGCCAGGCCCGCGCTGCGGGCGTGGGCGGCGAAGTCATCTGCCTCGTGGCCTAAGGAGAACGCACCCATGTCCCGCGTTGCCAAGAAGCCGATCCAGATGCCCAAGGGCGTCGAGTTCAATGTCACCACCGACCTGGTCACCGTCAAGGGCCCCAAGGGCACCCTGAGCCTGGCCAAGCCCGCTGGCGTCGAGTTCAATCTAGAAGACGGCGTGCTGCAGCTGTCTGCCGTGCAGGCCGCCAATCTTCCGATGGCCGGCACCGCACGCGCCATCCTGGCCAACATGGTCCAGGGCGTCGCCGAAGGCTTCACCCGCAAGCTCGAGCTGGTGGGCGTGGGTTACCGCGCCGCCATGCAGGGCGCGGACCTGAACCTCAGCTTGGGCTATTCGCACCCGGTGCTGTTCAAGGCGCCCGAGGGCATTACCCTTGCCACGCCGACCCAGACCGAGATCCTGGTCACGGGTGCCGACAAGCAGCGGGTGGGCGAGGTTGCTGCGAAGATCCGCGCGTTCCGGAAGCCGGAGCCCTACAAGGGCAAGGGCATCCGCTACTCCGGCGAGAAGATCATCATGAAGGAAGCCAAGAAGGCCTAATGGGCGCTTCCGCTTCTTCGAGGGTTTGACCATGGAAAAGAATATCGCTCGTCTGCGCCGCGCCAAGACCACGCGCTGCCACATCCGCAAGCTTGGTGTCGCCCGCCTGTCGGTGCTGCGCTCGGGCCAGCACATCTACGCCCAGCTGTTCACCTCCGACGGCGCCAAGGTGCTGGCTTCGGCCTCTACCGTGCAGGCCGACGTGATGGAAGGCCTGAAGGGCAGCAAGAACATGGAAGCCGCCGCCAAGGTTGGCCGCACGATCGCCGCCAAGGCGCTCGCCGCGGGCATCGAAAAGGTTGCCTTCGATCGTTCCGGTTACCGCTACCACGGCCGTATCAAGGCCTTGGCAGACGCCGCCCGCGAGGGTGGCCTGCAGTTCTAAGCCCCCGTCTTTTCGATGGCAGTCGGCTTGAGTTTCCAGCTCCAACCACAACCATAAGCGGCCATAGGCCGTAAGCAAACCCAGGAATCCACATGAGCAGCAACGAGCGCGATCGCAATCGCGGGGAAAGCGACGATGGCTTCATTGAGAAGCTGGTCGCCGTCAACCGCGTCTCCAAGACCGTCAAGGGCGGTCGTCAGTTCACTTTCACCGCGTTGACCGTCGTTGGCGACGGCGCCGGCAAGGTGGGCTTCGGTTACGGCAAGGCGCGTGAAGTGCCGGTTGCCATCCAGAAGTCGATGGAATATGCCCGCAAGGCCATGGTCCAGGTCGATCTCAACGACGGCACCCTGTGGCACCCGATCAAAGCTGGCCATGGCGCCGCCCGCGTGTTCATGCAGCCCGCCTCGGAAGGTACCGGCGTGATCGCCGGCGGCGCCATGCGCGCCGTGCTGGAAGCCGTGGGCGTGAAGAACGTGCTGGCCAAGGCCGTCGGTTCGCGCAACCCCATCAACCTGGTGCGCGCCACCGTCAAGGGCCTCACTGACATCCAGTCGCCGGCCCGCATTGCCGCCAAGCGCGGCAAGAAGCTCGAGGAGATCCTCAATGGCTGACAAGACCGTCAAAGTCCGCCTGGTCAAGGGCCTGCGCGGCTGCCAAGAGCGTCACCGCCTGTCGGTGAAAGCTCTGGGCCTGAGCAAGATCAATGACGTCCGTGAACTGAAGGACTCCCCGTCCGTCCGCGGCCTGATCAACCAAGTGCACTACCTGGTGCGCGTCGAAGCCTGACCGCCCCAAGGAGAATCAATATGAAGCTCAATACTCTCAAGCCCGCCGACGGCGCCCGCAAGGACCGCGTCCGCGTGGGTCGCGGCATCGGCTCCGGCCTCGGCAAGACCGCTGGCCGCGGCCACAAGGGCTCGTTCGCGCGCTCGGGCAAAGGCAAGATCAAGGCCGGTTTCGAAGGCGGCCAGATGCCCCTGTACAAGCGTCTGCCCAAGGTCGGCTTCCGCTCCAAGCTCAAGAACGACACCGCCGAAGTGCTGCTTTACCAGCTCGACAAGCTCGAGGCCGGTGAAATCGACTTCGCCGTGCTGCGCGCCGCCAAGCTGGTCCCGGCCAATGCCAAGCAGGCCAAGATCGTCAAGAAGGGCGAGTTGACCAAGAAGTTCACGCTCAAGGGCGTGCTGACGACCGTGGGCGCCAAAGCCGCGATCGAAGCCGCCGGCGGCAGCGTGACGGAGTAACGCCTTGACGCAGTCCTCTTCCGCAGCAAGTGCCCTGGGCGGGCTCGGTAAGTTCACCGAGCTGCGCCAACGCCTGATCTTCGTGATCCTGGCGTTGATCGTATTCCGTATCGGCAGCTACATCCCGGTGCCGGGCATCGACCCTGCGGCTATGCTGCGCTTGATGGAGCAGCAGCAGGGCACCATCGTGGACATGTTCAACATGTTCTCCGGCGGCGCCCTGAATCGCTTCAGTCTTTTCGCGCTGAACGTGATCCCCTACATCTCCGCATCCATCATCGTGCAGCTCATGGGCCAGATCTATGAGCCGTGGAAGGCCATGCGCAAGGAAGGCGAGAGCGGCCGCCGCAAGCTGACCCAGTACTCGCGCATCGGCGCCGTGGTGCTGGCCGTCATCCAGGCCGGCAGCATCGCCAGCATGCTGCAGGGTCAGAGCGCCGGAGCCGGAATACCGGTGGTCTATGCGCCGGGCCCGGGCTTCGTGTTCACTGCCATCGTCGCCCTCACCGCCGGCACCATCTTCCTGATGTGGCTGGGCGAGCAGATCACCGAACGCGGCATTGGCAACGGCATTTCGCTGATCATCTTCGCCGGTATCGTCGCCAGCCTGCCGGGTGCAACGCTGAGCACCCTGCAGCAGGTGACCAATGGCGAAATCAGCGCTTTCGCCATCCTGGTGATCCTGGCACTGGTGATTGGTGTTACTTATTTCGTGGTCTTCATGGAGCGCGGCCAGCGCCGTATCACCGTGAACTACGCCCGCCGCCAGGGCGGCCGCCAGGCCTACATGAACCAGAGCTCGCACTTGCCGCTCAAGCTCAACATGGCCGGCGTGATTCCGCCTATTTTCGCCTCCAGCCTGATCATGTTCCCGGCGACCATGTCGCAGTGGTTTGGCCAGTCCAGCGCTCCCACGGGCGAGGGATGGCGCGACCAGCTGATGGCGGGCCTGCAGAACCTCAGCCAGGCGCTGGCGCCCAGCGAGCCGCTGCACATGCTGCTTTACGGCGGCATGATCATCGGCTTTGCGTTCTTCTACACCGCTCTGGTGTTCAACTCGCAGGAAACCGCCGACAACCTCAAGAAGTCGGGCGCCCTGGTGCCCGGCATCCGGCCCGGCAAGGCGACCGCCGATTACATTGACGGCGTGTTGACTCGCCTCACCCTGATCGGCTCGCTCTACTTGGTGCTGGTCTGCCTGATGCCTGAATTCATCCGGGCGTTCTGGGCGGTTCCGTTTAACTTCGGCGGCACGTCGCTGCTGATCGTCGTGGTGGTGGTGATGGATTTCACCGCCCAGATTCAGGCCCACCTGATGTCGCATCAGTACGAGGGCCTGATGAAGAAGGCAAATTTGAAAGGTGGTAGCCGCGGCCTGAGCCGCAGCTGACACCAACGATGGGCGGTCCGCGCGGCGGCTTGGCGCGCGGATAAGCTGGTTCTCGTTCCTGCGCTGGAGTAGCGCGGGGCGCCTCAACCCGGTAAGGGGGAGGGCGGGGCCAGTTTGTCGCCGGAGCATGGGCACACTCCCCATGCCGGGTTTCCCGGGTCTTTTGATCCGGGGGGCTACAAATAAACCCCAAGCCCTGATATAATTTTCGATTCACTGCGCTCAATATTGTTTGGAGAACGCCTGATGGCGCGCATTGCGGGTGTCAACCTGCCTGTCCAGAAGCATGTCTGGGTAGGCCTACAGAGTATCTTTGGCATCGGCCGTACCCGGTCGAAGCTTGTTTGCAACGCGGCTGGCGTGGCTTCGGCCACCAAGATCCGTGATTTGTCCGAGCCTGAAATCGAGCGCATCCGCGCCGAAGTGGCCAAGTACACCGTCGAGGGTGATCTCCGGCGCGAGGTCGGCATGTCGATCAAGCGTCTGATGGACCTGGGCTGCTACCGCGGCCTGCGTCATCGTCGCGGCCTGCCGATGCGCGGTCAGCGTACCCGGACCAACGCCCGTACCCGCAAGGGTCCGCGCAAAGCCATTAAGAAGTAAGGACCTGGCCCAATGAATAAGCCGGCAGTCAAGACCAAGAAGAAGATCAAGCGGATCGTCACCGACGGTATCGCCCACGTCCAAGCTTCTTTCAATAACACCATCGTTACCATCACCGACCGCCAGGGCAATGCGCTGTCGTGGGCAACTTCGGGCGGCGCGGGTTTCCGCGGCTCCCGCAAGTCCACGCCGTTCGCTGCCCAGGTGGCCGCCGAGAAGGCCGGCAAGGCCGCTCTCGACTACGGTGTGAAAACGCTGGAAGTGCGGATCAAGGGCCCCGGCCCGGGCCGAGAGTCGGCCGTACGTTCCCTGAACGCGGTCGGCTACAAGATCGTCAACATCATCGACGTTACCCCAATCCCGCACAACGGGTGCCGGCCGCCGAAAAAGCGCCGCGTCTAACGGGAACTGGAGACTAAAAAATGGCTCGTTACATTGGTCCCACCTGTAAGCTCGCCCGCCGCGAAGGCGCTGATCTCAGCCTCAAGAGCCCTGCGCGCGCGATCGATTCAAAGTGCAAGCTGGAGCAAAAGCCCGGCCAGCACGGCGCCGTTGCCCGTAAAGGCAAGCTGTCTGATTACGCCACCCAGCTTCGCGAGAAGCAGAAGGTCAAGCGCATCTACGGCCTGCTCGAGCGCCAGTTCCGCTCGTACTACACCAAGGCTTCGCGCAAGAAGGGCAACACTGGCGAAACCTTGCTGCAGATGCTCGAGCAGCGCCTGGACAACGTCGTCTACCGCATGGGCTTCGCCGTGACCCGGCCGCAGGCTCGCCAGCTGGTGTCCCACAAGGGCGTGCTGGTGAACGGCAAGTCGGTGAACCTGCCGTCTTTCCAGGTCAAGGCTGGCGACAGCATCGAGCTGTCGGAGCGCGCGCAGAAGCATCTCAACGTGCAGGAAGCACTCAACCTCTCCCAGCAGATGGACCTGGTCCCGAGCTGGTGCGAAGTCGACGCGAAGAAGTTCGCCGGCGTTTTCAAAGCCGTCCCGGACCGCGCCGACCTGCCCTCGGATATCAATGAAGCG
>JANORD010000294.1:0-2412 GCA_031415095.1 Lysobacteraceae bacterium
AGGTCGCCGATCGAAATCATGCCGAGTACCCGGCCTTCCTCCAGCACCGGCAGGTGGCGGATCTTGCGCGCGGTCATCAGTTCCATGCAGGTCTGGGCGGTGTCGGTGGGCGAGACGCTCACCACCGGGCTGGACATGATCTGCTCCACCGGCGTGTCGGACGACGAACGGCCCTGGAGGATTACCTTGCGGGCGTAATCACGCTCGGTGGCGATTCCCAGCAAGTCGGAGCCGCGCATCACCAGCACCGAACCAATACGGTTCTCGGCCATCAGCCGTATCACCTCTAGCACCGGCGCTTCCTTCGGTACGGATACCACCCGTCCGCCTTTGCCTTCCAGAATCTGGTTCACGTTGCGCATGGCGCCGGCCTCCGTTGAACACCGTTTGATCATAAACCCAGATTGCCGGCTGCGGAAATGACCGGACCGGCAGAGCCTTTCTCAGGCCGCGCCACCTGTAGGAGGGACTTCAGTCCCGATTTTTTGCGCCGGAGAGCATCGGGACTGAAGTCCCTCCTACAGGGGATTGGGGGATGATGGGGGTGGACGCGTAGGGGTGGGCGTCGCTGATCAGGTACAGGGGGCGCTGCTTGGCTTCCACGTACAGGCGGCCGAGGTATTCACCGATGATTCCGAGCGCCACCAGCTGAACACCGCCGAGGAAAAGGACGACGGTCATCAGCGACGGCCAGCCTTCCACCGGGTCGCCCCACAGCACCGTGCGCGCGATGATCCACAGGCCCCAGGCGAACGCACCCAGCGCCGTGAAAACGCCCACGTAAGTGGCCAGCCGCAGCGGCACGGTGGAGAAACTGGTGATGCCCTCCAGCGCCAGGTTCCACAGCCGCCAATAGTTGAACTTGGTGGCGCCGGCCATGCGCGCTTCACGTTCATAGGGCAGCGACACCTGCCGGAATCCCACCCAGGTGAACAGGCCCTTCATGAAGCGCTGGCGCTCGCGCAGCTGGCGCAGCGCGTCCAGCACGCGCGCCGACATCAGCCGGAAGTCGCCGGTGTCACGCGGAATATCGGTTTGTGACAGCCAGCGCATGACGCGATAAAAACCGGCGGCCGTAAATTTCTTGAACCAGGTTTCACCCTCACGGCGCGAACGCGTGCCGTAAACCACGTCGTAACCCTCGCGCCATTTTGCCACGAAGGCCGGGATCAGCTCCGGCGGATCCTGGCCGTCGGCATCAAGCACGATCGCAGCGCCGCCCTGCACCTGGTCCAGCCCCGCGGTGAGCGCCAGCTCCTTGCCGAAATTGCGCGCCAGCCGGAGCAGCGACACCCGCGGATCGGCGGCGGCGATTTGCTGCAGCGCCGCCCAGGTGCCGTCGCGGCTGCCGTCGTCCACGTAGAGCACGCGGCAATCCATGTCCAACCCGTCCAGCACCCGGGCCAGGCGGGGGTGCATGACGGGCAGCGCGGCCTGCTCGTTGTAGGCGGCGATGACGACGGTGAGGGTAGGCATGGGCGAATGGTAGCCCTGTAGGAGGGACTTCAGTCCCGATAGCTTTTGAGCCAGGAGCATCGGGACTGAAGTCCCTCCTACAGGGGGGGGTTAGGGCTGGGGCGGGTCTAGGTACCCGGGGCCGCCGAGGTTGCGGGCGTTGCGCTGGATCCAGGCGGCGCGGCGCTGCACGTAGGGGCCGGGGTGGTCGGCGCTGTATTTTTTGGGGTTGGGCAGCACCGCGGCCAGGCGCGCGGCTTCGGCGGCAGTGAGGTCGCTGGCGGGCTTGTCGAAGTAGAGCTGCGCGGCCGCGTCGGCGCCGTACACGCCGTCGCCGAACTCGGCGATGTTCGCGTACACCTCCAGGATGCGGCGCTTGGGCCACATGGCTTCTATCAGCACCGTGTACCAGGCCTCCAGGCCTTTTCGAAAATAGCCGCCGCCGCTCCACAGGAACAGGTTCTTCGCGGTCTGCTGGCTGATAGTGCTGCCGCCACGCACGCGGCCACCGCGGGCGTTGCTGTCCAGCGCCTTGTCGATGGCCTCCATATCGAAGCCGCGATGCATCGGGAATTTCTGGTCCTCGGCCGCCACCAGCGCGATGGGCAGGTTGGGTGAGATCTGGTCGTAGTCACGCCACGTCTGGTGCAGGGTGAAATCGACCTCGTTCGCCAGCAGCGCGTCCATTCGCCGCCACGTGATGAACGCGCTGGTGGGCGGGTCCACCCAGCGCAACGCCAGCACCTGCAGCACGCTGAACACCATCAGCCACAGCGGCAGCCACAGCAGCCAGCGCCAGCGCCGCCGGGGTTTTGGAACAACGCGCACCGCCATCTCTTTCATCGCCACCACAATACCCGCGGCCGCAAAGACTTTGTGGGAGGGCACTCCTGTAGGAGGGACTTCAGTCCCGATGCTCTTGGCCAAGAACATCGGGACTGAAGTCCCTCCTACAAG
>JANORD010000295.1:0-5266 GCA_031415095.1 Lysobacteraceae bacterium
CTGCTTTATTTATGGGAGGGCGTGCTTGTAGCAAACCTTTTCTTGTAGGAGGGACTTCAGTCCCGATGCTCTTGGCTCAAGGGCATCGGGACTGAAGTCCCTCCTACAACAGGGCCTTGTTACATCACGTCTCGCCAGCTAGTTAGGTCTTGCGGTTGATTTCGGCCCAGAGCGTGCTGCTCATGCCGTAGAGGCGGATGAATCCTTCGGCTTCGGCCACGCCCCAGTCGGCAGTCTGGGCGTAGGTGGCGCCCTTGGACTGGAGCAGGTGTGGCGAATTCACCGCCACCGCGTCCACACGGCCGCCCTGGGTTTCAACCACCACGTCGCCGTTCACCATGGCCTGGCTGGAGACGAGGAACGCTTCCAGGTCGGTTTTCAGCGGATCGTTGTAGAAGCCCTCGTAAACTAGCTCCACCCACTTGCGCGCCACCTCCGGCTTGAAGCGGTTCTGGTGCTTGGTGAGCACCGCTTCCTCCAGCGCACGATGAGCCGCCAGCAGCGTGGCCAGGCCGGGCGCCTCGAACAGGATGCGACCTTTCAGGCCGATGGTGGTGTCGCCGGTATACGTGCCGCGGCCGACGCCATACGCGGCGAAGTCGCTATTGAGCTTGGCCAGCAGCTGTGCGCCCGGCATGGCCTGGCCATTCAGCGCCACCGCTTCGCCACGCTTGAAGCTCAGGATCGCGTGCAGCGGCTGGGTGGGCCACTGCGCGCGCGGCGCGCACCAACCCCGCGCGCCCTCGCCCGGGGCCTCCCAGCGGTCGATCTCGCCGCCGGACATGGTCAGGCCCAGCAAGTTCTCATTGATGGTGTAGTCCTTCTGCTTGGCGCGCACGCTGAAACCGCGCTGCTCCAGGTAGGCCTGCTCGTAGGCGCGGGTCTGGGTGTGCTCTTTTTGGATTTCGCGGACCGGCGCCACGATCTGGTAGTCACCAGCCGCCTTCACCGCCAGGTCGAAGCGCACCTGGTCGTTGCCCATGCCGGTGCAGCCGTGCGCGATCACTCGGGTGCCCAGCTCCCCGGCGCGCTTTAGCGCAGCGTCCACGATGAGGTAGCGGTCCGACACCAGCAGTGGGTACTGGCCCTGGTAGCCCTCGCCCGCCATGACGAAGGGCTTCACGAAGCCCTCCCAAATGGCCGGCCCGCCGTCCACGGTGACGTGGCTGGCGGCGCCCAGCTCCGCCGCACGCGCCTCGATGTACGCGCGCACGTCGGCGTCCACGCCGCCGGTGTCGGCGAACACGGTATGCACCGCCCAGCCGCGTTCCTGCAGCCATGGAATGCAGAAGCTGGTATCCAGGCCGCCTGAGAAGGCGAGGACGATGTCTTTCTTGTCGGTCATGTGTGCGGATTCCAGGGATTACTGATTGGCGAGCGCAGCCATGATCGCCTTCTGCACGTGCAGGCGGTTCTCGGCTTCTTCGATGGCGATGCAGTACGGCGCGTCCATCACGCCGTCGGTGGCCTTGACGTTGCGGCGCAGCGGCAGGCAGTGGCTGAACACGCCGTGGTTGGTGAGGGCCATCTTGGCTTCGTCCACCATGAAGTGCTTATGCGCCTCTCGGATGGGGTTCTCGGCATCCCAGCGGCCGAAGTACGGCAGCGCGCCCCAGCTCTTGGCATACACCACGTCGGCACCGGCGTAGGCCTGCGCGGGGTCGTGGCTGATGCGCAGCGAGCCGCCGCTTTCGGCCACGTTGTCTGCGGCCCAGCCCATGTAGCGCTCATCGAGCGCGTACTCGGGCGTGGGGCACAGCAGGGTCACGTCCATGCCCATGCGGGTGGCGATGGTGAGCGCGGAGTTCGCGACGGCCGTATTGAGGGGCTTGGGGTGGTAGGTCCAGGTGAGTACGAACTTCTTGCCGCGCAGGTCCGCGGTCTTGAAGTGCTCCTGCAGCGCCATCGCGTGCGCCAGCTCCTGGCAGGGGTGGGTGATGGTCTCGAGGTTGATCACCGGCACCGTGGAATACCTGGCGAAGCTGCGCAGCACCTGGTCCTCGCGGTCCACCGCCCAGTCCTGGAACTTCGGAAACGCGCGCACCGCAATCAGGTCCACGTAGCGCGACAGCACCTTCGCCACCTCGGCGATGTGCTCCTCGGCCTCACCGTCCATCACCTCGCCGAGCCTGAATTCGATGGGCCAGGCGTCCTTGCCCGGCTGCAGCACCACCGCATGGCCGCCCAGTTGGAAGGCGCCAAGCTCAAAGCTGGTGCGCGTGCGCAGCGAGGGATTGAAGAACACCAGCGCGATGGACTTGCCCTTGAGCTGGTCGCCGGCCTTGCTGCGCTTGAACTGCGCGGCCTGGACCAGCAGCGCGTCCAGCTCGGGGCGGGTCCAGTCCTGGGTGTTGAGGAAGTGCTTCATTGGGTACGTGCCTGGTCAAGGGGAGCCAAAAAACAAAAAACCCAGCGCGAGGCTGGGTTTTTCCGGTGAAATGTTGATGACGTCCGGATTACCCAGCTAGCGGGGAGGGTTCCGGTCGGCGCGCACGCGAGGTCATGCCAGCGGCCATGTAGGCCGAGCTCAGGACAGTGACGTTGGCGGGGCAGCGATTCATTTCATCCCCAGTATGCCGCCGCTGGGGGGCATCCGCAACTCAGGGCGAGCCGGCATCCGAGAGGTCGGGGGTCACCGAAACCCGGATGCGCAGGCGATTGCCCGGGTCATAGGGCAGGCGGGAGAGGTACTTTTCGCCTTTGTACATGTACTCCACGTCGTAGCCCACCACTTGGCTCTGTGCGCGCTCCACGTCCACCCATTCGCAGCCGTCGGGCTGCTCGCGGTCGCGGGCGAGGCCATTGCCAATGGCGCCGCCGGCCACGGCACCGGCCACCGTGGCCAAGGTGCGGCCGCTTCCGTCGCCCACCTGATTGCCCAGCGCGGCGCCCACGATGGCGCCAATCACGGTGCCGCCGGCGGTCCGGCCGTCCTGGCGTTGCTCGGTCTCGCTGCAGCGTTCCTCCGGCACCACGGCGAGCACCTGTTCCACCACTTCATCGGCACGAAGCACCTGGGCGTAGTCGTAGCTGACGTTTTCCGCAACCTCGGGGGCGCCATACGCCGGATCTTCGTAACTTTCCGGCGGATATTGGGCCGCGGCCGGAAAACTAACGGCCAGCAGCAGCGCGGGCAGGAGGCGGGTGGCAGCGGTCATTGCGGGTCTCCGTCGGGGGCAGCGCGGCGCAGGACCTCCCCAGGTCGTCCCGGGGTGAAAGCCGGAAGCGCGTGCGTTGATGCCGCAGATTCAAGCATCCAGCGCCTGAACCAAAGCCTAAGATTTTCGTTAAGCCACCACGCCGGGCTTGCTAGACTCGGGCTTTCCGACAGCCCTGCCCCATGGAACTGCACCTCTACAACAACCTGACCCGTCAGCGGGAAGTGTTCGTGCCCCAGGACCCGCAGCGGGTCACCATGTTCGTCTGTGGGCCGACGGTCTACAACTACGTGCACATCGGCAATGCCCGGCCGCCCGTGGTTTTTGGCGTACTGGCAACATTGCTGCGGCGGCACTACGCCAAACTGGTTTATGCACGCAACATCACCGACGTGGACGACAAGATAAACCACGCCGCGCGCGACCTCGGCGTGCCCATCCACGCCATCACCGACCGCTACGCCGCCGCCTACCGCGACGATATGGCGCGGTTGGGCGTGGCGCCGCCGGACGTGGTGCCCTTCGCCACCGCCCACGTGCCGCAGATCATTGCCATGATCGAACAGCTGGTCGGCTCCGGGCACGCTTACGCCGCCGAGGGCCACGTGCTGTTTTCGGTGGCCAGCTACCCCGCCTACGGCCAGCTCTCGCGCCGCGACCCGGACGAAATGCTGGCGGGCGCCCGGGTGGAAGTGGCGCCCTACAAGCGCGATCCGGGTGATTTCGTGCTCTGGAAGCCGTCCACTCCCGATCTTCCGGGCTGGGACTCGCCCTGGGGCGTGGGCCGTCCCGGCTGGCACATCGAATGCTCGGCCATGGCCGCCGCGCATCTGGGCGAGACCATCGACATCCACGGCGGCGGCGTGGACCTGCAGTTCCCGCACCACGAGAACGAAATCGCCCAGAGCACCTGTGCCCACGGCGGCCGGGTGTTTGCCCGGTTCTGGCTGCACAACGGCATGCTCAACCTGGGCGGCACCAAGATGTCCAAGTCCTTGGGCAACGTCTTCCTGGTGCACGACCTGCTGGACCTGCATCCGCCGGAGGCGCTGCGTTATGCCCTGCTTTCGGCCCACTACCGGCAGCCGCTGGACTGGTCGGACGGCCTGATCGAGCAGAGCGTGCGCACCCTCGATCGCCTTTACGGCACCTTGCGCGACCTCGCCGACGTTCCCGTTGCCGAACCCCAGGTGCCCATTGAAATCGAGTCAGCCCTGTGCGACGACCTCAATACCCCGGCCGCCCTGGCGGAACTCTCGCGCATCGCCGCTGACGCCCGCCGCGCCACCAGCGCCATCGCCCGCGCCAGCCTGAAGGCCGAACTGCTCGGCGGTGGCCTGCTCCTGGGCCTCCTGCAGCAGCCGCCGGTAGCGTGGTTCAGCCGCGGCAGCGCCGATGGTGACGACGTCCGCATCCAGGCGCTGGTGGACGAGCGCAACGCCGCCAAGCAGGCGCGCGACTTCATCCGAGCCGACGCCATCCGCCGGCAGCTGGCCGGTGAAGGCGTGCTGCTGGAAGACACCGCGCAGGGCGTGCGCTGGAGGCGCGGCTGATGCGCCCCACCGAGCCCAGCCCGGCCTTGGCACAGGCGGCCATCGCCGAGGAATTCGCCTATTTCAGCGATTGGTCCGAGCGCTATCAGTACCTGATTGACCTGGGCCGCAAGCTGCCGCCCTTCCCCGATGCGCTGAAAACCGAGGCCAACCGCCTGCACGCCTGCCAGTCGCTGGTGTGGATCGTCAGCGAGGGCGACGCCGACGAGATTTCGTTCCAGGCGGTCAGCGATTCGTCCATCGTCTCGGGTCTGATCTATTTGGCGCTCCGGGTCTACTCCGGCCGCAGCGCCGCCGAGATCCTAAGCACTGCCCCGGACTACGTAGCCGCCATCGGCCTCGCCAAGCACCTCTCACAATCCCGCAGTAACGGCCTGGCCGCCCTACTCCACCAAATCCAAACCACCGCCCAGCAAAAAATAACCGTGTCAGAGTGAGTTCCGGAACTCACTCTGACACCGTTCCAAAAAAAACCCCGCGAGAGCGGGGTTTTCTTGTGGGGCTAGGCGGGTTTATTCGCCCATTTGTTTCTGGCGGTGCTCCCAGCGTTCCTGG
>JANORD010000296.1:0-1909 GCA_031415095.1 Lysobacteraceae bacterium
GGGTGGGGGCTTACCTCAAGCTGCACGAAACCAAGCCGCTGCTGCGCTTCATCACCTGCGGCAGCGTGGACGACGGCAAGAGCACGCTGATTGGCCGGCTGCTGCACGACACCCAGCTGCTGTTTGACGACCAGCTGGCAGCGCTGGAAAAGGACAGCCTGCGCCACGGCACCCAGAACGGCGAGGTGGATTTCGCGCTGCTGGTGGACGGCCTGGCCGCGGAGCGCGAGCAGGGCATCACCATCGACGTGGCTTACCGCTACTTCAGCACCGAGAAGCGCAAATTCATCGTCGCCGACTGCCCGGGGCACGAGCAGTACACCCGCAACATGGCCACCGGTGCCTCCACCGCTGACCTGGCGGTGGTGCTGGTGGATGCGCGCAAGGGCCTGCTCACCCAGACCCGGCGCCACAGCTACATCGTTTCGCTGCTGGGCATCCGGCGCGTGGTGCTGGCGGTGAACAAGATGGACCTGGTGGGCTTTGATGCCGCTGTGTTCGACGCGATCGTGGCGCAGTACGCGGTGCTGGCGAAAGAGTTGGGCATTCCCCACGTGCAAGCGATCGCGCTGTCGGCGCTGAAGGGCGACAACCTGCTGGAGCCGTCCGCGGCCATGCCGTGGTACGCCGGGCCCACGCTGCTGCAGGCGCTGGAGGACGCGCCGGTGGACAGCGCCGATGCGGCCCAACCGTTCCGGCTGCCGGTGCAGTGGGTGAACCGTCCGAACCAGGATTTCCGCGGCTTTGCCGGCACGCTGGCGGCCGGCACCGTGGCACCCGGCGACGAGGTGGTGGTGCTGCCTTCGGGCCGCCGCACCCAGGTGCAGCGCATCGTCACCGCCAGCGGCGACCTGCCGCGCGCGGTGGCCGGGCAGGCCATCACGCTCACGCTGGCCGAGGAAGTGGACGTGAGCCGCGGCGACGTGATCGCTGCCGCGGCCAATCCGCCGCAGGTGGCCGACCAGTTCGCCGCGCACCTGCTGTGGATGGGCGAGCAGACGCTGCTGCCGGGCCGGCCCTACTGGCTGAAGATGGGCGCACGGACGGTCACCGCGCAGGTGACCGAGATCAAGCACAAGGTGGACGTGAACACCCAGGCGCCGCTGGCCGCGCGGCATCTGGAGCTCAACGAAGTGGGCTACTGCAACCTGAGCCTGGACCAGGCGGTGGCGTTCGAGCCGTATGCGCAGAACCGCAAGCTGGGCGGTTTCATCCTGATCGACCGCCAGACCAATGCGACGGTGGCCGCCGGCACGCTGGATTTCTCGCTGCGTCGCGCCGCCAACATCCACTGGCAGCACCTGGACGTGGACAAGGCTGCGCGGGCGCGCATCAAGGGCCAGACGCCGCGGGTGCTGTGGTTCACCGGCCTGTCGGGTGCGGGCAAATCCACCATCGCCAATTTGGTGGACAAGCAGCTGCACGCGCGCGGGCTGCACACGTTCATCCTGGACGGCGACAACGTGCGCCACGGTTTGAATCGCAATCTGGGTTTCACCGACGAGGACCGGGTGGAGAACATTCGCCGTGTCGCCGAAGTAGCCAAGCTGATGAGCGACGCCGGGCTGATCGTGCTGGTGAGCTTCATCTCGCCGTTCCGGGCCGAGCGGCGAATGGCGCGCGAGCTGTTCGCGCCGGGCGAGTTCCTGGAAGTGCACGTGGACACGTCGCTGGCGGAAGCCGAGCGGCGCGATCTCAAGGGGCTCTATGCCAAGGCGCGCGCCGGTTTGATCCGCAACTTCACCGGCATCGATTCGCCCTACGAAGCCCCCGAGAATCCAGAACTGGTGCTCGACACCCTGCACCACACCCCCGAAGCCCTGGCTGACCAGGTGGTAACCCGCCTCCTGGCCAGCTCCTCCCTGTAGGAGGGACTTCAGTCCCGATGCTTTCCGCCCAAGAGCATCGG
>JANORD010000297.1:0-3954 GCA_031415095.1 Lysobacteraceae bacterium
ACGGTGACCAGGCGGGCTCCCGGACGTCACCATCGGCTAAAACCAACCGCTGCCGCACCCGGCCATCGGCCGATACAGCGTACAGCACGCCACGACGGCCTTCCTTCGTGGCGTAGAGCAACATGCTGGCGTTCGGGGCAAAGCTGGGCGACTCGTCGAGGTTGCCCGGCGACAGCGTCTGCCAGCGCCCCGCACCGCCAAAGCTGCGGTCTAGAACGGCGATACGATAAACGTTTCCGCTGCCCTGCGCCATAGCTATCTTCTTGGCGTCAAAGGAAATACTGGCCTTGGAGTTGGAATCGCCCTGGAAGGTGACCCGGACGGCGTCGCCGCCGGCCGCCGGCACTTGGTAGAGCTGGGGCTTGCCGGCCCGGTCGGAGGTGAAGACCAGGTTTTGACCGTCGGGGGTCCAGACCGCCTCGGTGTCGATGCCGTAGTGGCGGGTGATCTGGGTGAGGCCCCGGCTGGCCAGGTCCATCACGTAGATCTCGGGATTGCCCGAGCGCGACAGCGTCAGGGCCATGCGGCGGCCGTCCGGGGCGAAGGACGGGGCGCCGTTGATGCCGCGGAAGCTGGCCAGCACCTCGCGGGCGCCGGTGGTGATTTCCTGCACATAGATGGTGGAGTTGCCGCGCTCGAAGCTGACGTAGGCCAGCTTGCGGCCGTCCGGGCTCCAGGCCGGGGACAGCAGCGGCTCCTTGGAGCGCACCACGGTCTGCGGATTGAAGCCGTCCGAGTCGGCCACCATCAGCGCGTACTGGATGTTGCCGCCAAGGCCATTCGCGGTGACATAGGCGATGCGGGTCCAGAAGGCACCGCGCACGCCGAGGATTTTTTCGTAAATCTGGTCGGCGATCTGGTGCGCCACGTCGCGCATGCCGCGGGCGCGGCCACCCACGGCCAGGCCCAGCAGGCGCTCCTGCTTGGCCACGTCCCAGAGTTCGTACTCCACGCGGTAGCCGCCGTCGGCGTTGTCCAGCACCCGGCCCACCACCACGAAGTCCTGCTTGAGCACGCGCCAGGTGGGGAACTTGATCTCGCTGCCGCGGATGGGCCGCTCGATCACGTCCTGCTCCGACAGCGCGCGGAACTGGCCCGAGCGGTTGAGATCGGCGCGAATCACCGCGGCGATGTCGGTGTCCGGCGCCACGCTGGTGCCCAGGTACGGCATGGGGACCACCGCGATGGGCAGCGCGGCTTCGTTGCCGGTGACCAGGCCGATGTCCAGGCCCTGGGCGCGGACCAGGCCGGCGGGCAGCAGCAGCGCGAGCGCCAGGAAGGAAAGGAAACGTCTCATCGTTGGCAGGCCTCTTCGGGATAGCAGAATGTCAGGGTAACTTGGCGTTCGAACACGGACTTGAATTCGTCGTAAGGCATCGGCCCGCGGCGCAGCGCGCGCTCCACCGATTCACGGCCCTGGGCGTCGAACGGACAGCCCTGGAAGGCCACGTCGATGACGTCGCCGGGCGGGATTTGCGTGAAGCGCACCACGCAGCGGGTGTTTTCCGGGGCCAGGGTGCGGTTCCAGTTGGACTGCGCGGTTTGCAGCATGGCCAAAGCGTAGCGCGCGCGCAGGTCGGTATCGGTACCGTTGTTGCCGCCGGCCTGCACCGCCTCGCGCGCTGGCTGCGGCGCCGGCGCTGGCTTGGCCTGGCGGTCAGCCAGCTGCTGCAGGCGCTGTTCTTCCAGCTTGGTCTTGCGCTCGGCGTCCTCGCGCTCCTTGCGCACGGCCTCGAGCTGCTCGCGCAGGCGCTGCTTGCGCTCAGCCTCGGCCTGCTTTTCACGCTCGGTCAGGTCGATCTGCTCCTGGCGCTGCCGGGCTTCCTGCTCCTCGCGCTCCTTGGCCTGCTCCAGCTCCAGCGCCAGCCGGGCCACCGCTTCCTGGTCCACGGTGTCGGGCTCGGGCTGCTGGGCCTGGGGTTCGGGCTGCACTTCTTCCGGGGAAATCTGCGGCTGCTCCACCGGCAGTGGCTGCGGCGGCGGCGACAGCTCCACCGGCTCGGGCTTGGGCGCCTGCTCGGCGGCGGCTTCGGCAGCGCTCACGTCGGCCGGCGTTGCCACCAGCGAGGCTTCCACCACCGGTCCGGCCACCGACACCGGCTTGGGCAGCGGGTTCCACCAGCCGGCCAGCACCAGCAGCAGCACCAGGGCCCCGTGCAGGGCCAGCGCCATCAGCACCGGCCCGGCCAGGCCGTCGTCGTGCCCGCCTTCGTGCTGGCGCATTACGTCAGCGTGCATTGTCCGGCGGCTGTCCCATCAGGCCCACGCGCGGCACGCCGGCCTGCTGCAGCAGCACCATGGTGTCGAAGACGGTGGCGTAGCTGGCATCGCGGTCACCGGCCACGAACACCGGCACGTCCGGATTCTCGCGCACGAACGCGGCCACCTTGGCCTGCAGCGTGGTCGCGTCGATCGGCTCGGGATCGCCGCTGTCGAGCTTGAGCGAATAGGCGCCGTCGGCGGTAACCGTGACCACCACCGGCTGCTTCTGCTGCTCGATCGGCTTGGCCTTGGCCTGCGGCAGCTCCACGTCCACGCCCAGGTTGAGCAGCGGCGCGGTGACCATGAAAATGATCAACAGCACCAGCATCACGTCGATGTAAGGCACGACGTTGATCTCGGCCTTGAGCTTCTTGTGCTTGCGGCGGCGGGTGATGGTGGCGGTCATGGCGTCGGGTCCAGGCGTGCTTGCTCAGAACGTGCGGGGCGGCGGAACGGGGTTGGCCCGCTCACTCTTCCACGTGCGACTGGCGCTGCAGGATCGAAGAAAACTCCTCGGCGAAACTTTCGTAGCGCACCGACAGGCGTTCCACCCGGGTGGCGAAGCGGTTGTAGGCCCACACCGCCGGGATGGCCACGAACAGGCCGATGGCAGTGGCGAACAGCGCCTCGGAAATACCCGGCGCGACGGCGGCGATGCTGGCGCTCTGCTGGGTGGACAGGCCGTGCATGGTCACCATGATGCCGAACACCGTGCCGACCAGGCCGACGTAGGGCGCGGTGGAACCGATGTTCGCCAGCAGTTCCAGGTTGTGCTCCAGCCGGTCCACTTCGCGGGCGAAGGTGGCGCGCATGGCGCGCTGGGCGCCCTCGAGCTGGGTGCGAGAGTCCAGGCCTTTTTTCTGGCGCAGGCGGGCGTATTCGCGGAAGCCCGCTTCGAAGATGGCCTCCAGGCCCGACACCATGCGGTTGCGGTCGGTGGCCGAGCGGTAGAGCGTAGTGAGGTCCACGCCCGACCAGAACCGGGTTTCGAACTCGTCGGCCTCGTCGGTGGCGCGGGTGTAGATGCGGTTCTTGCGGAAGATGATGACCCAGCTGAGCACCGATCCGAAGATAAGCAGCAGCGTGATCAGCTGCACCGGTAGGCTGGCGTGGATCAGCAGCTGCAGGTAGCTGATGCCCTCGCTGCTGGCCTGGGCGGCGGTGTCGGCCGCGGCGGACAGTGCCTCGGCGGGCAGTTCGGTCACTGGGGCGGCGGCAAGGATGAGGGCGTTGAGGTGGGGCATCGGCGGCACTCCGGCAATCAGGAAAGGCCCGCGGCCAGCCACTCGGGCAGCGGACGCGGACGGAAACTCGAGGCGACCAGGCAGGCCACGCGCACCTTCGCGCGAACCAGCACCTGGCCATCCCGGCAAATCACCTGCTCGATCAGCAGGCTCGCAGTACGGCGTTCGGTCATCACTACGCTCACGTCCAGTTCGTCGTCCAGGCGGGCGGGCTTGTGGAAGTCGAGCGACATCTCGCGGATCACCAGCACCACGTCCTCACTTTCGCGCAGCGCCAGCTGCCCCACCCCCTGGGCGCGCAGCCATTCGGTGCGCGCGCGCTCAAGGAACCGCACATAGCTGGCGTGGTAAACCACCCCACCCGCGTCGGTATCCTCCCAGTACACCCTTATCGGGAAGCTGAACGCCGCGGCGCAACGACCAGGAACAGGAACGGTGTCAGAGTGAG
>JANORD010000298.1:0-4538 GCA_031415095.1 Lysobacteraceae bacterium
AGTAGACGTTGATGAACTCCTTCCAGCGCTCGCGCATCTCCTCGGGCACTTTCGCGTAGCCGTAGCCCGGCAGGTCCACCAGGTGCCTGTTGGGCGCCACTTCGAAATAGTTCAGCGCCTGGGTGCGGCCCGGGGTCTTGGAGACGCGGGCCAGGCCATGCTGGTTGGTCATCGCGTTCAGGGAGCTGGATTTGCCAGCGTTGGAACGGCCGGCGAAGGCCACTTCCTTGCAGTCATCGGGCGGCAGCTGCTTGATGGCGTGCGCGGAAAAGGTGTATTTGGCGCGGGCCAGGGGGTTTGCCATCGGGTCGGCCAGGGCGGAAAGGCCACTAGCTTGGCCTGCCCGGGGCCGGCTGACCAGCGCAGGCCCCGGTTCAATTGACCCATCCGGCCGCTGGCTGGGATAATCGGCGCCGTACCGCGCGTACATCGCGCCGCCCCTTCCCTGCAATTCCGCTTTACGGAGCCGTCCATGAAGTTCACGCGCATCCTCGGTGTCGTCGCCGCGCTGGCTACGTTCACCGCCGTGGCCCAGGACGCCGCCACGGTGACGCCTGCCCCCGAGCCCGCACCCGCACCGGTGGTGGTGCTCGAGGCCGACAACACCCCGGCCACCTGGGGCAATGCCGAATCAGGCGCCGGCAAAGCGGCCGCCTGCGCGGCCTGCCACGGTCTGGACGGCAATTCGGTCGACCCGCTGTACCCGAAACTGGCCGGCCAGCACGAGCAGTTCATCGCCCGGCAGCTGGCGCTGTACAAGAGCGGCGAGCGTCAGAACGCCATAATGCTGGGCTTCTCGGCGGCGCTCAGCGCCCAGGACATGCGCGACATCGGCGCCCATTTCGCCAGCCAGGCCGTGGTGCCGGGCGTGGCCGACGACACCCTGGTGGCGTCGGGTCCCAACCAGGGCCGCAAATTCTACGAAGTGGGCCAGCGCCTGTTCCGCGCCGGCAACCCCACCAGCGGCGTGCCCGCTTGCCAGGCCTGCCACGGCCCCACGGGCGCCGGCGTGCCCGGCCCCTACCCGGCGCTGGGTGGCCAGCATGCTGGCTACACCGCCACCAGGCTCACCGAGTTCCGCGACGGCATGGTCTGGGGCAAGGACGCCAACGCCAATGCCGTGATGGCTGCGGTGGCCGCCAACCTCACCGATGAAGACATCCAGGGCCTGTCCACCTTCCTGGAAGGGCTGCACAACGCGGCCGATGCGCCCGCTGCAGCACCTTGAACCTTGCCGGCCGGCTGTGGTCTAGCCGGTAGTCCCGCCCCAGGAGTCACTACGATGAAGCGTCTGTTCCCCCTGCTGCTGCTCGCCAGCCTCGCTGCCTGCAGCAAGCCGCCTGCCGAGGCCACTGCCCCGGTAGTCGCCGCCCCGGCGGCAACGCTGGCTGCGCCCGCCGCCGCCGAGCCGGCGCCCGTTGAGGCCACCGCGCCGGCCGAGGCCACTGCGCCCGTGGATGCGACTGCCGCCGCTGCGGCCGAAACGGCGCCGGAAGTGCCGGCACCGGCACCCGTGATGCCCGACCCCGCCAACGCGCCGCGCGAAGGCATTGATTACACCGTGCTGCCCGAGCCCCAGCCCACCTACGGCCAGGGCGGCATCGAAGTGGCCGAAGTGTTCGCCTACACCTGCATCCACTGCGCCAACCTGCAGCCCAACATCGACGCGTGGCGCAAAGAGTTGGCCTCGGACGTGCGCTTCATCTACGTGCCGGGCGCGTTTGGCGGCGTCAGCGACAATTTCGCCCGCGGCTTCTACGCCGCGGAGGCTACCGGCGCCCTTGAGAAGACCCACGGCCCGCTGTTCAAGGCGGTGCTGGTGGATAAAAAATTCGGCACTGGCTCGATGGAAGAAATTGCCGATTGGTACGCCAGCCAGGGCGGCGACCGCGACGCGTTCCTGTCGACGATGCAGAGCTTTTCGGTCGACGCCAAGCTCAATCGCGCGCGCCAGTTCGCGATGCGCACCAACGTGCAGGCCACGCCCACCATGATCATCGCCGGCAAGTACAGCGCCACCACCACCGGTGATCGCGGCCCCGATGGCCTGCTGGAAACCATCGATTGGCTGGTGGCGCGCGAGCGCGCCGAGCAAGCCGCGGCAGCCGCGCCCGCCGGGCCCTGATCGCAGGCCGCAGCGCAGAAATCGCGGGGCCGCTTCGGCGGCCCCGTTCAGTTTCGGCCTTGTCGGTTGGCGGCCGGCACCGCACCATGGCGCCATGTCCGTGAAGTCGTCTCCAAAATCTCCACCCGGCGCGCTGCGCCTGCTCAGCGCCAACATCCAGGCCGGTTCCAGCACCCGCGCCTACCGCGAGTACGTCACCCGCAGCTGGAGCCACGTGCTGCCCAACGGCAAGCGCATGAACCTGGACGCGCTGGCCACGCTGGCCGAGCCCTACGACTTGGTGGGCCTGCAGGAAAGCGATCCCGGCAGCCTGCGCTCGGGCTTCACCAACCAGGCCGACTACCTGGCCGAACGCGGCAGCTTCCCCTACTGGAGCCACCAGCCCAACCGCCGCATCTCGCGCATCGCCGGCAGCGGCAATGCGCTGCTGAGCCGCGTCGAGCCGCGTGAACTTCTCGACTACGCCCTGCCCGGCCGCATCGCCGGGCGCGGCGTGCTGCTGGCGCGCTTTGGCGAAGGCGACAGCGCGTGGGACCTGGCGGTCACGCATCTCTCGCTCGGCGCGAAATCGCGCCAGCTGCAGCTGGGCTTCCTGGCGGACCTGCTGTCGGACTCGCCGCGGCTGGTGCTGATGGGCGACTTCAACTGCGATTTCGATGCGCCCGAAATGCGCGCGCTTTACCGCCAGACCGCCTTGGTGCCACCGGGCGAACGCATCTGTACCTTCCCCAGCTGGGCGCCGCAGCGCTGCCTGGACCACGTGCTGGTGGGCGGTCTGGACGTGCTGGATTACGGCGCGGTGCCGGCCGCCGGCTCAGACCACCTGGCCGTATCGCTGCGGGTAGCGCCGCCGCAATAAAAACGGGCCGGCGGTTCCCCGCCGGCCCGCGTTGCATTCACCGCTGCGAAATCAGAACTTGATGCCAGCCCGCAGGTAGAAGAAGCGGCCACCCGGGATGTCATAGGTGGACGCGTCGTAGCCGTTGAGCGAGCACGACAGGCAGATCGGCGGATCCTTGTCGAACACGTTGTTGACGCCGAAGGTGAGGCGCAGATTGGCCATGGATTCGAACTGGTAGCCCAACTGCAGGTCGTTGTAAGTAGTCGCGTCAAGCACGTTGATGCCGGTGGCCGGATTGCTGCACACCGGGAAAGTCACCGCCCGCCCGCATTCCTCGCGCAGCTCGCTCACGTGGCGGATCGACCACGACGCGTACCAGCTGCGCAGCGCCCAATCGGCGGTGAAGTTGGAGCTCCACTCGGGGATGGCGCTGTCCACCACTTCGATGCCCGGGCCCTGCGGCTGGCGCTGGCCGTCGGCGCCGAACGCTTCGTACTTGCCCACGAAGGTATTGCGCCACGAGGCCTTGAACTGGCCGATCTCGGACGCCGGGAAAACCCAGAACAGGTCCACGTCCCAGCCGTCGGTTTCAATCGAGCCCAAGTTGGTGAGCCGGTTGTTGAAGCCGTTGATGCCGCCGGTGGCCGCGCGGGTGATGCCGTTGCAGTAGAGCGCGTCCAAGGTCTGCACGCACAGGTCGAGCTGGGTCTGGGCGTCGATGGCCTGGATGGCGCCTTCCACTTCATGCCGGTAGTAGGTGAACTCGATGTCCACCCGGTCGGCGGCAACGGAGTTCTCCAGGAACGACGGGCTCCAGACGAAGCCGGCGTTGATGCTGTCGGCGAACTCGGGATCGAGGTCTTCGTTGCCGCCCGTGGTGACGGAAATCTGCGGATTGGGCTGCTGGAAGGTGGCCGGGACGCCCAGTGCGGCGCAGTTGGCGGCCAGGCTGGGATCCAACAGCGGCGTATCGCAGGGGTCGTTGAGGGTGGCATCGAAGCGGCTGTCGGAGCCATAGAGCTCGCCGATGGACGGCGCCCGGAAGCCCTCCGAGACGCTGGCGCGCAGCACCAGTTCGTCGGCAACCTGCCAGCGCACGCCGTACTTGGGCGTGAACTCGGAGACGCCGGTGCTGTAGTCGGAGTAGCGCCCCGCCAAGGTGAAATCAAGCCGCTTGCCCCAGGCCGATTCGCCCAGCACGGGGAAGTTGGCCTCGAAATACACCTCGCTCACGTTGTACTTGCCCGACGTGGGCAGCGACGGCACGCCGTTGTAGAACCCGGCCACGGTGAGCGGATCGGGGTTGTAGGAACCCTCCAGCCGGCGATGCTCAATGCCGGTGGCGAAGTCCACCGAGCCGGCCGGCATTTCGAACAGGCTGCCAGAGAGGTTGGCGGTGATCAGCGAGAGTTCGTTCTTGCTGCTGTCGCGCACCACCGGGGAGATGAAGTCCAGCATGCCCGCCGTGATGGACCCCGGGCCGTCGAAGATGTTGAGCGGGGTGCAGCCCGCGACGGCGGCGCAGGCCGCCGGATTGCCCAAGGCCAGCGCGATGTTGCGGATGTCGTAGCT
>JANORD010000299.1:0-6657 GCA_031415095.1 Lysobacteraceae bacterium
GTGGGCGGGATCACCGCTTCGGAAATGCCCGAGCGGCTGGGGTTGAACAGGTCGGCGAAATTGCGCAGGCGGGTCGACACCTTCAGCAGGTTCTTCTGCGCGTAGTCCTGGATCGCCTCGCGCGGGCCCATCACGCCCAGCACGCTACCTACCCAGATCATCTGGTCGGCCGGCGGCGCCAGCCGGGCCTCGTTGCCGCTGAGCAGCGCAAGAAAAAGCGGCGCGTCGCGCTGCGCTTCGGCCTCGCCCACCGACATTCCCACCAGCGGGCTCTCGGAGGTGACGCTGAGTTCGAACACGTCGCCCTCGATGCCGTAGGCGCGCGCGAAGTAGCTCTGCGTGCGGCTGGGCGCCACGCCCTTGTCCTCGCCGCGCGCCAGCAGCCGCGGGCCAATCCAGCGGAAGTAGGCCAGCCCCACCAGCAGCAGCAGACCGCCGAACGGCAGCGGCGCGAACATGGGCAGCGGCTGCATCGTCGCCGCGCCCGAAGGCAAGTTGCGGTTGGCGGCCACCAGCAGATCGTTGAGCAGCATCAGCGGCGAACTGCCGATCATGGTGAGGCTGCCGCCCATCACGATGGCCGCCGCGACCGGGAACAGCAGCCGCGAGAGGCTGATGCCCGAGCGCGCCGACACGCGCGAGGCCACCGGCAGGAACAGCGCCATCACCGACGGGTTCTGCATGAAGCCCGAGATCAGCCCCGCCACCGTGGAGGTGAGCAGGATCAGCCGCTCTTCCATGCCCTTGGACACCCGCAGCAGCCACACCGCCAAGCGGTTGAGCGCGCAGGTACGGTCCAGACCCGCGCCCAGTATCATGGTGGCGATCACGCTGATCACCGCGTTGCCGGAGAAGCCGTCGAACAATTGGTTGGCCGGCACCAACCCCGCGAGCCCCAGCGCCACCAGCACCACCAGCGCGGTGGCGTCGGCGCGGATGCGTTCGATCATGAACATGACGATGGTGAAGCCGACCAGACCCAGCACGAGCATCATGTCGCGGGTGAGGGTGAGGCCGGTTTCCATGCGTGCGCTGCCCCCCTAGGCCCGCTGGTACAGCAGGTCCCAGACGCCATGGCCCAGCTTCAGGCCGCGGGTCTCGAAGTGGGTTTGCCGCCGCCACTCGGGCCGCGGCGAACTGCCGCGCGGGCCGGCGAGGTTGCGCAGCAGTGGCTCGGCGTCCAGCACGTCCCACAGGTGTTCGGCATAGGGTTCCCAGTCGGTGGCGACGTGCAGCAGGCCGCCGGGCGCCAGCCGCTCGCACACGCGCGCCGCGAACTCCGGCTGCACCAGGCGGCGCTTGTTGTGGCGCTTCTTGTGCCAGGGGTCCGGGAAATAGATGCGCACTTCGGCCAGAGACGCCGGCGTGATTTCCTTGGTCAGAACTTCCACCGCGTCGTGCTGGTAGACGCGCAGGTTGGCCAGGCCTTCGCTGGCGGCGGCGTTGAGCAGCCGGCCCACGCCGGGGCCATGCACTTCCACGCCGATGAAGTCACGTTCGGGTTCGCGCGCGGCGGCGAACAGCAGCTGCTCGCCGTTGCCAAAACCAATCTCCAGCACCCGCGGCCGCGCGCGGCCAAAAGCCGCGTCGTAGTCACGCGGCTGCGCAAGATAGTCGAGCCCGTAGCGCGGCCAATGCAGGTCGAACGCGCGCTTCTGCGCGTCGGTGAGCCGGCCCTGGCGCAGCACGAAGCTGCGGATGGGGCGATTGCGCAGGGCCGGGTCGGCGGCAGGGGCGTCGTGGGTGCCGGACATGCCCGCTGCCATTCTCAGAGGAAGTGGCCGTCTAGCGGCGAAGAGGCGTTGGCGTGGCGCCTCTTGGCGATGCGGCCGGCCAGGAAGGCATCGCGGCCGGCTTCAACGGCCTTGCGCATCGCGGCAGCCATGCGCACCGGATCGCGCGCGCCGGCGATGGCGGTGTTCATCAGTACGCCGTCGCAGCCCAGCTCCATGGCGATGGCGGCATCCGACGCGGTGCCCACGCCGGCGTCCACCAGCACGGGCACCTTGGCGTTCTCGACGATTTCCAGGATGGACCAGCGGTTCTGGATGCCCAGGCCCGAGCCAATCGGCGCGGCCAGCGGCATCACCGCCACGCAGCCGATTTCCTCCAGGCGCTTGGCGATGATCGGATCGTCCGAGGTGTAGACCATCACGTCGAAGCCGTCGGCCACCAGGATTTCGGCGGCCTTGATCGTCTGCACCACGTCGGGGTAAAGCGTGCGCGCGTCGCCCAGCACTTCGAGCTTGACCAGCTTGTGGCCATCGAGCAGTTCGCGCGCCAGCCGGCAGGTGCGCACTGCGTCGTCGGCGGTGTAGCAGCCGGCGGTGTTGGGCAGCAGGGTGTAGCGGTCCGGCGGCAGCACGTCCAGCAGGTTGGGTTCGCCCGGGTTCTGGCCGATATTGCTGCGGCGAATAGCCACCGTGACTATCTGGGCACCCGCGGCTTCGGTGGCGCGCCGGGTCTGCTCCAGGTCGGTGAACTTGCCGGTGCCAGTGAGCAGGCGCGAGTGGTAGGTCTTGCCGGCAATCACCAGCGGATCGGCGGGAGACAGGTCTGGGGCGCGGTTCATCCCCCGATTATGGCCCGATTGGCCGTGCGAGTTAACCCTTTCTTAAGCTTCCTGCTGCCCGGGGGCTTAGCCGCCGCCGATGGCGTGGATGATCTCGACCCGGTCGCCTTCGGCGAGGGTGTGGGTGGCGTGCTGGCTGCGCGCAATGACGGCCAGGTTCACTTCCACGGCCACCTTGCGGCCGGCGTAGCCCGCCTGGTCCAGCAGGGCATCCAGGCGCGTGTTGTCGGGCAGTTGGCGCGGTTCGCCGTTGAGCGTGATTTGCATGGCGCAAATGTTAGCGCGTTGCGACCCGCGCCGGCGGCGGCCATAATCGGCGCCGTACGCGGGTGTAGCTCAATGGTAGAGCTGTTGCTTCCCAAGCAACTGACGAGGGTTCGATTCCCTTCACCCGCTCCAGCTATTTCCCGGCCCCAGGCCACCCCGGAGGACGCCATGCCGCAACCCGTCCCGCTGGGCTGGCGCGAATGGCTGTCGCTGCCGCAGCTGGGCATCGTCGCGGTGCGCGCCAAGGTGGATACCGGCGCGCGGTCTTCGGCGCTGCACGTGCTGGACCAGGAGCTTTTCGAGCGCGATGGCCGTGAATTCGTCCGCTTCGTGCTCGACACCGGCGCGCCCGGCGCCAGCGCCCAGCCCGCCGAAGCCGCGGTGCTGGACCGCCGCCGCGTCACCGACTCGGGCGGCCACGTGACCGAACGCATTTTCATCCGCACGCGCCTGCGCCTGGCCGGGCTGGAGTGGCCGGCTGAAGTGAACCTGACACAGCGGCGGAACATGCTCTTTCCCATGTTGCTCGGTCGCACTGCGCTGGCCGGGCGGTTCCTGGTCAACCCGGCCAGCTCTTTCCTGCAGGGCGAGCCGCCCGAAGGCCTGATAGTTCCGTGAAGCTCGCCATCCTGTCCCGCAACACCAAACTCTATTCCACCCAGCGCCTGGTGGAAGCCGGCCGCCAGCGCGGCCACGTGGTGCGCGTGCTGGACCCGCTGCGCTGCTACATGCAGATCGCGCCAGGCAAGTTCCTGCTGCACTACAAAGGCAAGCCGCTGACCACCATTGATGCGGTCATTCCGCGCATCGGCGCCTCGGTCACGTTCTACGGCACCGCCGTGCTGCGCCAGTTCGAACTGATGGGCGCGTATACCCCCAACGGTTCCGATGCCGTGCTGCGCGCGCGCGACAAGCTGCGCTGCCACCAGATCCTCGCGGGCGAGGGCTTGGGACTGCCGGTCACCGTTTTCGGCGACAACCCCGACGACACTGGCGACCTGCTGGGCATGCTGGGCAAGCCCCCACACGTGATCAAGCTCAACGAAGGCACGCAGGGCACCGGCGTGATCCTGGCCGAGAACGCCGGCGCCTCGCGCAGCGTCATCGAAGCCTTCCGCGGGCTCTACGCCAACTTCCTGGTGCAGGAGTTCATCGCCGAAGCCAAGGGCTCGGACGTGCGCTGTTTCGTCGTGGGCAACCAGGTGGTGGCGGCCATGCGGCGCCAGGCCGGGGAGGGCGAGTTCCGCTCCAACCTGCACCGGGGCGGCAAGGCGCTGAAAGTGAAGCTAAGCGCCGCCGAAATCGCCACGGCCCTGAAAGCGGCCCGGGTTTTGGGCCTGGGCGTTGCAGGTGTGGACCTTCTGAGGTCGAAAAGAGGCCCATTGGTGCTGGAAGTGAACTCAAGCCCCGGTTTGGAGGGCATCGAAGGCGCCACAGGGGTGGATGTAGCCGGCGCCATAGTCGATTTCGTCGCCTCGAAGGTTCGCCCAAAGCCGCCCGCCGGTCGGAAAGCCGCCCCGGCCAAACGCAGATTAACCAAAGCATGAAGCCGTTTTAACGGGTCTTTAATACGTCCGGGCCTAGGCTTGCCCAGCCAGTAAACCTGCTCGGTCCTCCTCGTCAGAGCGGCATCATGCGGATTACGGCAATCGGGGCAGTAGCAACCTTTCGGCCCGGGCAGGCGTCTTCGCAGGCGCCCCCCGGGCCATTTTCTTTCCGTGGTGTGCGGGGCTGCTGCCTCTGGCAGAATCAAACGCTCGTCAACGCAAGGACCACGCTAATGTTTTGCAGGTTGTTCGCGCTCGGTTTGCTGGCCCTGTCCAGCGCCACCTTTGCCAGCTCCGAGCCCGCCCTTGTCGACCCCGCGTCCGAGGCGGCCTTCAGCGCGCAGCGCGCCAAGATCGAGAAGCAGTTTGCGGACGGCAAGACCTATGCCGAGATCGCCCCCGGCGACCGCCAGCGCGTCCAGGAGGCGCTGCAGCGAATGGGCGGCGAACTCGACGGCGTGGCCAGCACCGAGCAGATGCAAACCGAGGCCCGCACGCGGCTGTTCAACGATCAGGAACTGGTGAACAACATCCTCACCCAGGCCGCCGCCGACAGCCGGCTGGTGTGCGAGCACCACACCCCGACCGGCAGCCGCATGAAAGTGACCACCTGCGAAACCGTGGCCGAGCGCGATCGCCGCAAGCAGAACGACCAAAACGAGCTGCACAAGCTGCAGCGCACCGTCTCTCCCCTTCGGAACTGATTGATGCGCATCCTGGTAGTCGAAGACAACCGCGACATCGCCGCCAACCTCGGGGATTACCTCGAGGATCGCGGCCACACCGTGGACTACGCCGCGGACGGCGTCACCGGGCTGCACCTGGCCGTGGTGAACGACTTCGACGCCATAGTGCTCGATCTCAACCTGCCCGGCATGGATGGCCTGGAGGTTTGCAAAAAGCTGCGCCTGGAAGGGCGCAAGCAGACGCCGGTGCTGATGCTCACGGCGCGCGATTCGCTCGAGAACAAGCTCGAGGGCTTTGATTCGGGCGCCGATGATTACCTGGTAAAACCCTTCGCACTGCAGGAAGTGGAAGCCCGCCTGTCGGTGCTGGCGCGGCGCGGCAAGGCAGCGCAGCCGCGCGTGCTGCTGGTGGCCGACCTGGAGTACAACCTCGACACCCTGGAAGTGCGCCGCGGCGGCAAGCTGCTGCAGCTCAATCCCACGGCGCTGAAGATCCTGCAGTCGCTGATGGAGGCCTCGCCTTCGGTGGTGACGCGCCAGGAGCTGGAGACGCGCGTCTGGGGCGAGGAGCTGCCGGACAGCGATTCGCTGCGCGTGCATATCCACGGCCTGCGCGCCGCGGTGGACAAGCCCTTCCCGAAGCCGCTGATCCAGACCCGCCACGGCATCGGCTACCGGATCGCCGAACCCGAAGCGGGCTGAAGCGTGCGCTACCGGCATCGGCTGCGCACCCGCATCATCCTGTCGTTCCTGCTGCTGGGCTTTGGCCTGACGGCGCTGTTTGCCGTCACCACGGTGTACCTGCGCGCGCGTCTTGAAAACCAGCTGATTGAATCGTGGTTGCTCAGCGAAGCCGACAACTTCGTGCAGTTCAAGCGCGCCAACCCCGAGCCCGATGCGCGCTTTTCTTTTTCGCGCCAGATCGAGGCCTATGTCTACCGGCCCGACAGCGCCAGCATCGCGTTCGCCTGGCGCGGCTTGGCCACCGGCATCCACGACCTGCAGGAACGCGACGCCCGCGGGCGCATGAAGCAGTACAAGCTGGCGGTGTACCGCACGCCCGACATGGTGGGCTACCTGCGCTACGACTACACCCAGGAGGCCCTGAGCCAGCGGCAGATGCTGGTGACGTTGCTGGCCGCGGTGGTGCTGCTCACCCTGCTGGCGTGGGTGGTGGGCGTGTGGTCCTCGTCGCGCGTGATCAGCCCGGTGAGCGAACTGGCGCGCCGGGTGGAGGACATGTCTGGCCGAGATAATCCCGAGAAACTGGCGCCGCATTTTCCGGATGACGAAGTGGGTGAGCTGGCGACCGCGCTGGACCACTACGCCGAGCGCATGACCGCACTGGTGCGGCGCGACCGCGAGTTCAATTCCGACGTCAGCCACGAGCTGCGCACGCCGCTGGCCGTGATCCGCGGCGCCACCGAACTGCTGCTGGCCAATCCCGACCTGCCGGACAAAACCCGCCAGCGCCTGCAGCGCATCGAACGCGCCGCGGTGCAGAGCACCGATCTCACCACTGCCCTGCTGCTGCTGTCGCGCAACGAGCGCGGCGTGGGCCACACCCACCTGCTGCGGCTGGTGC
>JANORD010000300.1:0-5756 GCA_031415095.1 Lysobacteraceae bacterium
CTACAACCGCGAGGAGCTGGTGGAGATCGTCAAGCGCGGGCTGGATCTGTCGCCCACCAAGGAAGTGCTGGTGGAGGAGTCGGTGCTGGGCTGGAAAGAATTCGAGATGGAGGTGGTGCGCGACACCGCCGACAACTGCATCATCGTCTGCGCGATCGAGAACCTCGACCCGATGGGCATCCACACGGGCGACTCGATCACCGTGGCCCCCGCGCAGACGCTCACCGACAAGGAGTACCAGCGCCTGCGCGACGCCTCCATCGCGGTGCTACGCAAGATCGGCGTGGATACCGGCGGCTCCAACGTGCAGTTCGGCATCAACGCGCAGGACGGCCGGGTGGTGGTTATCGAAATGAACCCGCGGGAGTCGCGCAGCTCGGCGCTGGCGTCCAAGGCCACCGGTTTCCCGATCGCCAAGATCGCCGCCAAGCTGGCCGTGGGCTACACGCTGGATGAATTGCGCAACGACATCACCGGCGGCGCTACGCCGGCTTCATTCGAGCCGTCGATCGACTACGTGGTCACCAAGATCCCGCGCTTCGCCTTCGAGAAGTTCCCGGCCGCCGACGCCCGCCTCACCACCCAGATGAAATCAGTGGGCGAGGTGATGGCGATTGGCCGCACCTTCCAGGAGTCGCTGCAGAAGGCGCTGCGTGGGCTGGAGATCGGCAAGGTGGGCTTCGACCCCACCGGCAGTGCTGAGCAGGGCGAAGATGGCCTGCTGCGGATCAAGCGCGAGCTCAAGGAGCCCGGCCCCGAGCGCCTGTTCCAGGTGGCGGAGGCCTTCCGTGCCGGCCTGAGCGTGGAGGACGTCTTCGGCTTGAGCTTCATCGACCCCTGGTTCCTGGACCAGATCGAGGAAATAGTTGCCGAGGAGAAGGACGTGGCGGCATCGGGCCTGGCTGGCCTGGACGCCGCGCGCCTGCGTGCGCTCAAGCGCATGGGTTTCTCCGATGCGCGCCTGGCCCAGCTCACCGCCACCGACGAATCGGCCGTGCGCGCCCTGCGCCGCGCCTTTGGCGTGCGCCCGGTCTACAAGCGCGTGGACAGCTGCGCTGCGGAGTTCGCCACGTCCACGGCTTACCTTTACTCCACGTACGAGGATGAGTGCGAAGCCGCGCCCACCGACCGCCAGAAGATCATGGTGCTTGGCGGCGGTCCCAACCGCATCGGCCAAGGTATCGAGTTCGACTATTGCTGCGTGCACGCCTCGCTGGCGCTGCGCGAGGATGGCTATGAAACCATCATGGTCAACTGCAACCCCGAAACCGTGTCCACCGACTACGACACCTCTGACCGCCTTTACTTCGAGCCCGTCACGCTGGAAGACGTGCTGGAGATCGTGGACGTTGAGAAGCCCATCGGCGTGATCGTGCAGTACGGCGGCCAGACCCCGCTGAAACTGTCGCGTGCGCTGGAGGCGGCCGGTGTGCCCATCATCGGCACCAGCCCCGACAGCATTGATCTGGCCGAAGACCGCGAGCGTTTCCAGCAGCTGGTGGAGAAAATCGGCTTGATCCAGCCACCCAACCGCACCGCACGCAATGCCGAGCAGGCCTTGGCCATGGCCAACCAGATCGGCTACCCGCTGGTGGTGCGCCCGAGCTACGTGCTGGGCGGACGCGCCATGGAGGTGGTGTATTCGGACGCCGACTTGTCGCGCTATATCCGCGAGGCGGTGCAGGTGTCGAACGATTCGCCGGTGCTGCTCGACCGCTTCCTGGACAACGCCGTGGAAGTGGACGTGGACGTTATTGCCGACCAAGGCGGCAACGTGCTTATCGGCGGCATCATGGAGCACATCGAGGAAGCGGGCGTGCATTCGGGCGATTCGTCGTGCTCGCTGCCGCCGTACACGCTGTCGGCCGCCACCCAGGACAAGCTGCGCGAGCAGGTGATCCAGCTGGCGCGCGCGCTGAAAGTGGTGGGCCTGATGAACACCCAGTTCGCCATCCAGACCAACGGTGCCGGCGAGGAAACCATCTTCCTGCTCGAAGTGAATCCGCGCGCCTCGCGCACCGTGCCCTTCGTGTCCAAGGCCATCGGCATCCCGCTGGCCAAGATCGCCGCGCGTTGCATGGCCGGCAGGAGCCTGGCCGAGCAGGGCGCCACGAAGGAGATCGTGCCGGACTATTTCGCGGTGAAGGAAGCCATATTCCCGTTCGCGAAGTTCCAGGGCGTGGACCCCATCCTTGGCCCGGAGATGCGCTCAACCGGCGAAGTCATGGGCGTTGGCCGCACCTTCGCCGAGGCCTTCGGCCGCGCCGAAGAAGCCGCCAGCATCCGCGCGCCGATGCCGGGAAAAGCCTTTGTTTCCGTGCGTGATCCCGACAAGCAGCGCCTGCTGCCGGTGGCGCACGAGTTGATAAACCGCGGCTACAAGCTGGTGGCCACCGAAGGCACCGCGAAGTTCCTGCAGGCCGAAGGCCTGGCCTGCGAGCGAATTAACAAAGTGATTGAAGGCCGGCCGCACATCGTCGACCTGATCAAGAACGGCGAGATCTGCTACATCGTCAACACCACCGAAGGCAAGCAGGCCATCGCCGACTCGTTCTCGATCCGGCGCGAAGCCCTGCAGCACCGCGTCACTTACTCCACCACTATCCCGGGCGCGCTAGCCTTGATCCGCGCTTCCGATACCCGCGACGACCCGCGGGTGTGGTCGCTGCAGGAACTGCACAAGGAATTGCACGGATGATTGCACCCCTCACCGTCAACGGCGCCCAGCGCCTGCGCGACGAACTCGACCAACTCAAGGCTGTGAAGCGACCGGCGGTGATTGCCGCCATCGCCGAGGCGCGCGCCCACGGCGACCTCAAGGAAAACGCCGAGTACCATGCAGCGCGCGAACAGCAGGGGTTCATCGAAGGCCGCATCCAGGAGCTGGAGTTCGTGCTGTCGCACTGCCAGTTGATCGACGTGGCCAGCCTCAACGCTGGCACCCGGGTGGTTTTTGGCGCCACGGTGGAGCTGGCGGATTCGGACAGCGGTGAAGAAGTGACCTACCAGATCGTTGGCGATCTTGAGGCGGACATCAAGCTGGGCCTGATCTCCATTTCGTCGCCGCTTTCGCGCGCGTTGATCGGCAAGCATGAAGGCGACACGGTCACCATCCAGGCGCCTGCCGGCGACCGCGACTACGACATCGTTTCCGTCCGTTACCCGGGCTGAGCGCGCCCATGGCCGGCCCGGTGCCTGACGCCACGCCGCCCGCGCTGACCCTGCTGCTGCCCGAGCGCCGTCGGTTCGCCGGCCAGCCGATGGCGCGCGACATCGGGGCCGCCTTGGCGCGGGCGGACCGCCTGCCTGACGCCGAGCCCGGCGAACGCGCACAGCTGCTGCGCCACTTCCAGCTGCTGCCGCGCGGCTGGCCAATGGCTGCGATCACCCGGGCGCTGGACGCCGACGACGGGCCGCTGCACCAGTGGCTGCGCGCCGACCCGGCACACGTGCGCCCAGACATGAACGGTGCGCGCGTGATGGCTATCGGCGAACTGGGCCTGGAGGCGCAGGAGGCGCAGGCGCTGCTGGCTCCGCTGCGGCCGCTGTTCGGCGACGCCGGCTTCCCCATTTCCGCGCCGGTACCCTCGCGCTGGTACCTGGCGCTGCCGCGCGAAGCCAAACTGCCTGAGTTTTCGCCGCCCGAAGCGGTGCTCGGTGATGACCTGCTGACGCATCTGCCGCCGGGCCCGGACGGCCGCCGCTGGCGCGCCCTGCTCAATGAGGCGCAGGTGATCCTGCATCAGCACCCGGTGAATGCGGCGCGCGCCGCCGCCGGAAAGCTGACGGTGAACAGCCTGTGCTTCTGGGGTGGCGGCCTGCTGCCCGACCACGTGTGCAGCGCGCAAACCGGCGTGCTCAGCGCTGATGCCGAGCTGCTTGCTTTAGCCAAGCTGGCTGGCCTCTCGACGCCGCGTTCCGGGCCACAGCTGTTTGATCTGCGCCAGCAGCGCCAGTGGGCCGCGGTTGAACAGCGCCTGCGGCCGGGACTGGCCGAGTTGGGCAAGGAAGAACTAGTGCTGGATTTTGCCGATGGAGCCCGCTGGTCCGTGCGCGGTAGCCAGCGCTGGCGTTTCTGGCGCCGCGCGATGGTGCAACTGGCGTGAGTTCCGGCGCGCCCAGCATCCTGAGGCGCCCGGTGCCCGCACATGGCCCCTGGCCCGACGCGGTGCCGCCGGTGCTCCAGCGCATTTACGCAGCACGCGGCGTGTTGAGCCACGCCGAGGGTGAGCTCAAGCTCGGCCGCCTGCTTGCGCCCGACGCCATGGGCCAAGTGGACGCCGCTGCCGCACTGCTGGCGCAGGCCATCGACGCCGGCCAGCACATCGTGGTGGTGGGCGATTTTGACTGCGACGGCGCCACCGGAACCGCGGTTGCGGTGCGCGGCCTGCGCCTGCTGGGTGCGGGCCGCGTGAGCTACCAGGTGCCGCACCGCGTGTTGCATGGCTATGGCCTGTCGCCGGCGCTGGTGGACCAGATGGAGCCGATGGCGCCCGACCTGCTGCTCACGGTGGATAGCGGCATCGCCTGCCACGCCGGCATTGCCGCTGCGCGCGCGCGCGGCTGGCAGGTGCTGGTGACCGACCACCATCTTCCTGGCGAAGTGCTTCCGCCGGCCAACGTCATCGTCAATCCCAACCTGGGCGACGATCTTTTTCCAAGCAAGGCGCTCGCCGGCGTTGGCGTGGTGTTTTACCTGCTGCTGGCGCTGCGTCGGCACCTGCGCGACGCCGGCCGGCTGGTCGCGGGCGAGCCCGATCTTTCCAGCCTGCTGGATCTTGTCGCCGTAGGCACGGTGGCGGATCTCGTGCCGCTGGATTTCAACAACCGGCTGCTGGTGTCGGCTGGCCTGCGCCGCATCCGCCAGGGCCAGTGCCAGCCCGGCTTGCGCGCGCTGGCGGAGGTGGCCGGCCGCGACCTGGCGCAATTCAACGCAAGCGACATTGGATTTGGCCTGGCGCCGCGGTTGAACGCCGCCGGACGGCTGGAGGACATGGCGCTGGGCATCGAATGCCTGCTCTGCGACGACCTGCCGCGTGCGCGCGAACTGGCGGCGGCGCTGGACCGCATCAACGGCGAGCGAAAGCAACTGCAGCAGCAGATGGTGGATGGCGCCGATGCGCTAGTGGACGCCGTGCCCATGGCCGACGGCGCGCTGCCGCCGGTGCTGTGCCTGCAGGATCCGGCCTGGCACCCGGGCGTGGTGGGCCTGGTGGCCTCGCGCTTGAAGGACCGGCTGCATCGCCCGGTGTTTGCGTTCGCCCCGTCCGAGCCCGGCAGTGACCTGTTGAAAGGCTCGGCGCGGTCGATTCCCGGCCTGCACATTCGCGACGCACTGGCGGCGGTGGACGCGCGCCATCCCGGCCTGGTGGAGCGCTTTGGCGGGCATGCCATGGCCGCTGGCCTGAGCCTGGCGGCCGCGCATTTCGAGCGCTTCAGGACGGCCTTGGAACAGCAGGTGGCCGCGATGCTGAGTCCGGAGCAACTGCTGGCGGAGCTGCACAGCGACGGGCCGCTGCTTCCCTCGGAAACTACCCGCAGCCTGGCCGAACAGCTGCGCCTGGCTGGCCCCTGGGGCCAGGGATTTCCCGAGCCGGTGTTCGATGGCGAGTTTGAAGTGGCCCAGTGGCGCGTGCTGGGCGAGCGCCACCTCAAGCTCAGCTTGCTGGCGGAGCAGGGCGGGGCACCACTATCGGCCATCCACTTCGGCGGCTGGACCGGCACGCCGCCACCCAAGCGCATCCACGTGGCCTACC
>JANORD010000301.1:0-13095 GCA_031415095.1 Lysobacteraceae bacterium
TTGGCGCAGAGCATCGGGACTGAAGTCCCTCCTACAGGGGGGGCTTTGGGGGGGGGTTACTGTGCGGCGGCCTGGGGCTTCACGAAGCGCAAAGTCATGCGGTCGCTTTCGCCGATGGCCGCGTACTTGGCGGCGTCGGCGGGCTCGTGGTTGTTGCCCGGCGGCAGCGTCCAGACGCCGTTGGGATGGTCCTTGGTGTCGGCGGGATTGGCGTTGATCTCGCTCTTTTCCTCGAGCACGAAGCCAGCCGCGGTGGCCAGGCCGATCACGTAATCCTCGGGCAGGTAGCCGCTCTCCTTCACTTCCTCCAGCGTCTTGCCGGCGGCTGCGCGGTGTTCGACCACGCCCAGCACGCCGCCCGGACGCAGCGCGTCGTAAAAGCCCTTGAACATCGCCGCTTCGGTGCCCGCCCCCACCCAGTTGTGCACGTTGCGGAAGGTGAGCACGGTGTCGACCGTACCGGGCTGGGCAAACACCGGAGCCTTCGGGTCCACTTCCACCACGGTGGCGGTGCCGTAGACGCTGGGGTTGGCCGCCAACTTGTCGCGCAGCTCCTGGTTGGCCTTGGTGTAGTACTCGCTGGCGCGCGGGTTGTCGAAGCTGGCCGGGTCGTTGAGCGCGCCGATGTAGCGGCCCTTGCCCTGCGCCAGCGGCGCCAGGATCTCGGTGTACCAGCCGCCGCCCGGGCTGATCTCCACCACCGTCTGGCTGGGGCCGACGCCGAAGAAGGCCAGGGTCTCGCGCGGATGGCGCCAGGCGTCACGGGCCACGTTCTCAGGGGAGCGCCACACGCCAGCCAGGATGGCGTCCATGGGATCGGCTTCGGCTACCGGTGCCGGGGCTTCGACCATGGCCTCAGGCGCAGCGGCCGCAGTGGCGTCGGCGGCGGGTGCTTCGGCGGCGGGCTGGCAGGCTGCCAGCAGCAAGGTGGCCAAGGCCACGGCGAGCGGGGAAAGGACAGGGCGCATGCGGGCAACTCCGTTGGGTGGCAGGCGCCGAACGTAGCACGACCCTCTGTTAAGGAAATGCGCTCGCACATCCCCCCGCCCGCCATGTTTAGACTCAGCCATGGACGCCACCTCACCCCCCGCCGCCGCCGACCCCGCCCAGGCCGAAGTGCTGGCTGCCGCGCTGGTGGAGCGCTTCGGCAACTACAACGCACGCTTTGGTGCCGTCACCCGCCGGGCGCAGTCGCGCTTCGAAGCGCGCGACTGGGCCGGCGCGCGCGCCGATGCCGTGGAGCGCATCGGCCTGTACGACCGCTGCATCGCCGAAGCCGCGCAGTGGCTGGAAACCACGCTGGGCGACCAGGCGCGGCACCGCCCGCTCTGGCGCGCCGTGCGCGATCGCTATGCCGTGCGCATCGCGCCGCTGCTGGACCAGGAGCTCAACAAGACCTTCTTCAATACGCTCACGCGGCGTTTCTTCAAGACCCACGGAGTCGACGCCGAGCTGGAATTCATCGCGCTCGACATCGAGCCCACCGACCGCATCACCCACCCGGTGGCGCGCCACAGCCACGCCATCGGCGACAGTGCGACGGCCAGTTTCCGGCAGGTGCTGGAGGCGTTTCGTTTCAATCGGCCCTGGGCCCATATCGGCGTCTGCGCGGCCGACTTGGCGCGCACGCTGGAGCAGCGGCTGGCGCGGGAATGGGGCGAGCGCCCGGTGCGCGCGGTGGAGCTGCTGGACACGGTTTTTTACCGCGAGCGCCGCGCCTACCTGGTGGGGCGGGTGTTCGGCGAAACCCGCTTCGCACCGCTGGTGCTGGCGCTGGTGAACGGCGAGCAGGGCCTGGAAGTGGACGCCGTGCTCACCGAGCGCCCGCACGTGGCGCAGGTGTTTGGTTTCACCCAGAGTTATTTCCACGCCGACCTGGCCACGGTGGGCGACGCGGTGGTGTTCCTGCGCAGCCTGCTGCCGGACAAGGCCGTGGACGAGATCTACACCGTGCTCGGCCGCGCCAAGCAGGGCAAGACCGAACGCTACCGGCATTTCTTCCGCCACCTGGCCCGCAGCGGCGACGAGAAACTGCAGCACGCCGACGGTGAACGCGGCATGGTGATGGCGGTGTTCACCCTGCCCTCGTACCCGCTGGTGTTCAAGCTCATCCGCGATCGCTTCGCGCCGCCCAAGGACACCGTGCGCGAGCAGGTGCAGGCCAAGTACGACCTGGTCTTCAAGCACGACCGCGTCGGCCGCCTGGTGGACGCGCAGGAGTTCCGCTGGCTGCGTTTCCCCAAGCGCCAGTTCACGCCGGAGCTGTGCGCCGAGCTGCTGTCGGAGTGCCGCGAAACCGTGAGCGAAGTGGGCGAGGACCTGATGGTGCACCACTGCTACGTGGAGCGCCGGCTGCGGCCGCTGAACCTGCACGTGCGCGAACTGGAGCCGGCGCTGGCGCTGGCCGCCGTGCTCGACTACGGCCAGGCCATCAAGGACCTCGCCCGCAGCGGCATCTTCCCGGGCGACCTGCTGCTGAAGAACTTCGGCGTCACCCGCAACGGCCGCGCCATTTTCTACGACTACGACGAACTTTGCCTGCTGGAGGAATGCTGCTTCCGCAGCGAGCCCGAGCCGCGCAACGAAGAGGAAGAAATGAGCGCGGGCGCCTGGTACTACGTGGCGGCCAACGACGTGTTCCCGGCGCAGTTCCCGCGCTTCCTTGGCCTGCCGCCGGCCTTGGCGCAGGCCCTGCAGCAGGCGCACGGCGAAATCTTCCAGGTGGACTGGTGGCGCCAGCTGCAGGCCGCGCAGGCCAGCGGCGCCCTGGCCGACATCGCCCCATTCCCGGACGCCGCGCGCCTGCGCTGAGCGGCGCGCAGCCTCACTGCGCCGGCGCTTCTTCCATCAGCTCCTCGGTGCGCGCCAGCAGGTACGGGAAGAACGGGTTCGAGCCCAGGCGCAGCAACAGGTCCAGCTCCACCACCAGCGCGCCACGCTCACCGCGCGGCGCCACGGTGCCCAAGTTCACGCCGAAATCGTCCGCCGGGTCCGGCGTGATGCCGTTGAGGCCATCGTTCACCGGAAACGGCATCGCGATGTGCGACAGCGAGAACACGCCGGGCGGGTAGGCCAAGTCCAGCGGCACGCTTTGCTCGCTGGTTTCGCCGGCAGCAATGGTCCGCGCCACCATCTGCGGATCACCCGTGCGCACGTTGGCTACCACCGTGGTGCGATAGCGGCGCGGGGCGGCCGGCAGCAGGGAATCAAGCGTGGTGTAAGCCTGCGGGCTGAGCAGGCTGTTGAAGCGCATGCCGCGATTGACGTCGAACAGCACCAGCTCGCTGCCGTTGTCCGGCAGCCGCTGGTAGAGGGTGCTGATCACCGCGGGCGTGCTGACGGTGAAGTCCAGCACCGACTGGAAGGTGAGCACGGGCGCCACGCCCGCCAGCTCGCCCGATTCATGCAGCCGCTGCAGCTGGTCCTGCAGCTTGCGCGTCAGCACCCAGGATTCGCGCCCGGCATTCACCGGGAACGAGTTGTACTTGAACGGATTAAACTCCGGCACCCGGCCCAGCCATGCGGACTTGGCAAACGCCGGAAACACCGCCGGCCAGCCCGCCACGCCTGAGAATCGCGCGAAGGCGGTGACGCCGATCATCGGCGAGATCAGCACCACGTGGTCCGGGCGCGCCAGCGTCGCGTCCTCCAGTGAATCGAGCGCGTACTTCATTGCCAATGCGCCGCCGTTGGAATAGCCCACCAGGTGCAGCGGCACCTCGGTGCCGGCCACGCGCTGCGCCTCGCGGACCGACAGCCGGGTAGCGGCCATCCAATCCTGCCAATTCGCGTTGGTCAGGCCGGCAGGCACGGTGCCGTGACCGGGTAGGCGAATGCCCACCACCACGAAACCGCGCTCGGCGTAGCGCCTGCCAACGTGGCGCAGGCTGTAGGGCGAATCAGTGAGCCCGTGCAGCAGCACCACCGCGCCGCGCGGCGTGCCGGCGGGCAGCAGCTGGTAGGAACGGTTCCAGTCCTGGGCAAAGCGCCCCGGATACATCGGCGCGCCTTCGTAATAGCGATTGCTGGCGACGCGACCTTCGGGCGGCATCTTGCGCCGCAGGTAGTCGCGCATTTCGGCGACCATCGCTTCCTCGTGTGCGAGGTAGCCGGGCCAGTCCGTGTCGTCCATCTCCCGCGGCGACAGCTCCTTGGGCACGTGCGTGTGCCACGGCTGCAGGTCAGGACCGCCGCGGGTTTCCCAGGCGCGCAAGGCCAGCACGGCCAACAGGAAAAGGACGATCAGGACAGCGACGCGTCTTAACGTTTTCATCACGCCGGCGAGCATGGCAGGACCTCGGTAGCCTCGGAGTGGGCACGTCGGGATTGTGAACCATGGCCGAACCGCTGCGGTACCTGGCGCTGGCTGGCCGTGGCAATTTTTTTGGGCTAGGCTCTGCCAGTGCTGCAATTTTTTGCGATATTCACGACGCACCCCCCCACTTAGGAAGAACACCATGAACGCATCCCGCACCCTGGCCCTCGCGGCCGTCCTCGGCGCCACCGGCCTGCTGTCGGCCTGCGAGACCACGCCCACCAACAACAACACTTTCTCCCGCAGCGAAGCCGGCCGCGCCCAGAACGTGCAGTTCGGCACCGTTATCTCGGTGCGCGGTGTAGACATCCAGAACGACAACACCACGGTTGCCACCGGCACCGGCGTGGTGCTCGGCGGCCTCGCCGGCAGCACTATCGGCGGTGGCCGCGGTGCGGCCGCAGGTGCCGTGGCCGGCGCCGTGGCTGGCGGCGCCATTGGCAATCGGGTCGCCTCGCGCACCACCCCGGGCGTGGAAGTCACGGTGCGTCTTGAGAACGGCCGCACCCTGGCCGTGGTCCAGGGCGGCTCGACCAACGAGTTCCGCGTGGGCGACAACGTCCGCGTCACCTCCGACGGCACCACCACCCGCGTCTCGCAGTAAGCGCGCCGCGAGCGCCGCACGTCCCCAGCGGGGCCGGCCATGCCGGCCCCGTTTTTTTGGCGGGTTGTCCGGGGGCGCTGGCCTGTTAGTCTGCCGATGCCCGTTCGACTTCACGCCGGGCCATCGCAGATAACGCCCCGCCACCGGAGCGCAGCGTGTGAATACCCCCGGCACCTACCGCGCCTTCATCAGCTACAGCCATCGCGACAAGGGCTGGGCGGACTGGCTGCATCGCAGCCTGGAAACCTATCGGCTGCCGGCCAAGCTGGTGGGGCGTGACACGGCCTTCGGGCCGATCCCGGCGCGGCTGTCGCCGATTTTCCGCGACCGCGACGAGCTCAGCGCCGCGCCCGACCTGTCCACGGAAGTCGGTGCCGCCCTGCGCGGCTCGATGTTCCTGGTGGTGGTGTGTTCGCCCGCTGCGGCGGCTTCGCGCTGGGTGAATGAAGAGATCATCGCGTTCAAGCGCCTGCACGGTGACGCCCGCGTGCGCGCCATCATCGTGGACGGCGAACCATTCTCCGGCGACCCGGCCACCGAGTGTTTCCCCGAAGCCCTGCGCTACCGCTTCGACGCCGCCGGCGAGATTACCGCCGAGCCCGCCGAGCCCATCGCCGCCGACGCGCGCCCGCAGGGCGACGGCAAGAAGTTCGCGATATCCAAGCTGGTGGCGGGCCTCACCGGCGCCCGCCTGGATGAGCTGATCCAGCGCGAGCAGCAGCGCCGCAACGCCCGCATGGGTGCGCTGGCGCTGGGATTGGGGGCGCTGGTGGTGGTGCTGTCGGGCCTCACCTGGGATGCCCTGCGCCAGCGCAACGCCGCGCGCCAGGCCCAGGCCGAGGCGCAGTTCCAGCGCGACGAAGCGCAGAGCCTGGTGGAGTTCATGCTCACCGACCTGCGCCAGCGCCTGGACGCCGTGGGCCGGCTGGATGTGCTCGAAGCGGTGGGCACGCGGCTTTCGGAAAGCTATGTCAAACAAGACCTGGCTAAACTCGACCCCGACGCGCTGGGCCGCCGGGCGCGCGTGCAGCTGCTGTTGGGTGAGATCGAAAACAGCCGCGGCAACCTCGACACCGCGTTGGCGCAATACCAGCAGGCCGCGGCCACCACCGCCGAACTTCTGCAGCGCGATCCGGGCGACGCCCAGCGCATCTACGACCACGCGCAGTCGGTGTTCTGGGTGGGGCAGATCGCCTGGCAGCGCGGCGACGCCGACGTGGCGCAGGCGCGTTTCCAGCAGTACCACGACTACGCCCGCCAGCTGGTGGCCCTCGACCCGGCCAACGACGACTGGCAGATGGAGCTCAACTACGGCCTGAGCAACTTGGGCACGCTGGCCATGGACCAGGGCGATGCGGCCGCGGCCGAGCGGCATTTCCACGAGGCGCTGGGCGTGGCCATGGCGCTGCTGGAGGAAGCGCCCGAGGACGCCGAGCGCCTGGTTTCAACCGGCACTTCACTGGCTTGGCTGGCGGATGCGCTGGTGCGGCAGACCAAGCTGGCGGAAGCCAGGCAGATCCGCGAGGACGAAATCGCGCTCTACGAACGCTGGCTCACCCACCACCCCGAGGATGCCGTGGCGAAGGGCTTTCTGGCGACGGCCCGGTACCGGCTGGCGCAGACCCAGTTGAACCTGGGGCTGGCCAAGGATGCGCTGGACAACGCGCGGCGGTCGGCCGTCATCGCAGATGCGTTGCTGGCCGCGGATGCCGAGAACGTTGAAAACGTAGACCGTGCCGTGCACGCCCGCGCCGCGGTCGGCGAGGCCTATTTGCATCTTGGCGAGTATGGGCCTGCCGAAGACGCTCTGCGGCAGGCGATCGCGGCCGTCGAAGATTTCACGGCACGCAAGCCGGACCCCCTGCAGTCGCGCGGACTCACGACCAGCCAACCCACGCTGCTCCTGGCCGAACTGCACGCGCGACAGGGCGATCGCACCCCGGCGCACCGCCTCTTCAACCAGGTTATCGCCCAATACCGAGAACGGGTGGATGTAGGCGAGGCGACCGATGCCGGGACTCTGCGTCGCCATTGCGTCGCCTTGGCCGGCGTCGCCAGGATGACGTCCTCCAGCGATACGGGCTGGGACGAGATCATCACCTTGCTTGGAGCGGCGCGCGTGCAACTAGGCCCGGACGCGCAAACCGTGCTGGCGGAGGCCTACGCCCAGAGCGGTCAGGAAGCGTCCGCCCGAGCCATCGCGGCGCAGCTGCAAGACGCGGGCTATCGGCACCCCAACTTCATGGCCCTGCTTGGCCGCTTCCCGAACCTGCTTGCGTTGCCAGACTGAAGCCCCGTTTCAACACCCCCCCAAGGAGAGCACCATGCGTAGCGTACCCATGACCCTCATAGCGGCCAGCGTCGCGCTGTCGCTCGCGTCCAACGCCCAGTCCGCGGACCTACCGGCGGCGCCTGCGGCACCCGTGGAAGCCGCCGCTCCCGTAGCCGAGGCGGGGCCGCTCGCCGTGGCCATGATGGAGGCCGCCACGGACCCCAATCAGATTGGCTCGGCTACGGTCACGATATCGGTCAAGGACAACGCGCCGTACTTTTCCCTGATGTCGGAGGGCTGGGAGGCCAACGGCGGCGCCGCGGGAGGCATGGTGCTTAATACGGGCGAAATCGACCTGTCCGGGTTCCCCGCGGGCGACGTGCTGATCACGGTGCAGTTGGACGACCTGGCCTACGGCGCTGGCTATCGCTTCTCCGCCGACGGCTGGCAGGCCGTCGCCATCGCCGAGGATCCGCCGGGCGCTCCTGTGGCGCCGACGCCGATTTTCGGCCAAGCCAATTGGCCCGTGCAATTCCAGCCGCCCGCAGTCACCGCGGACCAGCGCTCGGTGTCCTGGACCGACCTGGATTCCGACAAGAAGGTCTACGAGTATTCGGTGGCGGTGACTGGCCCCAACGGCGTCGTGGTGCTGGACCCTAAGATCAAGCCCGGCGGCACCACCGCCCGCTAGGCCAGACAGGTAACCACCATGACGCAAACCCCGGAGAATGCTGTCTTCCTGAGCTACGCGTCCGGCGATGCGGACGCCGTGCAGCAGGTGGTGGATGCACTGCGCGCCGGTGGGGTAGAGGTCTGGTTCGACCGGCTGGAACTGGTGGGCGGTGATGCCTGGGACCGCAAGATCAGGCAACAAATAAACGACTGCGCGCTGTTCATCCCCGTGCTCTCGTCGAACACGCAGGCCCGGCGTGAAGGTTACTTCCGCCTGGAATGGCATCTCGCCGAACAACGATCCTTGCTGATCGCGAAGGGCCAACCTTTCATCGTGCCGGTAAGCCTTGATGGAATCCGGGAGAAAGAGGCACTGGTGCCGGATTCGTTTACTGCCGTCCAGTGGACACCACTTACACGGGGCGAGGTTCCACCAGCATTTGTCGCGCGGATCCAGCGGCTGCTGGCCAGGCGGGACGACAAAGCGACACCTGTGGCCAATAGCGGCATGCCCCAGACGATCGCTGGCATGGGTACACGCTCGCGTCGTTCCGTGCAGGGCGCTTGGGCCATCGCCGCGCTGTGTGTCGTCGTCCTGGTTGCGGCGATCCAATCCATGGTCGGAAATGACAGGTCAGATGCAAAGACCGCAGTGCAACAGTCGCCCCCGACAGCAACAAGCCGCGCCGTGGAAGGGCGCTTCATAGCCGTGCTGCCATTTGAGAGTCGAGATGATGATGAAGCCACGGCAAAGAGCAACGAGGTCTTTACCGATGGCGTTCACGAAAGCATCCTTTCGCAATTGAGCAATATTCCAGACTTGCGCGTGGTTTCGCGCCGTTCGGTGATGCAGTACCGGGGCAATTCCGCGGGTGTTCCGCAGATCCAGCTCGAACTGGGCGTGTCGCATATTCTCGAAGGCAGCGTGCAGCGCATCGGCAACGTCGTCCAGGTGAACGCGCAATTGATCGACGCGCTGACCGATACGCGTCTGTGGGCAAAATCGTTTAAGAGGAACGTGAACGACATTTTCGCGATCCAGGCCGAGCTGGCCCTGGCGATCGCCGCGGAACTGAAGACGGTCCTGACGCTTGCGCAGAAGGAAAAAATCGAGCGCTTGCCAACCGAGAACAAAGAAGCACTCGCATTGTTCATCAATGCCAGCCAGATGAGCCCGTTTACCGAGCAACAGAGCAAAGCTGCCGTAGTCTTGCTTGAGCAAGCGGTCAAGCTGGATCCAAAGTTTGCGCTGGCCTTTGTTCGTTTGGCCCAGCTGCATTACTGGAGAAACTCGCGCGAGTCGAGCTTGAATGCCCTCGGCTATGCGAAAAAGGCCGTAGAGCTGGATCCGAAATCGGCGCTTGCCCAACAGGTATTGGCCACGTCCAATATGTCCCTCGGCCATCTGGATGCAGCCCGGATCGGATTCCAGCGCGCAACGGAACTGGATCCAAACTTCTCCGCTGCGATGAACGACCTGTCCGTCCTGGAGGCCACCTCCGGCCGGCTGGACCAATCGTTCTATTGGGCGAACCGGTCAATGCCGCTCGCGCCCAATCTGACGACTTCGTACTATCACCTGTCCGTCCCACTGCTGCTGCTGGACACCGAACGCGCGCGCCAGCTGCTGCAGGTGGGCATCGAGAAGTTTTCGGCGCCGAACCGCCCCGCCCAGAGCGTGCATCGATTGCACATCTGGCTTGCCGCAGCGGAGCTATATGGCGGCCAGCCGGAGGCAGCCATCAAGCGATTTGAGGCCCTGGTCGCTGAGCAGCCGGACAACATGGAAGTCCGGGCCGCTTTTGCGGAGGTGTGCTGGCTGACACGACGGGACTGTGCCCCGCCACAGGTTGATTTTTTCCTGAATGCATTTCCCGACGCAAGGCTGACCACGCAGGGCTACAGTGCACGAACGCTGCAGGCGTACCTCTGGCAACAAAGTGGCCAGGACGCCCAGGCGCAGCCACTGGTTGTTTCCACCATCGCGGCCAACGAGAAGGCGATCGAGGCCGGGGACCGTTCATTCGGTCCAGCATACGAGAACGCCGCACTCAGCCATATGAAGGGAGATCGTGAAGGCGCATTGACCTGGCTGGAGCATGCCGTGGATGCCGGGTTCAGCGACCCCTATGCCATGGCGATGGATCCTATTCTTGCGCCGCTTGCCGACGAGCCTCGGTTCAAGCAGCTGTTGGAGCGCCTGCATGAGAATGTGCGCGACATGCGGACACGCGTTGATTTCAGCGAGGTGGACGCCTTGATTGCGGCAGCTAATCAGGCATCGCCAAGCCCGCCGCAATGATTCAGATTCCGTAAGATCCTGTCACTGCCGGATAGAAATCTTTGGTGGGCCAGGATCATGCCAGTCAACAATCCCGTCGCCGCCCTGTTGGCCACCCACCGAATCCTGATTTTGGACGGTGCGCTGGCGACCCAACTGGAGGCGCGCGGCTGCGACCTCAGCGATCCGCTCTGGTCGGCAAAGGTGCTGATCGAGAGGCCCGACCTGATTTACCAGGTGCATCTGGACTATTTCAACGCTGGGGCACAATGCGCCATCACCGCCAGTTACCAGGCCACGCCGTTGGGCTTCCTGCAGCGCGGCCTGGACCAACAGCAGTCGCTCGCGTTGATCGCTAGAAGCGTGCAGCTGGCGCAGCAGGCACGCAGCGACTATCTGGCAAAGCATCCGCAGGCCGCACCGCTATTGATCGCAGGCTCGGTGGGGCCGTACGGCGCCTATCTCGCGGACGGCTCCGAATACCGTGGCGATTATTCGCTGCCGCGCGAAGAGATGATCGCCTTCCACCGCCCACGCATCGCCGCGCTGGCCGAAGCCGGGGTTGATCTGCTGGCCTGTGAGACCCTGCCGTCGTTCAGCGAGCTACAGGCGTTGTTGGCAGTGTTGCGGGAGTTCCCGACGCTCGGCGCCTGGTTCGCCTTCACCCTGCGCGACAGCCAGCACCTCAGCGACGGCACGCCGCTGACGCAGGTGCTGGCGGCGCTTCGTGGCAATCCGCAGGTGTTGGCGATCGGCATCAACTGCATTGCGCTGGAAAGGGTCGCCCCGGCCTTGCGGCAGTTGGCCGAGCTGGCCGACAAGCCGCTGCTGGTCTATCCGAACTCCGGTGAGAATTACGATGCGGTGAGCAAAACCTGGCATGCCTGCGGGACCGCGGGCGGCAGCCTGATCGATCGGATTGGGGAGTGGCAGGACATAGGCGCCCGGCTGATTGGCGGCTGCTGCCGCACTACACCGCAGGATATCCGCCAGATCGCCGCACGCTTCAAGGCATGAATGCGGGTACGTCAGGATGGCCCCAGTGCCAAGCCACGGGCGACATCACGGGGCTTGGTTCAGCGCCCGGGCAATCTCGCGCCACACGGTCGGGTTAAAGCACAGGCCCAGGTGCGAGGCATCCACGTCCACGTGCCGCACGTTCGGGCTGTGGTGGTCGCGGGCCGCGGCGAAGGACACCACGGCGTCGCTGTGGCTGCGGATGGCGGTGATGGGCGCCAGGATGGGCGTGGCGGCGCGCTTGGCCACTTCGCGCTCTATCCAGTCCAGGTCCATGCCGCGCTTGCGGAAGAAGGGCGCCGCCGCGGTGTACTTGGGCCCGCCTTGTACGGGCGTGCCCAGGGTGATTACGGCTTCCACCATGCCGGGCAGTTCGCGCGCCACTTCACGCGCGACCACGCCGCCCAGGCTCCAGCCGATCAGCGTGAGCGGTACGCCCAGCGCCCGGCAGCGCTCGCGGGTGTGGGCCACCATGCGGTCGCACAGCATCGGCACGCCGCCTTCGCCGCGGTATTTGCTCGCTATCGGCTCAATGGCCCAGCCGGGGGACAGGTCGGCCAAGGTGTGGCGGATGTCGGTGCCGGCGCGGTTCATGCCCTGGCCCCAGCCCTCAGCGTGGTGGCCAAGCTTCTTGAGGTAGCGGCGCAGGGGCCAGGTGGCGCGATCGTCGGCGCCAAAGCCGGGCAGCACGAGGATGTGGCGGCGCCGAGTGGCGCTCGCCTTGCCGGCTGGCAGCAGCAGGGGCAGGGCCATACGGCCCAAATCCAGCACGGCGCGCGCTTCGCGCCAAGCGCCGCTTGGGGCGGGGGCCTGCAGCTTGGGTGTTTCTGGCTTTGCCACGCGGCCTCCCAGGGTCCGGTCAGGGGGTAAGTTTGCCACTGATATACCGAAACTATGGCAACCATCTAAAAAAAGGATTTCATCTATCCACACTAGTGACGCAAGCTGGACCCACAATCACTACACCACCGTCCCACGGAGAGAACCATGTCAACTGAATCAAAGTGCCCGTTCTCGGGCGGCGCCGGTAGCCACGCGGTGTCCACTGCGCCCTCAAACGCCACCTGGTGGCCCAACCAGCTGAACCTGAAAATGCTGGCCCAGCAGTCCGCCCCGACCAACCCCATGGGTGAGGCGTTCAGCTACGCCGAGGCGTTCAAGACGCTGGACCTGGACGCTGTGGTCGCGGACCTCACCGCGCTGATGACCGATTCCCAGGATTGGTGGCCGGCCGACTATGGCCACTACGGCCCGTTCTTCGTGCGCATGACCTGGCACGCGGCAGGCACCTACCGCATCCAGGACGGTCGCGGCGGCGGCGGCACCGGCGCGCAGCGCTTCGCCCCGCTCAACAGCTGGCCCGACAACGGCAACCTCGACAAGGCGCGCCGCCTGCTGTGGCCGATCAAGCAGAAGTACGGCGACAAGCTGTCCTGGGCCGATCTGCTGATCCTCACTGGCAACGTCGCCATGGACTCGATGGGCTTCAAGACCTTCGGATTCGGCGGCGGCCGCGCCGACATCTGGGAGCCGGAGGACGAAATCTACTGGGGCCCGGAAACCAGCTGGCTGGGCGATGAGCGCTACAAGGGCGACCGCGAGCTTGATAACCCGCTGGGCGCCGTGCAGATGGGCCTGATTTACGTCAACCCGCAGGGCCCGAACGGCAATCACGATCTGCTGGGATCGGCGCGTGACATTCGCGACACCTTCGCCCGCATGGCGATGAACGACTACGAGACCGTGGCGCTCACCGCGGGTGGCCACACCTTTGGCAAGGCCCACGGCGCCGGCGATGCCGCCCACGTTGGCCGCGAGCCCGAGGGCGCGGACATCGAGGAGCAGGGCCTGGGCTGGAAGAACAGCTTTGGCAGCGGCAAGGGCGAGCACGCCATCACCAGCGGCCTCGAAGGCGCCTGGACGCCGACCCCGAC
>JANORD010000302.1:0-7081 GCA_031415095.1 Lysobacteraceae bacterium
CCGGGTTGGCCACGGCCCACAGCGCGGCGATGGGCATGGCGGCCCAGAACCAGTAACCGGTGGGTGCGAAGCCGTAGAGGGTGAAACCCAACGCGCCGCAAGCTGCACCCAACATCAAGGTGCGCCGCTCGCCCAGCCAGCGCACGAGGCGGCCCACCAGCGCGCCCTGCACGATCACGCTGAGCACGCCGACGATGAGCAGGGTCCAGCCGACCATTTCCAGGCCCCAGCCGAAGCGGTAGTCGGCATACAGCACGAAGGTGGTGGGATACACCAAGTGTGCCAGCGCCATCAGGAACACCACCGCCGCCAGCCCGAACAGCTCCGGATGCCCGCGCAGCAGCTGCAGCGAGGCCAGCGGGTTGGCGCGGCGCCAGGAAAACGGCGCGCGTTTTTCTGGCGGAAGCGACTCGGGCAGCACGAACAGGCCGTAGCAGAAGTTCGCCAGCGACATCGCCGCGGCGGCATAAAAAGGCAGCCGCAGGTCAATTTGTCCCAGCCAGGCCCCGAACACCGGCGCCAGCGTGAAGCCCAGACCGAACGCCATGCCGATCTTGCCGAACGCGGCAGCGCGGTTTTCCGGCGGCGTCACATCGGCGATATAGGCGTTGGCGGTGCTGAAGCTGGCCGAAGTGATGCCCGACAGGATGCGTCCGAACAGCAGCCACGGCAGCGTTCCGGCCAGCGCCATGATCAGGAAATCCACGCCCAGGCCCAGGTTCGACAGCAGGATCACCGGCCGGCGGCCGAAGTGATCCGAGAGCGCGCCCAGCACCGGCGAGAAGAAGAACTGCATCACCATGAACGAGGTGGCGAACACGCCGTGCCAGATCGTGGCCTGGGCGATGTCGCCGTTGGTGAACTGCTTGAGCAGGTGCGGCAGCACCGGGATGATCAGCCCGAAAGCGAGCACGTCGATCAGCACGGTGATGAAGATGAAGGTGAGCGCGGCGCGTTTCACGGGGCCACCCAGGTGGACTGCCAGCGCGACCCGTCCCGGCTGAACTGGGCGCGGCGGTGGCCGCTGGCGGCCAGCGAGAGCCAGTCCACGCTGTCCACCTGCACCTGCGCCAGCGCGAAGTTGCCGCGCGCGACCACCAGCGCTTCGGTGGCGGACGGGCCGGGGCCGTCGGCCAGTTCGGGCTGCACAACGGCGATTCCCGGCGCCAGCGGCACGGCGTAGTTGGCGCGCGCCTGGGGGCGGCAGGCGGCCCACGCCTGGTCCGCCGCGGCGTCGTCCAGGTGCAGGGTGACGCGGCCCTGCAGCCGCAGCTGTTCACCGTGGCCGAAGAAGCACCACGACACCCGCGGATCCTGAAGTAGCTGCGCGCACTTGGGACTGCGGCGGTCGGTGTGGAAGGCGACGCTTCCGGACGTAGCGCCCACGGCGCGCAGCACCGCATAGCGCGCCTGCGGACCGTCCGGAGAAATCGTGGCCAGCACGCCCTGGTGGAAGGCATCGCTGCGCCCGCGCGCGCCGACGAACAAACGCGACCAGGCGTGGTCCCAAACGGCGTCAAGCGAATCGGGGGCGTCGGACATGGGGGTCAGTGGAGCGCGCCAGCCGTGTCCACGGCGCGAACGCCGCTCATTCCACCCGGCAAAACACCGCTTTCAGATAGCGGCTTTCTTTCACATGGGCCATGAACGGATGGTCGGCGCCGGCGCCGGCCACCTTGAGAATCTGCACCGTGCGGCCGGCGTAGAACGCGGCGCGGCGGATCATGTCGAGAAACTCTTCCTCGCTTACCAGGCCGGTGCAGGAGCAGGTGAGCAGCACGCCGCCGGGCTTGATCACCTGCATGGCGAGCTTGTTCATGTCGTTGTATTTCTTCAGCGCCGGAATCACTTGTTCGCGGTCGCGGGTGAGCTTGGCCGGGTCCAGGATCACCACGTCGAACAGCTCGCCGCGCTGGTGGGCGTCGCGCAGGTAGTGGAACAGGTCGGCCTGGACGAATTTCACCGCGGCGTTGTTGAGCCGCGCGTTCTTTTCCGCGACCTCCAGGATTTCCTCGTCCAGGTCGATGCCGATCACTTCATCGGCACCGCCGCGCGCCTTGGCGTAAATGGCGAAGCCGCCGGAGTTGCAGCAGATGTCCAGCACGCGCTTGCCCGCGGTGAAGCGGGTGAGGTATTCGCGATTGTCGCGCTGGTCGGCGAAGAAGCCGGTCTTGTGGCCGCTGCCGGGGCTGGCGCGGAATTTCAGGCCGTGTTCGGTGATGACGCTGGGTTCTGGCGGCGGCGGCGAGCGGAAGTCGAAGCTTTCCTGCTTCTGCACGTGCTCTTCCGAGAAGCTGTAGAAACGGCAGCCCGGGAACTCGACGCGCAGGGCGGCGTAGATCCACTCGCGGTAGCGGAACGGGCCGGCGGAAAAGAACTCCACCACCAGCAAGTCGGCGTAGCGGTCCACCACCAAGCCGGAAATACCGTCGCCTTCGGAATGCACCACGCGCCAGGCGTCGGTTGTTTCGTCCAGCTGCAGCAGGTCCCGGCGCAGGGCCACGGCCGCGCGGATCTTGCGCGCGAACCAGGCCTCGTCGATGGCCTCGTCGAAATCCTCGGTGAGCACCCGCAGGGCGATGCGCGAATGGCCGTTGTAAAAGCCGCGCGCCACCCACTTGCCGGTGTTGTCCACCACGTCCACCAGGCTGCCGGGCTTGGGCTTGGCCACTGGCTTGTCCACCATCTTCTGGAAAATCCAGGGGTGGTTGGAGCGGCGCTCAATCTTGAGATGGACGACGGGCAGGGCTTCGGTAGTCATGCCGCCATGATACAGCCCCCGAAAAACAGGGGTCAGAGTACATTTTCCCGAAGCGTCCACCACATACGCGGGGACAGTCAGGGAAAATGTACTCTGACCCCTGTTTTTCGGGGTTGTCGCGGTCTTCACGGGGTTGTGGCAGACTCCGCGCCGTAGAAGGGGAGTAGCTCCCGCTGCCGATATCGTCATCACGGGTCAGGGCCTGCGCCCCGACCCCGGTACGGCAGACAGGCCCTGGCCTGTGAGCAAGACCTTCGCCCACCTGCGCCCAAGCTCGTTCTTTCTTGGAACGACCTGCAAGCCTGCGGCCGCTAGGCGCATTCCCCGGAGTCCCCATGGAAACCATAGCCACCCCGATGATGTGGGTCGTATTCACGGCCTTCGTTATCGCTGCCCTCATCGTTGACCTGCTGGTGCTGCGCCAGAACGGTCCCCACAAGGTGTCCACCCGCGAGGCCGTGATCTGGTCGGCGGCCTGGATCGCCCTGGCGCTTATTTTCAACCTCGGCCTGTGGTGGTACCTGCAGGGCCGGGTGCCGGACACCGACGCCAACCGCATCGCCCTGGAATTCCTCACCGGTTACCTGGTGGAGAAGGCGCTGGCGGTGGACAACATCTTCGTGTTCCTGATGCTGTTCACGTACTTCGGCGTCCCGGCGCAATCCCAGCAGCGCGTGCTGATACTGGGCGTGATTGGCGCCATTTTGCTGCGCGCGATCATGATCTTCATCGGCGCGGCGCTGATCGCCAAGTTCCACTGGATCCTGTATTTCTTCGGCGCCTTCCTGCTGCTCACCGGCGCCAAGATGCTGTGGGCGGTGGGCAAAGAGCCGGACATGGACGCCAACCCCATCCTGCGCTGGATCACCGCCCACTTGCCGCTGATCCGCCGCTACCGCGGCGAGGCGCTGTGGATTGGCCAGGGCAAGCGCCGCAAGTACACGCCGCTGTTCGTGGTGCTGGTGATGATCGCAGTGACTGACGTGATCTTCGCGGTGGACTCCATCCCGGCCATCTTCGCCATCACCACCGACCCGTTCATCGTGCTCACCTCCAACGTGTTCGCGGTGTTGGGCCTGCGGGCGCTGTACTTCCTGCTGGCGGGCGCCGCCGAGAAGTTCCACCTGCTGGCCTACGGGCTGGCGCTGGTGCTGATCTTCATCGGCGCCAAGATGCTGCTGATTGATCTGTACAAGATCCCGGTGGTGGTGTCGCTGGGCGTGGTGGTGCTGACCCTGGCCGCGGCCATGGGCCTGAGCCTGGTGATCAAGCCCAAGCCCAAGCTGGACGCCGCCTAGCCCCGGGCTTGCCCGGCACGCGTGCGGCCCCACTACAGGGGGATGGAGAATCCCCTGCAGCAGCATGCCCAGGCCGTGCGCGCCCGGTTCCGGCGCGCCCTGCTGGCCAGCCTGGCCTTCGTCGCCCTGATTGGCGCCATCCATTTCGCCGAGCCATGGCTGGGTGGACTGCGCGGGCTGGCGCTGGTGCCACAGCACCTGCCCGGGCTGGTGGGCGTGCTGTTCGCGCCGCTGCTGCATGGGTCCAGCGGGCATTGGCTGGCCAACGCCTCGGCCCTGCTGATCCTAGGGCCGCTGGTGGGCACGGTGTATCCGCGCGCCACCGTGCGCGCCGTGCCACTGATCTGGGTGCTTTCGGGGCTGGGCACCTGGGTGATTGGCCAGCCGTCTTTCCACATCGGCGCCAGCGGGCTAACCCACGGCCTGATGTTCCTGCTGCTGTTCCTGGGCCTGCTGCGCCGCGACCGCGCCGCCATCGCAGCGGCGCTGATCGCCTTCTTTTTCTTCGGCGGCATGCTGCTCACGGTGCTGCCGCGCGAGCCCGGGGTGTCCTGGGAATACCACCTGTGCGGCGCCCTGGCGGGCATCCTGGCGGCTTGGCTTTGGCGCCGCGCCGACCCGGAGCCGCCGCGGCGGCTCTACAGTTGGGAGGAAGCGCCGGAGGCCTTCGAGGCCGATCCGGAGCTGGAGCTTCCGGGCCCGGACAGCGTGCCGGTGCTTTGGCAGCGGCCTGCGGGCGATGACACCGGTGTGGTGCTGCCTTTCCGCACGCGCAGGCCATCGCAAGCCCCGTCCGACCCCGAGTCCGGCCCGCGCGCCTGAGTGCGTAGCCTTGCGCCAAGGCCGCAGCGATGAAACCCTAGCGGTTGGCTTTGCCCCTGCGCCCCGAGGCGCCCCTGGATGAACTGGACGTTTGATATCCGCTCGGCCCTGCTGATGGGCGCCCTGCTCACGGTGGTGGTCGGCGGCATCCTGATGCTGGCGAGCCGCTCACTGCCGCCGTCTTACCGGGCCAGTTTGCGCTGGTGGGTGGCGGCTACCCTGATGCTGCCCGCCAGCTTCGTCATGCTCAGCCTGCGCGAGATCGCACCGGCCTGGTTCGTGATCGGCGTGGGCAACAGCCTGATGGCCAGCAGCTTCGCCTGCTACGCCATTGCGCTGGAGGAGTTCAACGGCTTGGTGCGCCGGCATCTGTACCTGTGGCTGCTGGTGGCCGCCGTGGCCGCGGTGTCGGTGTGGCTGGGCGTGCTGCAGCCCAACCTGCCGCTGCGGCTGGCGCTGGTGGCCCTGCTGTCGGCGTCGCTGCTGGGCCGCAGCGTGTGGATCATCTACCGCGCACCGGGCTCGGAGGGTCAGATGCGGCATATCGCCGGCGCCGTGCTGGGGCTGTCGGCGGGCATCCTGCTTTACCGTGCGCTCACCATGTTCGTGGACCCGGGCAAGGTGACCGGCCTGTTCCAGCTGGGCCACGTGCAGGTGCTCACCTATGCGGTGGGCAGCGTGCTGCCGGTGGTGGGCACGCTGGGCTTCCTGCTGATGTGCACCGAGCGCAGCCAGCGCGAACTGGAGCGCGCCGCGCGGGTGGATTTCCTCACCAACTGCTACAACCGCCGCGCCATCGACGAACTAGGCCTGCGCGCGATGGCCGGGGCGCGCCGCCACGGCATGCCGCTGGCGGTGCTGGTGTTGGACGTGGACCACTTCAAGCGCATCAACGATGAACTAGGCCATGCGGTTGGCGATGCCGCGCTGGTGGAGTCGGTGGCGCGCATCCGCGAAGAGCTGCGCGCCGAGGACGTGCTGGGCCGGCTGGGCGGCGAAGAATTCATCGTGCTGATGCCCAATACCGACATGGCCAGCGCCGTCAGCGCCGGCGAGCGCATTCGCCTGGGCTACTGCAGCAAGCCACTGGTGATGGACGGGCACCGCCGCGCGGTGACGGTGTCGATTGGCGTCGCCACGCTGGCGCCGGCCGATGTCGAATTCCCACAGCTGCTCCAGCGCGCCGACCGCGCCATGTATGCCGCCAAGAACGCCGGCCGCAACCTTGTGATGGCCGACGCCATGACCGGCTGGGAAGCGCCGCTGCTGGACGCCACCGGCTAGCGCGCTAGCGCAGCCCCAACTGGCGATCGTGCGTCCGCGCCAGCAGCACTTGCGCCAGCACCGCGCCGCACAGCGCCAGGAACATGTCCCACTGGGTGTCCCAGACGTCGCCCTGCGTGGCCAGGAAGGCGTCGGCATCGCCGCCCCACACCAGCGCCGACCACCATTCGATCAATTCGAAGAACGCGCTGAACGACAGCGCCGCCGCCAGCACCAGGTAGAACAGCCAGCCGCCCCGCACCAGTGGGGTTTTGCGCAGCAGCAGCTCGCGCGCCAGGATGGCCGGGATGAAGCCTTGGGCGAAATGGCCCAGGCGGTCGTAGTGATTGCGCGCCAGGTCGAACGCGTCCATGAACCACAGGCCCAGCGGCGTGAGCGCGTAGGTGTAGGCGCCGCCGTAGATCAGCACCAGCGCGTGCAGCACCAGCAGCCAGGTGAGCAGGCGCGTGAGCGGGAAGCGGCCCCAGGCCCAGGCCAGCAGCGGCAGGCCCAGCAGTACCCAGATCACTTCGAGCACCCAGGTCAGGCGGTCGTAGGGCGCGATGCCCGACCAGACCAGCGCGGCAATCACGACGGCGGCGGCCGCCCAGGCTTCCCCGCGGGCGGGGACGTGGAGGGTTCCGGTACCGGCCATGGCGGGCTCCTGAAGATTCGCTGCCTCATCATTCCACGGCTGCGGCCCCGGTGTTAGTTTCAACTTCTGCTTTGGAGGAACCCTGATGACGCCTGTTTCGAAAACCTTGGTCGTGGTGCTGGGCTTGGGCCTGCTCACGGCCTGCAATCTGAACGTGGCGCCTGCCGGCCCCGCCGCGGTGCCCGCCGTGACGGCGCCCGCTGCGGCCGACGCCGACACCGGCGCGCGCGCCATCGAAGCCGACGTCGCCTTCCTGGCCGACGACCTGCTGGAAGGCCGCGC
>JANORD010000303.1:0-2389 GCA_031415095.1 Lysobacteraceae bacterium
GAGCTGTTCGAGGTGCGGACGGTGCTGGGGCAGCCGGGTTGAGCGGACACGGCCGGACCGCTGGTAGGATTCGGGGCTTCCGAGGATTTCGACAGGAGCCCGCATGACCCCGGCCAGCCCCGACACCGCCGCGCCGCGCGGCTTCAACGTCCGTTCGCTGGACCTCGTGGAGCGCTTGGGCAACCGGTTGCCCGACCCCGCGGTGCTGTTCCTGCTGCTGATGCTGCTGGTATGGGTGGTTTCCTGGGCGCTTTCGGGCGTGAGCTTCGAGGCCATCGATCCGCGCAGCGGCAGTCCGATCGTGGTGAACAACCTGCTTTCGGGCGCCGGCTTCACCGCCTTCATGTCGCAAATGGTGCCCACCTTCGTTTCATTCCCGCCGCTGGGCGTGGTGCTGGTGGCGATGCTGGGCCTGGGCGTGGCCGAACATACCGGCTTCATCAGCGCGAGCCTGCGCTCGGCGCTGTCGGTCACGCCGAAGTGGCTGCTGACCCCGTCGGTGATCTTCGTGGGCATCTTCAGCCACATCGCGGTGGACGCCGGCTACGTGCTGGTGATCCCGCTGGGCGGCGTCATCTTCTACGCCGCCGGGCGGCATCCGCTGGCCGGCATCGCGGCGGCGTTCGCCGGCGTGTCGGGCGGCTTCTCCGCCACCGTGCTGCCCTCGAGCCTGGACCCGCTGCTGTCGGGCCTGAGCCAGGCGGCGGCACAGCTCACCGACCCCACGGTGCTTGTCAGCCCGCTGAACAACTATTTCTTCACCACCAGCTCCACGGTGCTGATCGTGCTGGTGGGCTGGTTCCTCACCGACCGCGTGATCGAGCCCCGCCTGCGCCGCCTGGCCGTGGACGGCGACCCGTCCCAGATGCCGGCGCTGGATCCGCTCACCGCGGTCGAGCGCCGCGGCCTGCTGCTGGCTGTGCTGGCGATGGCGGTAACCGCTGCGCTGTTCGCGCTGAGCCTGTTCCCGGAAACCTCGCCCTGGCGTGCGCCCGCCGCGGACGTCCCCGAGGGCGGCAGTTCGCTGCTGGTCGGCACGGCGCCGCTGATGCGTTCGATCGTGCCGCTGATCTTCGTCTTCTTCCTGGTGCCCGGCGTGGTGTACGGCCTGGCCGCCGCCACGGTGAAGACCCATCGCGACGTCGTGCAGGGCATGAGCAAGGCGATGAGCGGCATGGGCTACTACATCGTGATGGCGTTCTTCTGCGCGCAGTTCATCTACGCGTTCGGGCAGTCCAACCTGGGCGCGCTGCTGGCCATCGAGGGCGCCACCGGCCTGCGGGCGCTGGGCATGCCCATCCAGCTGACCCTGGTGGGGATGATCCTGCTCACTGCCTGCGTGAACCTGCTGATCGGTTCGGCCTCGGCGAAGTGGGCACTGATCGGCGCCATCATGGTGCCGATGCTGATGGAGCTGGGCGTGTCGCCCGACCTCACCCAGGCCGCCTATCGCGTCGGCGACTCCTCGACCAACATCATCACGCCGCTGATGCCGTACTTCCCGCTGATCGTGGTGTTCTGCCAGCGCTACGTGAAGTCCAGCGGCATAGGCACCCTGATCGCACTGATGCTGCCCTACACGCTCACGTTGCTGGTGGTCTGGACGGCGTTCCTGTTGGGCTACTGGGCGCTGGGCATCCCGCTGGGCGTCGGCGCCAGCTACGAGTACGTGCCGGGCGGCTGAGGCCCTTGCCCCGGCTCCGCACCGCCTGAGCAGCCCCGGAAATCCCGGGGCCGTTTGACGCCCGGGGACCAAACCGGTACACCTTCACGGCCTTCCGGCGCGGCCAGACCGCCCGGGGCCCGGCCTGCCGGCAGCAAGACCACAAGAATCCACCAGGGGAGAGACCGCATGAGCGGCGCCGTCAGCACCACGCCCGATACGGGCGCACCGATTCCAGAGTTCAAGCAGACCCTGGGCCATCCCGCCCCGCTCTGGATGCTGTTCATGTCCGAGTTCTGGGAGCGGTTCGCCTTCTACGGCATCCGCTGGGCCCTGGTGCTGTACATCGTGGCGCAGTTCCACGACGGCGATTCGTCCGGGCAGGGGTCCGCCAACCTCACCTACGGCTCCTACCTGGCGCTGGTGTATGCGGGCGCCATTTTTGGCGGCTTGATCGCGGACCGGGTGATTGGCTACCAGCGCTCCATCCTGCTGGGCGCCACCTTCATGGCTGCCGGACTGTTCATGATTTCACTGCCCAACCCGATGATTTTCGAAATGGGTCTTGCGACCATCATCGTCGGCAACGGTCTGTTCAAGCCCAACATCTCCACCATGGTGGGCAAGCTGTACGCCACGGGTGATGAGCGCCGCGATTCGGGCTTCACCATCTTTTACATGGGCATCAACGCCGGTGCCTTCGTGGCGCCGATCCTGACCCAGGTG
>JANORD010000304.1:0-2918 GCA_031415095.1 Lysobacteraceae bacterium
CCACCACGCTGGCGGCGATGATCGACCACCGCAACCGGAATCGAACCGACCATATCCTGACCATCGAAGAGCCCATCGAATACCTGCACCAGCACCGCATGAGCGTGGTGGACCAGCGCGAAGTGGGGCTAGACACCAAGAGCTACGCCAACGCCCTGAAGAACGCCATGCGCGAGGCGCCGGACGTGATCATGATCGGCGAGATCCGCGACCGCGAGACCATGCAGGCCGCCATCGCCTATGCCGAAACCGGACACCTGTGCATTTCCACCCTGCACGCCAACAACGCCAACCAGACCCTGGACCGCATCATCAATTTCTTCCCGGAAGCGGCCCGCGGCCAGCTGCTTGCCGACCTGGCGCAGAACCTGCAGGCCGTCGTCAGCCAGCGGCTGCTGCCGGACGTGAAGGGTGGCCGCTTGCCTGCGGTGGAAGTCCTGGTGTCCACGCCGTACGTGCGCGGCATGATCGAAAAGGGCGAAGTGGGCGGCATCAAGGAGGCCATGCGGCAGGGCGGCGGCGCCGGCATGCAGACGTTCGACGATGCGCTGTTCAAGCTCTACAGCGACGGCCGGGTGGCCTACGCCGACATCATGGAGCATGCCGATTCACGCACCGACCTGGCGCTGCGCGTGCGCCTGAAGGGCGGCACCGGCGTGCTGGACCAGGGGGGCCTGGCGCTGGACGATTTGCCCAAGGCGCCCAGCAAGCAGGCCTGATCGCCACCGGGCCCGTGCTTTTTTCTGCCGTTGGTCATCGAAACTCGCCCCTGAACCCTTTACGATCAGGTCATGGCCGAACTCCAGCGCATCGACGAACTTCCGGGCAGCTTTGGCTACGGCGCCGGGGTGCTCTACGGCCTGCCGCAGCCGCCGCGCTGGATGGGCGAACTGCGGCCGGACCTTCAGAAAGTGATCCTGCTGCTCGACACCAGCGAGATCCTTTACGGCCAGCTGACCGGGCTGGATTGGGAGGGCGGCAACGTGATCCTGCGCTCGGGCGACGTCACCCATTCCAACCCCATCGGCGATCTGCGCGGCATCCTGCTCAGCGCTGACACCCAATCGCGTGCGGTCGCACCGCCGGTTTCGGTGACCTCCACGCTGGAGTACCGCGACGGCGGGGAGTGGAGCCTGTCTTCCCACAGCGCCAGCGCGGACTTGTTCGGGGCGGGATTTTTCGCCGTGGCCGAGGGCGAGGTGCATGCGATCTTCGTGCCCTGGCGCGCGCTGGCCGGCCACCGCTTCACCGTGGCCTCGGGCCTGGACGACAGCAGCCGCGCGCGGCTTCAGCGCGAGGTGGCGTTCCGCCGCGGCGCCGAACTCGACCGCCTGCGCAGCGCCAAGCTCAACCTGGTGGATGCGCCCGGCCGCGAGGCGGCGGACATCCGCCGCAGCGCGTTCGCCAAGGCTTTTTGCGAGGCCCTGGGCGGCTGATTCGCGGGCCGCGCGGGCTGCTGAGGGCGGGGTAGGGGGCCACCCCGCGCTGGCGCTACAATCGGGCCATTCCCGCCTTTGCCGTCCGAGTGCGCCCCATGAGCACCCCCGCCAACTCCCTGCCCACCGCCGAGAACGGCCCCGAACGCAGCCCGCTGCGCTTCATCACCGCCGCCAGCCTGTTCGACGGCCACGACGCCGCCATCAACATCATGCGCCGGCTGATCCAGGCCCAGGGCGTGGAAGTGGTGCACCTGGGCCACAACCGCAGCGTGGAAGACGTGGTTCGCGCCGCCCTGCAGGAAGACGCCGACGGCATCGCCCTTTCGAGCTACCAGGGCGGCCACACCGAATACTTCAAGTACATGGTGGACATGCTGCGTGAGCGCGGCGCCGGCCACATCCGCGTATTCGGCGGCGGCGGCGGCACCATCACCCCCGAGGAAATCCGCGACCTGCAGGACTACGGCGTCGAGCGCATCTACCACCCCAACGACGGCATGCAGATGGGCCTGGTAGCCATGATCGAAGACCTCGTCCGCCGCACCCGCGAAAACAGGGGTCAGAGTACCTTTTCGCCCCCAGGCGCCAAGGGAGTCAAAGGGAACCGGCGGGCGAAAACGTACTCTGACCCCGGTTTTGGGGCCGGGGCGTTGGTGGCGGACATCAACGACGAGATCAGCATCGGCAAGATGATCACCGCCATCGAGGAAGGCGCGTTCGACGAGGCCCAGCTGGCCACGCTGCGCAAGCAGTGGCAGCTGGCCGGCGGCAAAACCCCGGTGATTGGCCTCACCGGCACCGGCGGCGCCGGCAAGTCCAGCGTCACCGACGAGCTGATGAACCGGTTCTTGCAGCACTTCCCGCAGATGCGCATCGCCGTGATCTCGGTGGACCCCACCCGCCGCCGCACCGGCGGCGCGCTGCTGGGCGACCGCATCCGCATGAACTCCCTGCGCAGCCCGCGCGTCTTCATGCGCTCCATGGCCACCCGCCGCCAGCACGTGGCCACCAATGCCGTGCTCAAGGACTGCGTGGCCTTCCTGCGCGGCCAGGGCTATGACCTGGTGATGGTGGAAACCGCCGGCATCGGCCAGAGCGATTCCCAGATCGTGGACCTGGTGGATTTCCCGGTGTACGTGATGACCAGCGATTTCGGCGCCCCCAGCCAGCTGGAAAAGATCGACATGCTCGACTACGCCGAGCTGGTGGTCCTGAACAAGTACGACAAGCGCGGCGCCGAAGACGCCTTGCGCGACGTACGCAAGCAGTGGAAGCGCAACCGCGTCGCCTTCGCCCTGAAGGACGAGGACGTGCCGGTGTATCCCACCATCGCCAGCCAGTTCAACGACCCCGGCATCAGCTGGATGTTCGCCAACCTGTGCCGCCTGATGCGCGAAAAACTAAACCTCCCCGCCGCCGGGCCAGCTGGAGGGATTGTAGGAGGGACTGTAGGAGGGACTTCAGTCCCGATGCCCTTCG
>JANORD010000305.1:0-1841 GCA_031415095.1 Lysobacteraceae bacterium
TGCTTCTTGATCTCGTCGCACAGCAGCTCCTGGCGCTGGCACTTCACGATGGCACCGCCATCGATGGGGTCCTTGAGCTCGCACTCGACGCCCAACACCAGGCCCGCGGGCAGCGGCTCGCCGGCGATCCAGCCGGTGAGCACGGCGCGCGCGGACACCTCGGCGTTCAGCGGCAGCGCCGGGAAGCTACCCAGCGCGTGGCGCAATTCCGACACCAGGGTCTCGGCCGACTTGCGCGAGCTGGTATCCACCGCGATGAAGCCGTGCTGAAGGTCCAGCGTGGCGCTGGTGCGCACCGGGCGCACGAACGCGCGCGGCAGTAGCTCCATCACCAAGTCTTCCTTGAGCCGCTTGCGGGCGCGGCCGCCGAGCTTGCGGCCCTCCTTCTCCTCCATCTGGGCGATGCGCTTGCCCAATTCGTCGTTGATGACGGCGGCGGGCAGCAGGCGGTCCTCGCCGCCCAGCGTGATCCAGATGCCGTCATGCACACGGTGGCTCATGGCCGGCTCGTCGCGCCCGAACGGCGGCACGAACCCGCGCGACATCAGCTCGGACGGACCCACCGGCTTCAAGCGGCAGTCTTCCAGGCGGGCGTCGAGTTCAACGAAGGCTTTTGCGAGGGAGGAAGGAAAGCGAAAAAACGTCAAATTACGAAAGAACATCAAATATCCCAGCAAGAAAAAACGGTGTCAGAGTGAGTTAATAACGGTGTCAGAGTGAGTTAATTCGCGGAGCGGCACGGCGTCAAGGGGAGTCAATCTGCGAATTAACTCACTCTGACACCGTTCCTTCGTCGGGGGCGAGCCAGGCGTGGGCGTCGGGCAGCGGCAGGGTGGTGAGGCGGCCGAGGGCGGCGAAGTCGAAGGAGCCGGGATCGGCCAGCTGCGAAGGCCGCACGTCCGATAGCGCCTTGGCGATGGTTTCAGTGCGGCCGGGGTGCTCTTTTTCCCAGGCGGCCATCATGCGGGCCACCTGTTTGCGCTGCAGGTTTTCCTGCGAGCCGCACAGGGTGCAGGGGATGATGGGGAACTGCTTCCAGTCGGCGTAGGCGGCGATGTCGGCTTCGCGCGCCGTGGCCAGCGGCCGGATCACCACGTGCGCGCCGTCGTCGCTGAGCAGTTTGGGCGGCATGGTGGCCAGCTTGGCGTGGAAGAACAGGTTCATGAAGAAGGTGGCCAGCAGGTCGTCGCGGTGGTGGCCCAGCGCGATCTTGGTGTAGCCGTGGTCCTTGGCGTGCTGGTAGAGCGCGCCGCGGCGCAGGCGCGAGCACAGCGAGCACATCGTCTTGCCCTCGGGCACCACGCGCTTGACCACTGAATAGGTGTCCTGCTCGATGATGGTGAAGGGCACGCCCAGGCCGCGCAGGTAGTCGGGAAGGATGTGCTCAGGGAAGCCGGGCTGCTTCTGGTCCAGGTTCACTGCCACCAGCTCGAAGCGCACCGGCGCCTTTTTCTGCAGCTGCAGCAGCAGGTCCAGCATGGTGTAGCTGTCCTTGCCGCCCGACAGGCACACCATCACCTTGTCGCCGTCCTCGATCATGCCGAAGTCGGCGATGGCCTGGCCCACCTGCCGGCGCAGCCGCTTCGCCAGCTTGTGGCGTTCGTGCTGGGCCTTGCGCGGGAGGGGATCTTGCAGAAGCAGGGTCATGATGGATGCGGTGACAGGCGAAGCGTCATTTTAATCCCATCGGCCGCGCCGTGCGGGAGGGAGTTGAGTCCTGATGCCCCGTGCAGTTTGTGGGAGGGACTTCAGTCCCGATGGTTCTGGACGAGAGCATCGGGACTGAAGTGCCTCCTACAGGGGGGAGGGCGGAGCATCGGGCCTGAAGTGCCGCCTACAGG
>JANORD010000306.1:0-2664 GCA_031415095.1 Lysobacteraceae bacterium
CCCGCAGCTCAAGGGCGTGAAGTTCGACAGCGTCTGGGGCGGCCTGATCGATATCAGCCTGAACCGTGCGCCGCACTGGGGCCGGCTAGGCGACAACGTCTACTTCGCGCAGGGCTTCTCGGGGCACGGCGTGGCGGCTACGGGCCTGGCCGGACGCATCCTGGCCGAGGCCATCCGCGGCCAAGCCGGCCGGCTGGATGCATTTGCCGCGATCCCGCACCGCAACTTCCCCGGCGGGCGCGCGCTGCGCACGCCAATGCTCGTGGCCGCGATGGCGTGGTTCAAACTGCGTGACGCGCTCTGGTAAGCCGGCCCGGGCCACAGTCACGGCCCTTGCACGCCGCAAAGGCTGCGATGGAGAATAGGAGCTGTGATGCCACGCTTCTCCATTCTTATGCCCACCTTCAACCGCGCCGGCTTCCTGGGCCGGTCGCTGGTGTCGGTGCTGGCGCAGCAAGAAACCGCCTGGGAACTGCTGATCGCCGACGACGGCTCGGGCGACGGCACGCCGGGCGTGCTGGCCCACTGGCGCCAGCGCGATCCGCGCATCCGCACCTGGCGCCACGACAACTGCGGCCAGGCCGCATCTAGGAACTTCCTGCTGCAGCAATCGCGGGCGCCGTGGATCGCGTTCCTGGACAGCGACGACGAACTCGACCCCGACCACCTGGCCCGCCATCGCGAAGCCATGCAAGCCGACCCATCGGTGGACATCTGGCTGTCGCCGATGCGCGTGGTGGGCAGTCCGATGGTGCCGTGCGCACAGAATCCTGGCGAAGACATCCACCTCGACGACTGCATCGGCGTGGGCATGCTGGTGCTGCGTCGGGACGTGATGCTGGCGGCCGGCGGATTCCCGGACCTCGCCTACGCCGAGGAATCGGCGCTGATGCAGCGGCTGCTGGCCAACGGCGGCCGCTGCGGTCATCTTGCGCGACGCTCTTACGTCTACCACCGCAGCCACGCGGAGTCCCTGACGCGCGACGCCGCTCAGTCCGCCCAGCCGGACCGGCAGCGGCTCAGGGCTCGAGGTTGATCCAGGTCGCCTTCACTTCGGTGTACTTCTCGAAGGCATGCAGGGATTTGTCGCGGCCGTTGCCGCTCTGCTTGTAGCCGCCGAAGGGCGCGGTCATGTCGCCGCCGTCCCAGTAGTTCACCCAGACGCTGCCGGCGCGCAGCTTGCGCGCCACCCGATGGGCCCGGCTGAGGTCGGCGGTGAACACGCCGGCAGCCAGGCCGTAATCGCTGTCGTTGGCCATGCGCAGGGCGTCTTCCTCGGTGTCGAAGGCGATCACGCTGAGCACCGGCCCGAAGATTTCCTCGCGGGCGATGGTGTGGCCGTGCTCGACTTCGTCGAAGATGGTGGGCGCGATGTAGCAGCCGCCGGGCACCGTATCCAGGCGCTCGCCGCCAATCACCAGCCGGCCGCCGTCGGCGCCGCCCTTGGCGATGAACTCCAGCACGCGCTGGGTCTGGCCCTCGTCCACCATCGCGCCCATCGGAGCGCCGGGCTCCAGCGGGTGGCGCGGCTGCATGCGCTGGCCGTATTCGGCCACGCGCGCCAGGAATTCGTCCTTCACCGAGCGCTGCACGAACAGCCGCGACGCCGCGGTGCACACCTCGCCCTGGTTGTAGAAGATGCCGCTGGCGGCGGCCTTGGCGGCGCGCTCCAGGCTGGGCGCATCGGCGAACACCAGGTTCGGGCTCTTGCCGCCACACTCCATGTACGCGCGCTTCATGTTCGAGCGACCGGCGCACTGCATCAGGTGCTTGCCCACCGCGGTGGAGCCAGTGAACACCAGGCCGTCCACGTCCATGTGCAGGGCCAGCGGCTCGCCTGCCTCCTTGCCAAAGCCCGGCACCACGTTGAAGACGCCCGGCGGGATGCCGGCCTCGATGGCGAGTTCGGCGATGCGCAGCGCCGTGAGCGGCGACTTTTCCGAAGGCTTGAGTACCAGCGAGTTGCCCATCGCCAGCGCCGGCGAGAACTTCCACGCGGCCATCAGCAGCGGGAAATTCCACGGCACGATCGCGCCCACCACGCCCAGCGGCTCGCGAGTCACCAGGCCCAGTTCATCGGAGCCGGTGGCCGCCACTTCGCCATACACTTTGTCGATGGCCTCGCCCGTCCAGGCCAGGCAGCGCACCGCGGCCGCCACGTCCACGTTCAGCGCGTCGGTGACCGGCTTGCCCATGTCCAGCGATTCCAGCAGCGCCAACTCGTCGGCGTGCTGGTCCAGCAACTGGGCGAACTTCACCAGCACCTTCTTGCGGTGCTTGGGCGAGGTTTCCGACCAGGTGCCGGCGTTGAAGGCCTTGCGTGCAGCGCTGACGGCGCGGTTGATGTCCTCGGCGCCGCCTTCGGCCACCTGGGTCAACACCCGGCCATCAATAGGACTGATGCAATCGAAGGTCTTGCCGCTGGCGGCATCCACGTAGCGGCCATCAATGAAGGCCTGGTTGCGGATGCGCAGCTTGGCGGCCAGCGCCTGCCAATCATCGCGGGTCTTTGGAGTAGTCATGCCATTTCCCTAAAACAAAACAATGTGGAAGGACCTCCCCCTGTAGGAGGGACTTCAGTCCCGAGCCCACTTCCCTGATCGTGTGACTACAGAAGACACACCAAGACCATGTTCAGATCTGTAGAGAACACGTCACAAATCC
>JANORD010000307.1:0-10532 GCA_031415095.1 Lysobacteraceae bacterium
GCGGTGGCAAACTCCTCGGCGGCCTGCTGCAAATCCTGCAGGTCCTCGCGGGTTATCCAGTCCAGCGGACGGTTGAGCAGGCGGAACAGCGCGGTGGGCTCGGGCGCCAGCAGCCGCTGCAGGCGCACCAGGGCGCGCCGCAGCGAACCCAATTCGGTGCGGTCTGAAGCGATACGATTGTCCAGCAGCCGGTCTTCGATTTGGTCCACGCGCACGGTGGACTGGCGCAGGATCGTGCCCAGCACGCTGGCCTGGTCCTGCAGCAGGTGCGCCAGCAGCTCCACCGGCGAGCGGAAGGCCTGGCCGGCCCGCACCGCCGTGCGCAGCTGGTCCACCGAACGCAGCGGCCGCAGCCGCGCGCTCACCAGCAGCCGCGGGGTGATGCACAGCGTGGTGGTGCCCACCTTGGAGGCATCAAAGGCCGCATCAAACAGCACGTCGTGCACCACGGCCACCAGTGCCCCTTCGTCCTGCTCCAGTCGCGTGGAGCCCACCTCGCTGCGCAGGGAGTCGAAGAAGGCATCGGGCAGCGACAAGTTGCCATGCAGCCAAGGCTCGCTGGCCGCGTGCGACAGCGAGAAATGCAGCCAAAGGAAATCATGCGAGTGCCCGGCGGCGGCCTCGTCCAGGAACGTAGCGACGTCGCCCGAGGCAATGGGCTGCGCCGCCTGGCCGGGGGCAAATCGGTAGCCCCAGATCAGTCCGTTGTCGTCGGCGCCGTAGGTGGTGTCAATCCGCTGCATGGGGGCTCGGGGCGCTGGCGTGGGCAGCCGGTAACTTAACACCTCCCCCAGCCGCGCCATTGATAGGCGAGGGCGTTCGCCCAGACCGGTCAGGGGCGCCAGCGCCCTGCCTTGACCGGAGGTAGGATGGCCCCAGCCAGTCCGTGAGGTGGGGACCCATGACGGCAACGCGGCGCTACCACGCCTTCATCAGCTACAGCCACGGCGACGAGGCCAAGGCACGCTGGCTGCAGCGCGCCCTGGAAGGCTATCGGCTGCCGGCATCGCTGCGCCAGGCCCATCCTGGCTTGCCGGCCCGCCTCTACCCCATCTTCCGCGACCGCGACGAACTGGCCTCCGGCCACGACCTGTCCGACTCGATCCGACTGGCGATGGATAACTCCAACGCGCTGATCGTGATTTGCTCCCCCGCCGCCGCCGCGTCGCGCTGGGTGAACGTGGAAATCCACTGCTTCCGCGACTCCGGACGCGGCCACCGCATCTTCTGCTGCCTTGTGGCGGGCAGCCCGGATCCGGACGCTCCCGACTGCGCGTTTCCGCCGGCCCTGCTGCACGACCGCAACGGCCTCCCGATGCACGAGCCGCTGGCTGCCGACGCCACGCCGCGCGGCGATGGCAGCCGCAACGCCGTGCTCAAGGTCGCCGCCGGCCTGTTGAACGTCGGCGTGGACGAACTCAAGCGCCGCGACGCCCAGCGGCAGGCACGCTTCTGGTCGAGCGTGGCGGCGGGCGCGCTGTGCGTTACCGCGCTCACCATCGGCATGGCCCTGTACGCCTTCAAACAGCGCCAGGAGTCGGACGTTCGGCGCCAGCAGGCCGAGGCGCTGATCGGCTTCATGCTGGGCGACCTGCGCAAGAAGCTGGAACCCATGGGCAAGCTCGACTTGCTCGACTCGGTGGGCGACGAGGCCATGGGCTACTTCACCACGCTGGGCGATCGCGGCACGCCTAGTGAACTGCTGGCGCGCGCAGTGGCGCTCAAGCAGATCGGCGACGTGCGCCTCAACCAGGGCAGGCTCGAGCCGGCGCTGAAATCCTTCGAGCAGGCGCTGGCTCAATCCCGCACGCTGCACGAGGCAGAACCTTCCAACAACGAGTACCTCTTTGAGCTCGGCCAAGCCGAGTTCTATGTGGGCAACGTGGCCTGGGAACGCGGCGAACTGGATAAAGCCGAAGCGACTTTCCACAACTACCTGCGCTACAGCCTGGAGCTGAAGAACCGCGAGCCGGACAACGCCGATTACACCACCGAACTGTCTTTCGCCTATTCCAACCTTGGCAGTTTGTCGCGCGCGCGCGGCGACGCCAAGACCGCGCTGGCCTACTTCGGCCTGTGCCGCGACATCAACGACCAACAGCTGGCCGCACAGCCCGGCGACCCCGAATTGACGATGTCGCTGGCCGAGACCTGGTCCTGGATAGGATCCACCACCGTCGATGACGGCGACCTTGGCGCGGGCGAGCAGGCCTTCGCCGAAGTGTCAAAGCTGCTGCAGCCGCTACACGACCTCGGCGATAGCCCCCGCGCCTCGGACCTGCTGGGCCGCAACACGCTCTTCCATGCCGACGTGCACCTGGAGCTGGGCAACACCGCCGCGGCGCGCGAGCTCGTTTCACAGGGCTTGGCAATCTACGCCGACCTAACGGCCAAGGACCCGCAAAACGCTTCCTGGTCGCGCACCGCCCAGCGGGCGTGGCTGCTCCAGCTGGGGCTGTTGACACAAGCCGAATGGGACGCCTCGCGCGACGACCAACTCAAGCAGGCGATAGACAGGCTGGCCACGCTCAGCGCCCAGGATCCAACCAATGCCGGCTTCGTGATAGACCTCTCGCAGGGGCTGCGGCTCATGGCGCTGCGCGCCCTCGCCGCCGGTCGCACGGCCGAGGCGCTCGCATCGGCCAGAAAGGCCCACGGGATAATGGCCGCCTCTTTCGCGTCCACGGATTACTCGCCGCTGCGGCTGGTGGAACTGACCAAGGCCGCCGAACTGCTGGGCACCACGCTTGCAGCCTCAGGCGACTTCGAAGCGGCGCACACTACTTGGCGCGATGCCGCCGCACTGCTCGACCGGCAGACCAACCGCACCTTCCACTTCACCCCGGTGCGGCGCCTGCTCGCTGTGAACCTGGACCAGGGCCAGTTGCTGCAAACCTTGGAAGCGCAGCTGCAAGACGCCGGGTACCGCGATGCCCGGATGGACCCCGAGTACACCCTGTCCGGCGCGTTTCGGCCGGCACCCTCACCACACTAAGGAAAACGCCATGCAAACCATCCGCCTTGCAACGCCGATCCTCCTCACTTTTGCACTCGCCCTGTCCGGCTGCGCCAGCGCCCCCAAGGGCAACAGCCCCGATTTCAAGGTCGAGCTCAACCCCGCCACTTGCAAGTTCACCGGCGGCACCGACGGTGCCGGAAACGTCGACGTGGACTCGAAAACCGGCAGCAGGAAAATCCAGGTGAAGCTGACCGTCAACGACGGCTACAGCATCGAGTCTGTCAAATTCTCCGGCCAAGGTACCGACCAGATGAAATCGACGGGGGGTGGCAACGCCCGCGTAGTGAATATCTTCAACCGCAACAGCGGGCCGGCAAACGTGAAGTACTCGGTGATCGTGCGCAATGAGGCGACGGGCGTGATCACTGACTGCGATCCGCGCATCATCAACCGCTAAGCGCTGGCCGGCGGCACGGGCTGCGAAACAGGGGTCGCAGCCCGCCCGACGCGCGCACCAGAAAGATCGCGTTCGTGGCCCCTCAGGTGGCCGCGAGGTGCACGCCCGCCACGGCGCGCCCGGAAGGATCGGCGGCTGCGGCAAACGCCGGATCCCAGGCAATGGCCGCGGGCGAGGAACAGGCAATGGACTTGCCGCCCGGGATGGTCCGTGCGCAGGCGTCGCCGGGGAACTCGCGCTCGAACAGCTCGCGATACCAGTAGGCTTCCTTGGTCTGTGGCGGGTTCACCGGGAAACGCAGCGTGGCCTGGGCCATCATCGCGTCGCTGACGTAGCTGGCGGCATGCGCCTTCAGGCCGTCGATCCAGCCGTAGCCAACGCCGTCGCTGAACTGCTCCTTCTGCCGCCACAGGATCTGGTCCGGCAGCACGCCGACGAAAGCCTCGCGCAGCACCGCCTTCTCGATGCGGCCCTTGCCGGCCATCTTGTGCGCGGCGTCCATGCCCATGGCCAGGTCCAGGAACTCCAGGTCCAGGAACGGCACGCGCGCCTCCACGCCCCAGGCCATCATCGCCTTGTTGGCGCGCAGGCAGTCGTAGAGGTGCAGCGCATCGAGCTTGCGCACCGTTTCCTCGTGGAACGCGCGCGCGCCCGGCGCTTTGTGGAAGTAAAGATAGCCGCCGAAGATCTCGTCCGCGCCTTCGCCCGACAGCACCATCTTCACGCCCATGGCCTTGATCCGCCGCGCCAGCAGGTACATCGGCGTGGAGGCGCGCACGGTGGTGACGTCGTAGCTCTCGATGTGGCGGATCACGTCCGGCAGCGCGTCCAGGCCTTCCTCGAAGCGATAGGTGTAGCCGTGGTGCACGGTGCCCAGGGCCTGGGCGGCGATTTCAGCGGCGGCCAGGTCGGGCGAGCCCTCCAGCCCGATGGCGAAACTGTGCAGTCGCGGCCACCACGCTTCGGCGCGGTCGTCGTCCTCCACCCGCTGGCGGGCGAAGCGCGCGGCGCAGGCCGCCACCAGCGATGAATCCAGTCCGCCCGACAGCAGCACGCCATAAGGCACGTCCGTCATCAGCTGGCGGTGCACGGCTTGCTCGAAGCCCTCGCGCAGCGCTGCCGGCGCTACCGACACGCCCTGCGTAGCGTCGTGATCGCGCCAAGGCTTGGCGTAGAACGAAACCAACTCACCCACCTCGCTGTCGAAATAGTGGCCGGGCGGGAAGGTCGCGACATCGCTACAGTGCCGCGCCAGCGCCTTCATTTCCGAGGCCACCCAGAGCCGGCCGTCGCCATCGTGGCCCCAGTACAGCGGGCAGACGCCCATCGGGTCGCGGGCAATGAGGAATCGGCTGCTCGCCGCGTCCCACAGCGCAAACGCATAGATGCCGTTGAGCTTGGCGATGCCCGCGGCGCCCTCCTGCCGGTACAGCGCATTGATCACTTCGCAGTCCGAGCCGGTTTGGAACTCATACGGCGCGCTGAGCGCGCGCTCGAGCTCGCGGTGGTTGTAGATCTCGCCGTTCACCGCCAGCGCCAGTTCGCCGTCGCCCGAGAGCAGCGGCTGGGCACCGCCGGCAGGGTCGACGATGGCCAGGCGCTCATGCACCAGCAGGCACTGCGCGTGCGTGTAGACGCCAGACCAGTCCGGGCCGCGATGGCGCTGGCGGGCCGACAGCGACAGCGCCAGCGGCCGCAGCGGGGCCAGGTCGGCGCCGGGGCGCAGGTCGAAAACTCCGAGGATGGAACACATGGGCAAACTCCGGTGGGACGTTTCGAGGGGGCAAAGTGAAACGGCCCGCACTTTTCAGTGCGGGCCGTCGGAAACTGGGTGCGTTGCAGCCGTGCGCCTAGTCGTCGACCCGCAAGCGGGGCCGAATATTATTGTTGGCGTTGACGATGGCGGGGCGGCAGGACATGAGCCATCCTAGCCATAGACCCGTCCTGCCTGCAAGCCATCCCATGCGCAAAGCCCTGAAACTCACCGCCCGCCTGATGGGCGTGCTCCTCATCCTGTTGGTGCTGGCCCTGTGCATCGTGCTTTGGACGCTGCGCTCAAGCCTGCCCACGCTGGACGGGGAGCAAGCGCTGCCGGGCCTGGGCGCGGCCGCCACCGTGGAGCGCGACGCGCTGGGCGTGGCCACGGTGTGGGCCGCCAGCGGCGCTGACGCGGCCCGCGCGCTGGGCTTCGTGCATGCGCAGGAGCGCTACTTCGAAATGGACCTGCTGCGGCGTTCGGCCGCGGGCGAGCTATCGGCGCTGTTCGGGCCGCGGGCGATCGAGCGCGACAAGCAGGTGCGCGTGCACCGGCTGCGCGCCCGCGTGGGGGAAAACCTGGTCGCCGTGGCGGGCCCGCACCTGCCGGTGTTGGAGGCCTACCGCGACGGCGTCAACGCCGGCCTGGCCGCGCTGCGCAGCAAGCCCTGGCCCTACGTGCTGCTGCAGGCCGAACCCGAACCTTGGACCGTGGCCGATTCGGCGCTGGCCGGCTATGCCATGTTCTTCGACCTGCAGGACGAGTCCAATTCGCGCGAGCTGGCGCTGTGGCGCATCCGCGAAGCGGTGCCGCCGGCCCTGTTCGCGCTGATCGCGATGGACGGCAGCGAGTGGGATGCGCCGCTGGTGGGCGACGCGCGCGGCAACGTCGTACTGCCCGGCGCCGACGTCCTGGACTTGCGCACGCTGCCCATACCGTCAAACTCCGGCGACTACGAAGTGTCGGAGCCCGCCGCGCCAGGCAGCAACAACTTCGCCGTGGCCGGTGCGCTCACGGCAGACGGCCGAGCCATCGTCGCCGGCGACATGCACCTGGGCCTGCGCGCCCCCAACATCTGGTTCCGCGCGCGCCTCACCTACCCTGACGCGCGCGCCCCCGGCGGCCAGGTGGATATCAGCGGCGTCACCTTGCCCGGCATCCCCACCGTGATCGTTGGCAGCAATGGCTACGTGGCCTGGAGCTTCACCAACAGCTACGGCGACTGGCTGGATTTCTATCGCGTGGATTGGGCCAATGCCGACCGCAGCCGCTACCGCGTGCCCGGCGGCCAGCAGGCGCTGCGAGTGTCGACGGAATGGATCGCGGTGAAGGGCGGCGCCCCGGTGGAACTGAAGGTGCGCGAGACGCGCTGGGGCCCGATCACCCGGGAGCTGGACGACAAGACTTCACTCGCACTGCGCTGGACCGCGCAGCTACCCGGCGCGCTGAACTTTGACCTGGCCAACCTGGCCTACGCACCAAACCTGGACAGCGCGCTCGCCATTGCCGATCTCGCGGGCATCCCGGCGCAAAACCTGGTGATCGGCGACCGCAACGGCCGCATTGCCTGGCGGCTGACCGCGCAGATGCCCGAGCGCCGCGGTGACTGCGAGCCGACGGCGCCGCTGGCGGTGGCCAATGGCTGCTACTGGGCCGGCTGGCTGGCGCCCACTGAAAACCCCAGCGTGGTGGACCCGGCGCAGGGCCGGCTGTGGACCGCGAACGCGCGCACCGTGGACGGCGAGGCGCTGCGGCTGGTGGGTGACTCCGGCTATGCCAACGGCGCCCGCGCAAGGCAAATCCGCGACAGCCTGCGCGCCGCCGAGGTTTTCACCGAGGCCGACCTGCTGGCGATCCAACTGGACGATCGCGCGCTGTACCTGCAGCGCTGGCACGCAGCGCTGCAGGCCGAAGCCGCGCGCAGCGACAGCGCCGCGACCCAAGCGCTGGCCGAAGCGGCACGCATTTGGGACGGCCACGCCAGCGTGGATTCAGTGAGCTACCGCATCGTGCGCGCTTGGCGGCTGGCAGTGGTGGAACGCATCCAGAATGGCCTGATGGCGCCAGCGCAGGCGGCCTTGGGCGATCAGTTCGTCATGCCTGATCTGCCGCAGATGGAAGCGGTAGCTTGGCCGATGCTGCAGCAGCGTCCGCTGCATCTACTGCCGCGCAAGTTCGCCAGCTGGGACGCGCTGCTGGACGACGCCGCCGTGGACATCCGCACACAGCTGCTGGCCCTGGGGCCGCTGGCGCAGCGCACGTGGGGCGAGCGCAACACCGCCGACATCTGTCATCCGCTGGCGGGCGCGCTACCGGCAATGGCGCGCCGTTGGCTATGCATGCCAGTGCAGCCCTTGCCCGGTGACGGCAACATGCCGCGGGTGCAGGGGCCGGATTTTGGCGCCAGCCAGCGCATGGTGGTGGCACCGGGCCATGAGGCCGAAGGCATCCTGCACATGCCCGGCGGGCAAAGCGGCCATCCGCTTTCGCCGTTCTGGGGCGCAGGCCATGCCGCCTGGGTGCGCGGAGAACCCACGCCTTTCCTGCCCGGTGAAGCCGGCCACACGCTCCGGTTAACGCCGGTTCCGTGAGCTGGTTCACGCTTTGACGACGAGCTCCTGACAGGCGCGAGTTTTTGCGCCATAAACAGCGTGCCGCCCGGTGTGCTCCGCCGGTGCAGCGACGGGTGGGTTGCCGTCAGGGGGAGCGACCTGCCTTGCCACTTTCATTCCACGGTGAGGTAGCTTGGATGCAGTTCTTTATTTCGCTTTTGATCCAGTGGCGCCAGCGCATGCTTTCCAAGCAGGCCGGCGCCGTGCGCCAGGCCGTGCTGGCCCTGAACGCCGAGCAGCGCCGGCAAACCGCCGAACACACCCTGTCGGAAATCCAGGCGGCGGCCAGGCTGCCGATGCCGCACCGGTACGGCGACAACGACAGCTCGATGTACCAGCCCTGGACCCACGTGGCGGGCACCGCTGCAGGCCGCGTGCGCGACCGTTCGGTGCAGCTGCGCCAGCGCAGCATCGCGCTGTGGCTGGCGGTGGTGTACCACGAGACCCGCTGCGCCAAAGAGGCTGGGCTGCAGGCCGTGCACCGCGAAGTGCTGGGCATGCTGCGCGAGCTCAAGGACAACAAGGTAGCGACGCCGGCGGAGCGGGCCTGGTTCGACGCCGCGGCCTAAGCCGCGGGATTCAACCCAGCAGCAGGCGCTCGGCAATAGTGCGGAACAGCGCGGGGAGGCGCTCGAGTTCGTCCACGGCAATGCGCTCGTCCACTTTGTGGATGCTGGCGTTCACCGGCCCCAACTCCACCACCTGCGCGCCCAGGGGTGCGATGAAGCGGGCGTCCGAGGTGCCGCCGCCGGTGTTTTCCTCCGGCGCTAGCCCGAAGGACTCCAGCAGCACCGCGCGCACGACCTGGCGCAGGCGGCCCTCGCCGGTGAGGAAGGGCTCGCCGCCGCGGTGCCAGCGCAGCTGGTACTGCAAGCCGTGGCGATCGAGCACCGCATGGGTTTCACGCTCCAGCGCCTCGGCGCTCCAGCCGGGGTTGTAGCGGAAGTTGAACATCAGCTCGCAGGCGCCGGGGATGACGTTGTTGGCGCCGGTGCCGGCGTGGATGTTCGAAATCTGGAAGCTCGACGCCGGGAACTCGGGATAGCCGGCATCCCACTGCCGCGCCGACAGCTCGGCCAGCGCCGGCAGCGCCTGGTGGATCGGGTTGCGGGCTTTTTCCGGATAGGCCACGTGGCCCTGGATACCCAGCACCGTGAGCGTGCCCGACAGCGTGCCTCGGCGGCCCACGCGCAGCAGATCACCCAGTTTTTCCTTGGACGAGGGCTCGCCGGTGACGCAGAAATCAATCTTCTGGCCGGCGCTGCGGAAGTGCTCGGCCACCCGCCGCACGCCGTCAATGGCGTCGCCTTCTTCATCCGACGTGAGCAGCAGCGCCACGGTGCCGGGATGGTCGGGATGCGCCTGCACGAACTGCTCCAGCGCCAGCACGAATGCCGCCACGCTGCCCTTCATGTCGGCCGCACCGCGGCCGTAAAGATAGCCGTCGCGTTCGGTGGGCACGAACGGATCACTGGCCCAGGCCTCGCGCGGGCCCGGCGGCACCACGTCGGTATGGCCCAGGAAACACAGCACGTCGCCGCCCTGCCCGTGCGTGGCCCAGAGGTTTTTCACCGCGCCGAAGTCCAGCGCCCGGCATTGGAAGCCCGCCGCGGCCAGCCGCGCCGACAGCAGCGCCTGGCAGCCGGCATCGTCCGGGGTCACCGACGGGCGCGCAATCAGTTCACGGGTAAGGGTCAGCACGTCGCTCATTTCTTGATCCCGAATCGCAGCTTCCAGGCATTGTCGGTGAAGCCGACGCTGACCGCACCGTCGGCCGTCACCAGCACCGGCCGCTTCACCAGCGCCGGGTGCTCCTTGAGCAGCAGCGTCCACTCCGGGTCGCTGGCCGGCGCCTTGCGCGCCGCGGGCAGTTGCCGCCAGGTGGTGGATGCGCGGTTGATGAGTTTGTCCCAGCCGCCCAGCTGCGCGGCCCAGGCCTTGAGCGTCTCGGCCGGCACGCGCTGAGTCCGATAGTCCACGAACTGATGCGGCACGTCGAAACGCTGCAGCCAGTTGCGCGCCTTGCGGCAGGTGTCGCAGGCGTCCAGGCCGTAGACCATCGAACTCATTCCAGCGCACCCCGGAGCAGTTCGTTCACCGAGGTCTTGGCGCGGGTCTTGGCGTCCACCTGCTTCACGATCACGGCGCAGTACAGCGAATACTTGCCATCGGCAGATGGCAGCGAGCCCGACACCACCACGCTGCCGGCCGGCACCCGGCCGTGGCTGACCTCGCCGGTAGCGCGGTTGTAGATGCGGGTGCTCTGGCCGATGAACACGCCCATGCCGATCACGCTGCCCTGCTCCACCACCACGCCCTCCACCACCTCGGCGCGGGCGTCAATGAAGCAGCCGTCCTCGATAATGGTGGGGCTGGCCTGCAGCGGCTCGAGCACGCCGCCGATGCCGGCGCCGCCCGAGAGATGGCAGTTCTTGCCGATCTGGGCGCAGCTTCCCACCGTGGCCCAGGTGTCCACCATGGTGCCGGCGCCCACGTGCGCGCCGCGGTTGACGAAGCTGGGCATCAGCACCACGTCCTTGCCGATGTGGGCGCCGGCGCGGACGATCGCACCGGGCACCACGCGGGCGCCCACTTCGCGGAAATCGGCCTCATCGAAGCCCTGGAAGCGCTGCGGCACCTTGTCCCAGTACGGCAAGAACTGCCATCTCTCGGGCGGCGCCGGCATCGGCGGCGTGCTCGAGCCGCTGCAGGCCAGCCCCACCATTATCGAGGACGGCTGCTTCATTG
>JANORD010000308.1:0-4268 GCA_031415095.1 Lysobacteraceae bacterium
CAGATCCTGGCCGGTATGGGGATCGAGAATGGACCCGAGCAGGGACCGTACCGCGACTTCCGTGAGCATGCGCAAACTCCTGTATTGGCAGGAGTTTACACCCCAGGGCGGAACTCACCCAGCCGCCGCCAAGCAAAAGCCGGATAGCCGCTTGCGTGAATATCCCCCCGTTGTGTTACGTTCCGGTTAAGGCAACGCCGGAACCCGGTGGGCCCCATCCCAAAAAAAACCTGCTCGCAACTGACCCGCTCACGACTCAGGGGAGTCCCTTTGATGAATATCGCTTCCAAGCCTGCCTACCGCAGGAACCTGCTGGCCCGCTCGCTGGCGCTGGCGCTTGCACTGCCGCTCGCATCCACGGCGATTGCCCAAGATGCTGCCGCCAAGACCGAGGCTGACAAAGCCGCGGAAGCCGCTGCCGCAGACGGCACTGCCGTCCTCGACGCCGTTACCGTCGTGGGCTCGCGCATCAAACGCTCCCAGCTTGAAGGCGCCGCTCCGGTCACCGTGATCACGCGTGAAGACTTCGAGCGCGAGGGCTTCCGCACGGTCGCCGACGCCCTGCAGACCCTGACCCAGAACACCACCAGCTCCTTCACCGGCGACCTGGCCACCAACGGCTTCAGCCCGAACGCCCAGGTGGTGAACCTGCGCAACCTCGGCCCCGGCTATACGCTGACCCTGATCAACGGCCGCCGCCCGGCGCAGTACCCGCAGCCGTATAACCGCGACAACAACGTGGTCAACATCCGCGCCATCCCCGCCTCGATCGTGGAGCGCATTGAAGTCCTGGCCGGCGGCGCATCCGCCATTTACGGCTCCGACGCCGTGGCCGGCGTGGTCAACATCGTGTTGCGCGAGAATTTCGAAGGCAACCGCATCCGCGGCAGCGTTGGCACCACCGCAGAGGGCGGCGGCGACAGCTTCAACGCCGAATACACCGGCGGCCGCTCGGGCGACCGCTGGAGCACCACGTTCGCGCTGCAGTACGGCGTCAATGATCCGGTGTTCGCTGGCCAGCGTGACTTCTTGAAAGACACCCGCAGCGGCCCCCGCGGCGCCACCGGCGTCAATCCGTCGCTGTCCCTGATCGCCATCCGCGCCAGCAACCCGCGGCCGGGCAGCACCCTTAACCAAAACGCCTTCTTCCCGGGCCAGGCCGTTTGCGACCAGTTCGACTACACCACGGTGACCACGCCGCAGCGCGGCAACTACTGCGGCGCCTTTAACCAGCCGGCCTCGCGCTCCATCTCCAACAAGGGCGAGTTCTACTCCGGCTACGGCTACGGCACGTTCGACATCAACGATGACCTGACGTTCTTCGCCAGCGCCACGTATTACGAGAGCAGCGGCGAGTCCAGCTCGGGCACCGAGTTCTGGGGCACTTCTGGCGACCGCTTCAACCAGACGCCCACCGGCGCCGCGACGTCGCTCTACTACGATCCCAACTTTGGCAGCCTGATCCAGCTGCAGCGCGTGTTCAACCCGTTCGAACTGGGCGGCAACCGCGCGGCCAGCACGCTGTATGACGAGTCCACCTACGACCTCACGGCCGGCCTGCAGGGTGACTTCGGCGATCGCTTCGATTGGGAAGGCTCGCTGCAGTACTCCGAGTACGAGTACACCGCCGACCGCCCGCGCCTGCTGGCGCAAGCCGTGCATGACTACTTCCTCGGCCCGCGCCTGGGCTTCAGCAACGCCGCCGGCACTGGCACCGGCATCTACCCCATCTACCGCCTCAACCAGGCGCGCTGGACCACGCCGTTCACGCCGGCGCAGTACCAGCAGGTGGCTACCCGGGTGATCAACGAGGGTGAAACCACCTCGGCGAACGGCAACTTCGTGGTGAGTGGCGACCTGTTCGATCTGCCGGCCGGCGCGGTGGGCTTCGCGGCCACCGCCGAGATCGGTCGCCAGACCACCCTGCTTGAGAGCGACCCGCGCACCAGCCAGACGCGCCCGCTCGACTCGCAGACCATCTACAACCTCACCAGCTCCGGCCGCACCGACGGCGAGCGCGACCGCTACGCGATCGGCACCGAGTTCCGGGTGCCGATCACCAGCATGCTCACTGCTCAACTGGCGGGTCGCTACGACAAGTACGACGACATCACGGCGGTGGACGACGCTTTCACCTATAACGCCGGCCTGGAATTCCGTCCGTTCGAGAACCTGCTGCTGCGCTCGTCGTATGCCACCAGCTTCCGCGCGCCGGACATGCAGCTGGTGTTCGCCGAAGGTTCCGCTTCGTTCGCTGGCGTCACTGACTATTACTCGTGCCGCTCCGGTACTGGCCCAGGCAGCCCGACCGCGCGCACCATCGCCCAGTGCGCGGCGGTGGTGAACGACCCAACCCGCTACACGGCACAGACGCTGATCGCCGGCAACCCGCTGCTCAAGGAAGAGGAAGGCGAGTCGTTCACCGCCGGTTTCGTCTGGGACATCATGGAGAACATGTCGCTGACCTCGGACTACTACAAGATCTCGCTGGACGATGCGGCCAGCCAGCTCAGCGCCGACTTCATCCTTCGTAACGAGGCCAACTGCCGCCTGGGCACGTCCGAGACCGGACAGGCCTTCGACATCAACTCTGCCTTCTGCCAGAACGTGACCAACCTGGTTACCCGCCAGGTTGCGCCTGGCACCATCCTGGATGGCCGCGTGGACCGGCTGAACTCGGCCTACATCAACACCGCCAACACTGAAACCAGCGGCGTCGACACCACGTTCCGCTACAGCTACGACACGGACCGGATGGGCACCATCAGCACCGACCTTGGCTGGTCGATCGTGCTGACCAACAAGTACCGGGAGTTCGCCGGTGACCCGCTGGTCGACTACCGCGACGCCACCGACTATGACTTCAGCCAGCGCAGCCGCGCTCGCGGCAGCGTCACCTGGGCCAAGGGCGACTGGGCGACCACGGTGTTCGGCACCCGCTTTGGCTCCAACGGCAACAACGCGACGGTGGACTACGTGGATCCGATCACGGGAGCCTTCCAGTCGCGCCGTCTGCCGCCGTACATGATCTACAACCTGACGGTGAGCAAGCGCTTCGGCGACTCCTTGCTGGCGCAGATGCAGGTCGTGAACGTGCTGGACAACCAGTACCGCGAAGACAACAGCTTCAATGCCTACCCGTTCTACCAGCCGTTCATCGGTGCCGATCCGCTCGGCCGCCGCTTCAACTTCAGCGTTCAGTACGACTTCTGATCCCGCCAACGGATCAGTGTGATGGGAGCCCGGCGCAAGCCGGGCTCTTTTTTTGTGGGCCGTACGCGCCGCCGCCGTGCCGCAATCTGGGATAATGGCGGCCTCGCAAGGATCCCACCCCGATGACGTCGCCCCGCCCTGCCCTGGTCACCAACGCCCTGCCCTATGCCAACGGCCCCCTACACTTGGGCCACCTGGTGGGCTACCTGCAGGCCGACATCTGGGTGCGGGCGCGGCGCATGGCTGGCGGCACCGTTCATTTCGTCTGCGCCGACGATGCCCACGGCACGCCCATCATGCTGGCGGCCGAGGCGGCCGGGCAGTCGCCCGAGGACTTCATCCGCGCCATCCAGGCCAGCCATGAGGCTGATTTCGCCGCATTCGGCGTGCAGTTCGACCACTATCACTCCACCCATTCCGACGAGAACCGCGCGCTGGCCACGCAGATCTACACGCGGCTGCGCGACGGGACGCACGGTCCGGCCGCCATTGCCCGGCGTTCGATCCAGCAGCTCTACGATCCGCTCAAGCAGATGTTCCTGCCCGACCGCTACATCAAGGGCGACTGCCCCAACTGCGGCGCGCATGACCAGTACGGCGACAACTGCGAGGTCTGCGGCAAGGCCTATTCGCCCACCGACTTGAAAAACCCGCGCTCGGTGATGTCCGGCGCCACGCCGGAGCTGCGCGATTCGGAGCACTACTTCTTCGAGCTGGGTAAGTTCGAGGCTTTCCTGCGCCAGTGGCTGGCCGGCGACGTGGCGCATCCGACGGTGAAGGCCAAGCTGGCGGAGTGGCTGGAGGGTGGCCTGCGCGACTGGGACATCAGCCGCGATGCGCCCTACTTCGGCTTCCCCATTCCCGATGCGCCGGGAAAGTTTTTCTACGTTTGGCTGGATGCGCCCATCGGCTACCTGGCCAGCTTCAGAGCGCTGTGCGAACGCGCAGGGCTGGATTTCGAGGCGTTCACGGACGCGCAGCGCAATCGCGCCGGCGAGACCGAAATGCACCACTTCCTGGGCAAGGACATCATCAACTTCCACGGCCTGTTCTGG
>JANORD010000309.1:0-7579 GCA_031415095.1 Lysobacteraceae bacterium
ACCACGCCGGTGCTGGTGCTGCGCTTCGACGCCAAGGACGCCGAGGCGCTGGAGCGCAATCCCGGCGCCTGCATCATCTATGACGTGAAGTGCACCGGCCATCTGGCCATGCACATCCTGCGCCACGGCGGCAGCCCGCTGATGTGGAAGACCGGGCATTCGCTGATCAAAGCCAAGATGCGCGAGACCGAGGCCGAGCTGGCCGGCGAGATGAGCGGGCATTTCTTCTTCCGCGAGCGCTGGTACGGGTTTGACGATGGCCTGTACGCCGCCGCGCGCCTGCTCGAAATCCTATCCACGCGCAGCGAAACGCCGCAGGAAGTGTTCGACACCCTGCCCAAGGGCGTGTCCACCCCGGAGCTCAAGATCCACGTCGAAGAAGGCGAGCAGTACGCCTTTATCGAGAAATTCCTGGCCAGCGCGAAGTTCGAGGGCGCGCGCATCGCCACCATCGATGGCCTGCGGGCGGACTGGCCCGACGGGTGGGGCCTGGTGCGCGCGTCCAACACCACGCCGGTGCTGGTGCTTAGGTTCGACGCCAAGGATGCCGAGGCGCTGGAGCGCATCAAGCAGGCGTTCCGTGAGCAGCTGCTGGCGGTACAACCCAACCTGGTGCTGCCGTTCTAGCGCGGCGCCTGGCTTAGCCGGCGGGCGCTGGCGCTGCGGCGGCCTGGGGCGCCGCTGCTTCGTGGGCCTTCATGCTGCGGAACCGCTCCACCAGCCGCAGCAGTTCGCCATCCAGGTCCACCAAGTCGCCCTGCTGTAGCACCAGCATCTGCTGCTGCTTGGCCATCTCTACGTGCAGCTCGCGGATGGTGGCGGCTTGCTTGGCGTTCACCGCCTTGCCGCCCAGTTCGGCTTCGGAGGCCTCGGCCAGCAGGCTGGCCAAGCTGGAGCGCTGGCCGCCGATGCCCGCTTCGATGGCGTCCAGGGTTTGCTGCAGCAGGGTGATGCGGACTTGGAAAGAGCGCTTGAGCTCGTGCTCGGTCTGGAAAGAGGCAATCATCGCCTCTTCGGTCTGGCGGACCTTTTCCACCTTCGTTTGTGCTTCAGCCAGAATCGCGGCCAAGCGCTCGCGCTCGGCACGCTCTTCGGGCGTCAGGGCTTTCTCAACCGTGGCGGTTGCCATGCCGCTCTCGGAGTTGATCTCGGTGCGGGCCTGGTCCACGGCTTCGGGCGGCAGGGTGTCGCTGAACTGCACCTTGCCCTCCTTGTCCACCCACCGGTAGAGCTTCTTGGGCTTGTCTTGCGCGCCGGCCACGCTTGCGGCGAGCACGGCGCAAAGTACCGCAAGGCTGAGAAGGGTGCGGGCCATGGAGTGCCTCCGGTCAGTCGAGTTGGCTGCCATATCGCGCACGATACGCCACCAACGCGTCCTTGTGCGCGGCGATTTCCGGCCGCTGGTCGGCGTGCGCCAGCAGGTGGTCCAGGCCGGCAATGGCATGTACCGGCAGCCCGAATTCGGCGCTCACTTCCTGCGCCGCCGACCGCTGCCCGGTTTGGCCGCGCTCCTGCCGGTCCAGCGCAATCAGCACCCCGCAGGGCTCGCCGCCGGCGGCCCGGATGATTTGGATGGACTCGCGGATGGCGGTGCCGGCGGTGATCACGTCGTCCACGATCAGCACCCGGCCGCGCACCGGCGCGCCAATCAGGCTGCCGCCCTCGCCGTGGGCCTTGGCTTCCTTGCGGTTGAAGGCCAACGGCAGGTCGCGGCCGCGCCCCGCCAGCGCCACGGCCAGCGCGGTGGCCAGCGGGATGCCCTTGTAGGCCGGGCCAAACAGCATGTCGAAGGGCAGGCCGGCCTGGTCCAGGGTGTCGGCATAGCAGTCGCCCAGCGCGGCCAGCGCGGCGCCGGAATCAAACAGCCCAGCATTGAAAAAATAAGGGCTGGTGCGGCCGGACTTGAGGCTGAACTCGCCGAAGCGAAGCACGTTGCGCGCCAGCGCGAGGTCCAGGAAGCGGGTCTGGTGGGCTTTCAATGGCTCGATTCCCGGAGGTTCAAAGTTCGATTGTGCAACAGCGCCGCCCGCCGTGGCAGGCGCAACGTAGGCGGTTTCAGCTAACCTTCCGGTTTCCCGGCCCTGGCGCGCCAACTCCGTGCGAATCATCAGCTTCAACGCCAACGGGCTGCGTTCGGCGGCCACCAAGGGCTTTTTCCAGTGGCTTCCCGGCCAGGATGCGGACGTGGTCTGCGTGCAGGAAACCAAGGCCCAGGAGCACCAGTTGCGGGTCGAGGCGATGCTGCCGGCCGGCTACACGGCGTATTTCCGCGACGCCACGACCAAGAAGGGCTACAGCGGCGTGGGCATCTACACCCGGCGCGAGCCGGACGAAGTGCGCACCGCGCTGGGTTGGGAGGCGTTCGACGAGGAGGGCCGCTACCTCGAGGCGCGCTTCGGCAACCTCAGCGTGGTGTCGCTGTATTTCCCTTCCGGCTCCTCGGGCGAGGTGCGCCAGCAGTTCAAGTTCGAATGCATGGCGTGGTTCCTGCCCATCCTTGACCAGTGGCTCGCCAGTGGCCGTGACTACGTGATCTGCGGTGACTGGAACATCGTGCACACGCGCAAAGACATCCGGAACTGGACCTCCAACCAGAAGAACTCCGGCTGCCTGCCCGAGGAGCGCGCCTGGCTCGATGCGCTTTTCACGCAGCGTGGCTGGGTGGACAGCTATCGCCACCTCCGTCCGGAGGGCGAGGACTACACCTGGTGGAGCCAGCGCGGCGGCGCGCGCGCCAAGAACGTGGGCTGGCGCATTGACTACCAAATCGTGTCGCCGTCGCTGCGCGCGCGCCTGCGAGGCTGCGCCATCCATCCCGAGCCGAAGTTCAGCGACCACGCGCCGTTCGCGGTGGACTACGCATGAGCGTCGCCGCGCTGCGTGGCCGGCTGCCGCTGGGCCTGCGGCCCTACCTTGAGCGCGAGCCGCTGGCGGCGTTCTTCCTTGGCGTTTCATCCGGATTTCCCTACGCGATGCTGGCGGCCACGCTCACCACGCGGCTGGCGCAGGACGGCATCGACAAGAAATCGGTAACGGCGTTTTCGCTGGCGTTCCTGGTCTACAACCTCAAGTTCCTGTGGGCGCCGCTGGTGGATGGCCTGCGCCTGCCGATGCTGGGGCGGCTGGGCCAGCGGGTGTCGTGGCTGATTTTCTCCGGCGTGGCGGTGATGGCGGCGGTGGCGTGGCTGGGCTGGCTGGACCCCAAGGCCGACCTGGCCCGGTTCGCGATGGCGGCGGTGGCGGTCGGCGTGGCTGGCGCCACCTTCGACATCGTGATTGATGCCTACCGCATCGAATTGCTCAAGCCCCGGCAGCTGGGCGTGGGCTCGGGCATGACCCAGTACGGCTGGCGCATCGGCTCGGTTTCGGCGGCGGCACTGGCGCTGTTCGTGGCCGGTACGGCGGGCTGGACCGCCGCGTACGTGCTCTGTGCTGTGTTCGCGCTGCCGGCCATGGTCACGGGGCTGGTGTTGGGCGAGCCCGAGCGGCGCGTGGTCGTCGCCACCCAGCGTGGGCTGCGCCACGCCTGGGACGCGGTCTCCGGGCCGCTGCTGGAATTCTTCCGCCGCCGCGGCGCACTGCTGGTGCTGCTGTTCGTGCTGCTGCACAAGATCGGCGACACCCTGAGCCAGCTCACGCTGCGGCTGCTGCTCAACGACCTTGGCTTCAGCAATGCCGAGATCGCCACCTGGGACGTGGGTCTGGGCTTTTTCGCTTATCTGGCCGGCATTTTCATCGGCGGGGTGATGTATGCCCAGTGGGGTATGCGGCGTTCGGTGCTGGTGGCGCTGGTGCTGATGGCGGTTTCCAACCTCAGCTTTGCCGGGCTGGCGGCGCTGGGCCACTCCAACCCGATGCTGGGCTTCAGCATCGGGTTTGAGAATATCGCCAGCGGCATCGGCGGCGTGGTGGTGGTGGCCTACCTTTCGGCGCTGTGCAATCTGGCGTACACGGCCACCCAGTTCGCGCTGCTTTCGGCGGCCTCCAGCGTGGTGGGCCGCATCGTCACCGGCACCACGGCCGGAGCGCTGATCGAGTCGCTGGGCTACGTGCAGTTCTACCTCCTCACGGCGCTGGTGGCGCTGCCGGGCGTGTTTTTGTACCTGTTCATGCTGCGCGCCGGATTGATCGAACAGTCCTTGGGCAATGCCGGGTACGTCGAGCCGGACGACACCGCGCCGCGCTAGCCGTTCAGCGCCAGCAGGGCCAAAAGCTTGCAGTCAGCGCCGGGAGCCTTATGCTGGAAGCCCCCCGAGGTTCGAGGCCATGGCCGACTTCCTGCTGCGTGACATCGACGAGCGAACGGCCGACCGCATCAAGGAATTGGCGCGGCAAAAGGGCTGGCCGCTCAATGACGTGATGCTGCTGCTGATCAAGCAGGCGCTGGGCTTGGCCGAGCCCGAGCCCGCCCCCGTGCCCGGGGACATTGCCCGCCTCACCGGCGCTTGGAACGACGAAGAGTCGCGGGCCTTCCAGGAAGCCATGGCGGCCATGACCGGACTTCCTGACGATGCGCCGGCCTATGCGGGGCCGGAACGACGCAAAAAACCCGACGCGGGCGGCTGATCAGGCGGCGTAAACCGCCCCGAGGATGCGCGGACCGCGCGCGCCGGTCACCGAAGGCAAGTTGCCCGGTCGTCCGGCCAAAGCCTCCCGCGCCAGCCAGGCAAAGCCCGCGGCTTCGATGAAATCGGGATCCAGGCCCAGCGACGCCGTGCTGGCCACCGTTACGCCCGGTAAATGCGCGGCCAGCCGCTCCATCAGCAGCGGGTTGTGCACGCCACCGCCGCAGGCCAGCAGTTGGCTGGTGCTTGGCTGCGTGGCCTGCAGGGCCTGCGCCACGGTCACGGCGCTCAGTTCGCACAGCGTGGCCTGCACGTCTTCCGGGGCCAAGCCACCGGCGCCGAGGCGTTCCTGCAGCCAGGCCAACTGGAACTGGTCGCGACCGGTGCTCTTGGGAGGCGCAAGCGCAAACCAGGGTTCGGCGAGCAGCCGCGCCAGCAGCGCGGGGTCAACGCGGCCGCTGCGCGCGAAGGCGGCATCCCGGTCGTAGGCCTGGCCGCGATGGCGCGTGCACCAGGCGTCCATCAAGCCATTGGCGGGGCCGGTGTCGAAGCCGCGCACTTCCCCGGCGCGCGGCAGCAGGGTCAGGTTGGCGATGCCGCCGAGGTTGAGGATGGCGCGGTCTTCGTCGGGCGAACGCATCACCGCGGCATGGAAGGCCGACATCAGCGGCGCGCCCTGGCCGCCAGCGGCCACGTCGCGTCGGCGGAAGTCCGCCACGGTGGTGATGCCGGTGGCTTCGGCGATGACGTTCGGATCGCCCAGTTGCTGGCTGAAGGGCGCGGCGCCGCGGGGATCGTGCCGCAGCGTCTGGCCGTGCGAACCAATCGCAGCCACCTGGGATGCCGCCACGCCGCTGTCGGCAAGCGCCTGCAGCGCAGCGCGCGCAAAGTCCTGGCCAAGCCGTGTGTCGAGCCGAGCCACTTCGTCAAGCGTGGTCTGGGCGTCCGCCTGCGAGCGCCGGAGCACGTCCTGCGCCAGCGCCGCGTTCAGCGGGTAGGTGCGCGCGAACACCAATCGAGGCGCCGGCTCGAACGCCACCAGCGCGGTGTCGATACCGTCCACGCTGGTGCCCGAGATCAGGCCAAGAAAAAGCCCGCCGTCGGTGCTGGCGGGCTGGGTTGCTTCTGCCATGGGCTCAGCGCGCGGCGAGGCGCACGCCCTCCACCCGCTTGAGTTGGGCCATGGCCGGCGCGGTGGCGGCGCGGAAGCGCGCCAGGTCGGCGCCAGCGAGCGGCTCGGGCTTGGGCATGGTCACGGTCAGCGGATCGCGGTGCACGCCCTTGATGCGGAATTCGTAGTGCAGGTGCGGGCCGCTGGCCAGGCCGGTCATGCCCACGTAGCCAATGACGGTGCCCTGCTGCACGCGGCTGCCGGTCTTGTATTTGCCAAAGCGCGACATGTGGCCGTAAAGCGTGGTGGTGCCATTGCCGTGGTCGAGCACCACGGTGCGGCCATAGCCGTTTTGCCAGCCGACGAAGCTGACGCGGGCATCGCCTGCGGCCATGATCGGGGTGCCGGTACCGGCGGCGTAGTCCACGCCCCGGTGCGCACGCACGGTGCCAAGCACCGGATGCCGGCGGTTCGGATTGAAGCGCGAGCTGATGCGCGCGAACTCAATCGGCATGCGCATGAAGCTCTTCTTCAGCGGACGCCCGCTGAGATCGAAGTACTCATCCTTGCCGTTGCGCTGGTAGCGCAGCGCCGTGTACTCCTTGCCGCGGTTGATAAAGCTGGCAGCGATGACACCGCCGCTGCGCAGACGCTCGCCATCGCGCCAGATTTCCTCGTAGACCACCTGGAAGCGGTCGCCGTCGCGCAAGTCTTGGGTGAAGTCGATGTCGTAGGAAAAGGCATTGGCCATCTGGTTGATGGCGGCATTGCTCAAGCCGGCCTTCGCGCCATCGGCGTACAGCGAGCTGGTGATCTCGCCGCTTGCCACCATCACCCGGCTCTCGAGCGGACGCTCGATCACGGTCTCGGTGATCTTGCCGTCTGCCAGGTGCAGCTCCACCTTGCTGCTTTCATCGCGGTCGAAGCGCAGGCCGCGCAGGCTGCCGTCACTCGCGAGGTCGAAGCTGATCTCGGCGCCGGCGCGCAGGCGCGACAGCGGGCCGCGCGTGCTGGGCTGCTGCAGCACGGCGTGCATCACCGATGCCGGAACGCCCATCTGTTCAAACACCGTGCCCAGCGTTTGGCCGCTCTGCACCTGCACGGACTGCCAGCTGCTGCCGGCGCCGGCGCCCGCGATGGCGCTGCCGGCCAGCGGAGGCAGCGGCAGGACCAAGGTGCTGAGTGCGCCGCTGTCGTCCTGGCCGCGCATGGCGCTGGCAAAACCGGGGATGATGGTGAGAACCAGTCCACCCAAGGAAACGAAGAGGCCGGCCAACACCCAGTGTTCACGGGTCCAGCGGCTGATGAGCGAAGCGGTGGGCTGCTGCAATGGGGTCTACCCGCGGGGGCTGGAAGTCGCGGTACGATAACCAGCGCGAAATACCTACGTCAAACCCTTGTCGCATCTGGCTTTTTTGTTTGTCACGCTTTAACTTTCTATTAACCTCCATTTAACGCCCGCGGCCGTTTTCGGCCCCGGCCCTGAACGAAATCGGCACTCCCTGAATGTCTGACCTGGAAAACGCACTGCAGATCATCGGCCGCGGCGCCGAGGAGATCCTCAAGCCCGGCGAACTGGCCGCCAAGCTCAAGTTGGGCCGTCCACTGCGCATCAAGGCCGGCTTCGACCCGACTGCGCCCGACCTGCACATCGGCCACACCGTGCTGCTCAACAAGATGCGGCAGTTCCAGGACCTGGGGCACCAGGTCATCTTCCTGATCGGTGACTTCACCGGGATGATCGGTGATCCCAGCGGCAAGAACGCCACCCGCAAGCCGCTGACCCGCGAGGACGTGGCTGCCAATGCCCGCACCTACGCCGACCAGGTGTTCAAGGTGCTGGACCGGGAAAAGACCGAGCTGCGCTTCAATTCCGAATGGTTCGACAAGATGTCGGCCTCCG
>JANORD010000310.1:0-1789 GCA_031415095.1 Lysobacteraceae bacterium
GCGTGAACTGGGCTCTTGACAGCAGCCGCTTGAAGTCGGCGTCGAAGCTGACCAGCTGCTCACCTTGCTGGATGACCGCGGCGGCCAGCCAGGCTTCGGGCACGTCGTTGGCGGCGAGCGCCTTGTCGGTGCACAGCTTGCGCAGCGCGGGCCACTCGGCCCCCAGCATCGGTTGCTCCACCCCCGGGGCTGCCAACAGCGCATCGACAAAGCGCAGGGCTTCTGGCATCGGCGTGGGGTGGACGAATATCTTCGGATGCGTTACCAGCCGCAGGAAGCTCGCAATCACCAAAGCTTGCAGCTTCAGCGGGGTTCCCCGGCTCGCATCGGCAACCGCTTGCAACAGCCAGGTGCGGGCCACGCCGTAGTGCGGATGATCGCTGCGCGACGCCGCGACCAGCACATTCACATCAGGCGTCACGCTCAGACGTCAAGGTCGGCGGCGTCGCGCAGGGCCTTGTTGCTCAGCCCGTCCAGCCCTGGCGCCAGCCCGCCCTTGCCACGATAGACCGGCAGGCGCAAAGGCCTGTTGGGCGCCTGCCGCTCGCGCGGCCGCAAACGCAGTTGCAGCCCTTCCTCGATCAGGCGCGTCAGGCTCGTCCGCTGCTGAGCTGCCAACACCTTGGCTTCGGTCAGCAAGGCGTCGTTCAGGTCGAGCGTGGTCTTCATGGCGTCCCCCTGGAAAGCTTCTGTGCGTACAGATTTCTGGTTTCTATTCGCCAAACGCCTGCCCCGGGGGTGCCCTCAAGCCCTCAGGCCGGCACCGTCGGCAGCCCGGCCAGCGCCATCGCCAGCTCCGCTTCGTCATACGGCTGGTCGACCAGCTTGCCGGCCGCGTAGTTGCTGTAGGCCGACATGTCGAAGTGCCCGTGCCCGCAGAGGTTGAACAGGATCACTTCCGCTCGCCCCTCGCGCTTGCAGCGCAGCGCCTCGTTAATGGCGCCCAGCACCGCATGGTTGGCCTCCGGCGCCGGCACGATGCCCTCGGCCCGCGCGAACGTCACGCCGGCCGCGAAGCATTCGGTCTGGTGGTAGGCGGTCGCCTCGATCAGGCCAAGCTGCGACAGGTGCTATACCAGCGGCGCCATGCCGTGGTAGCGCAGCCCGCCGGCATGAAAGCCCGGCGGCGTGAAGGTGGAGCCCAGCGTGTGCATCTTCGTGAGTGGCGTCAGGTGGCCGGTGTCGCCAAAGTCGTAGGCGTACTTACCGCGCGTCAGTGACGGGCAGGCGGCCGGCTCCACCGCCACAATGCGCCGCTGCTTGGTCTTGCCGCCGCCGCGCAACTGCTGGCCGATGAACGGGAACGCGATGCCCGCGAAGTTGGAGCCGCCTCCCGTGCAGCCGACGATCACGTCCGGGTCGTCACCCGCCATTTCGAGCTGCAGCATCGCCTCTTGGCCGATGATGGTCTGGTGCATCAGCACGTGGTTCAGCACCGAGCCGAGCGCGTACTTGGTGTCGTCGTTGGTGGCGGCTACTTCCACCGCTTCGGAAATGGCGATGCCGAGCGAGCCTGGATGATTCGCGTCCTTGGCCAGGATGGCGCGGCCGGAGTTGGTTTCGTTGGATGGCGACGCAATGCACCGTGCGCCATAGGTTTCCATCAGCGCCCGCCGGTACGGCTTCTGGTCATACGACACCCGCACCTGAACACCGTGACCTCGATCCCGAACAGCGCGCCGGCAAATGCCAGCGACGACCCCCATTGCCCGGCGCCGGTCTCGGTGGCGATCTTGCGGATGCCCGCCTGCTGGTTGTACCAAGCTTGCGGAATGGCCGTGTTCGGCTT
>JANORD010000311.1:0-5943 GCA_031415095.1 Lysobacteraceae bacterium
CCGAACCCACTTGTGCCCGTGCTCGTGGATGTAGGGTCATTATCACGGAACAGCTGCCGGCGGCGACCCGCCAACCAGCAGTGAACTTAGCGGGTGTGGACGACGGTGTGCCTCGCACGTTGTGTTGCCGTCGTACGAGAATCAACAACGAGCTAAGCATGTAGTACCGGAGATGGAGTGCTCTCGGACGGGGGTTCAACTCCCCCCACCTCCACCAAAAAAAGAAACCCCAACCGTTCTCGGTTGGGGTTTTTTTGCCTGGGCGAAGGCTCAGTTGGCGGGCGCCTCGCCCAGATAGGCAGCGGCACTGGCGGCGGCGGTGTCCACGGCGGTCTTGGCGGCCATCACGCTGGCCTGGCTGCTGGTGACGTCGGCCTGTGCCTGGGCGATTTCGATCCGCACCGCGTTCACGGCATCGGTGGCGCGCTGGGCCAGCGCACGATCGGCGTCAACCTGCTGGCGAGTGACGCTGCCCCTGGCGGCCTGCGCTTCGGTGCGGGCCAGCTGTTCGTCGGCGCCGGTACGGTCGGCATCGGCTTTCTCGAGGTTGGTACGCGCGGCCGCGAGCTTGGCCTCGCCGCTGGCTAGGGCGGTGCGCGCTGCGTCAAGGGCGTTGACGGCCTCCTGCAGCTGGACCCGCACCTGGGCCAGCTCTTCAGGCGTGCCCATGGCAGCGTATGCCGGCGCACCGCCGGCAAAAACCGCCAGCGCCAGCAGCCAGGCCGCGGGGTAACGACTGCAGTGTTCGTTCATTGGCTTGCTCCGGGCAGCCCCGTGGGCCGGGGGCTTCTGGCCGAAGTCTAGCCGAACCACGGGCCCGCGACTTTGCCCTCGTCGAGTCGCCGTAAGCCTGCGGCGGCGGGCAGAACTCGGCTACCGATCAGAACGCGTGGCGCATCCGGATGAAGAACAGTTCGGCCTGGTTCTCGGCCGGATTGTTGCCCGGGTCGAATACCACCTGAAGGCCAGCGCTCAACTGGGTAAAACGCGCCACCTGCAGCCGCTGGAACGCTTCGATGATTGTCTCGTCGCGGGAAGCCCCCGAGCGCGGCTCCGCAAGCGACACGGTCACTCCGGTCATGTTGCTCGGACTACCGAACAGGCCGCTGTAGCCGAGGCCCGCCTGCGCGAGGGTGCGAATGTTCGTGGTCCCGCCGTTCGCGTACGAATACCGGCCCCAGACCTGGAACCGGTCGCTCAACTGCTGGCCGGCAACGAGCGTCACGCCATCGTCCGACGGGCTGTTGAAGCCGTTCTCCCGGCGCTCATCAATGCGCCACACCATGACCGAGTACCTGCCTCGACCCCTGCCCTCAAGCTCCGGCGTCCAGCCCATCTCGGCACTGTAGAAAAAATCGCCATCGCTGATGGAATCAAACTCAGACTCCGTCGTGGCGTTGTAGGCGTTGGCAACCCCACCCGTCACATAGAACTCGTCACCTGGTCGATAGGAAACCCCGACGGTCGGTCCGTGGCCCGGCGACGGCACGGTTGCATTGCCCGAAACGTGGCGATTGACGAAAAATGCATTGACGTTCTGCATGGGCTGCTGGCCAACGAAATCGCTAGTGTCGGCCCGCCCGATGAGCACCCGCACCTTGCCTTCGTTGAAGCGCTGCAGCCAGTAAGCATCACGCACGACCCAGCCACGGTCGTTGAATGCGTTGGTTGTATTGATCAGCGTGCCAAGCTGCGGGCCGACCGCGGAGGCAGGATCGCTTCCGATCTCTGAACGATACTCTCCGGTGACGACCAGCACGCCGGTGTCCGCCGTACCGCGCCCCACCAGCGTCCAGGAGGACATGAAGTCCACGTCGTACGCGGCCCCGTTCGGATCGTCCGCGCCATTCGCCCACAGGCCCAGCGCCGTGGCCGCGAAACCCAGCCGCAGGCCGGTATCCCGATGCAGGGCGTCCAACTTTCCGCGCGCCCAGCTTGACGGACCAGAGTAGTCGGCGGACCCATAGATCGGCGTTTCCGGCTCTTGGAGCCGCGCCAACTCGTCAATACCGCTCTCGCTGCCTTCGCCGGCAGAAAACTCGTCACTCAGGTACGGGTGCAGGTCAGAATAGATTGCGAACTCGGACTTTGGCTGTGCGGCATCAGCAGCCGACTGAGCCGCCGCCGGACTGCCCAAGGCAATAGCGAGCGCAAGGCAAAGCGATGCGACGGAAAATTTGCGATTCAGCATGCAGCGCCTCGACATAGCCCCCGCCTCGAGCAAAGTTCCGGATAGGATGCACTCCGCTACCGAGCCAGCCGCGGTGCGCTGGAATGACGCACCGCGACTGGATTCAGCAGAGTGACGTCAGGACGGCTTCCCCTGGGGCTGCGGACCCGGCGGCAGCTCACCCGGCCGATAGCCAGGCAGCATGCGTGCCGGCACGATCATCAGCAGTGCCAGCAGGCTGAGCAGCCAGAAAGTGAGCTTGAGCGCCCCCAGGCGTGCATCGGCATTGACCTGAGTCGCCGCTGCCACCTGTTCGGGGGTCGCCGTTGTCCCGGCCATCGAAGCCACTAGGCGGTCATTGCTGATGAACGTCAGGCTGTTCATGTCCACCTGGGCCACCAAGCTTGGCGGAAGCTCCGGATGGTCCACCACTGCACGATTGATGTTCGCGGACATGATTCCCACGACCAGGGCGCCTGCGATCGCGGTACCGACACCCGCAGAGAGGTTGTTGACGGTGCCGCGCAGCGCCCCGACATCGCCGGCGCGTTCGGTGGGGGACGAGGTGACCAGCACGTTGAACAGCAGCGTGACGAGCGCACCCTGGCCTATGCCGACCATGATCAGCCCCGCAACCACCAGCAGATTGGACCACTCGTTGAACATCGCAAAGGACAGCAAAGCCATGCCTGCCGCAACGAGCGTAAAGGCGCTGCGCGCAATCTGCCGGGGGTTATACGTCTGGTAGAAGCGCACGACCACCATCGCAGCCGTGAAAACCGCGAGTTGGTAGGGAATCATCGCCACCGCGGTATCAAAACTCGACCGGCCCTGCACCATCTGGATATAGAGAGGAGCCAGGAACGTCATTGCATTGCCGAGCACGACGATCATCGCCATGGCAAAGGCCGCCCCTCGTTCCTGACGGGACTCCAGCACTTCCAGCGACAGAAGCGGCGTAAGCTTCGCGGCTTCCCGCTTCTGTGTCCAGGCCAGGAACAGCTGAAGACCGATCACGCCAACAATGATCATCAGCGTCGCAGGCGACAGGCCGAAGATATCGAACGGTGCATTGGGACCCGCAGTCAGCAGACCCCAGCGATTGAGGTTATTGAAACCGAAGCTGACCAAAATGATGGCGGTCGCCGCCAGCAGAACGCCCACCACGTCGATCTTCGTGCCCGGAAGCGGTGCCACCGGCTTGAGCTTGCTGGACATCAGAAATACGGCGAAAGTCCACGGGATCACCAACCCAAAGGCGTAGCGCCATCCCAGCCAGTCGCCGATCACGCCAGCCATGAAGAAAGCCGTCACGGACGCCGCCGCCTGGACCGAGCCCAGCATCCCCAGTGCAGTGGCCTGTTGTTTGCCCTTGTAGTTATTGGCGATCAACACCACCAGCGTTGGCACGATGACCGCAGCGGCCAGGCCGCAAATCAACTGGCCCAGAATCAGCCAGAGCGCGCTGGGACTGAAGGTCACGATGCTCACGCCGATCAGGGTCAGGATGGTCGCGGCACGGAACACCTTCAAAGAACCGAACATCTGCCCGAGCTTGGCGCCCAGCATGATGAACCCGGCCACGCCGAGCGAATAGGCGACGATCGCCGTGCCGATCGTGGTCGGGGCGACGTTGAACTCGGCAACGATTCCGCTAATGGAAACCGGCAGGGCGTTGATATTGAGCGACATCTGGGCCTGGCCCATGGCGATGATGACCATGGGGAACCAGGACTGTTTCACTTCATCTGTGCTAGCGCTCATCTTCGCTCCTAAAGCCATCAGCGGAAATCAAAGGGTTGGTACGGGCTGCGACGCGAAAAGGTTGAGGCCCAGCCGTTCCGAAAGAAACTTCGAGACCAACTGGCCCTTGATGCTGTTGCCGGCTTCATCCAGGCGCGGTGCAAAAACGCCGACGGCGCCCTTGCCGGGGGCGATGGTGACGATGCCGCCGCTCACTCCGCTCTTGCCCGGCAAGCCGACCTCGAACAGCCAGTCGCCAGACAGTTCGTACAGGCCGGCCGTTGCCAGTGCCGCCAGCACGCGCCGGCAATGCCGCGCATCGATAACACGTTCAAGCGTGATGGGATTTATGCCGCCGTCGGCGAGGGTGGCGCCCATCACGGCCAGGTCCTTCGCCGTCACGTTGAGGGAGCATTGTCGGGTATAGATGTCGGTGGCTTCCAGGGCATCCCAGTGCATGCACCCATAGCCTTCAAGCAGCTTGGCGATGCCCCGGTTGCGCAGGTTGGTGGCAGCCTCGGATTCATACACCTCCTCATCCACCTCGAGCCGCCGGCCGGCGAAACGCGACAGGCCTTCCTGGATGAACCGGAACTTTTCTTCCGCCGTGGCGCCAGGAACGCAACTCGTGGTCGCGATTGCGCCCGCGTTGACCATCGGGTTCATGGTGCGGTCGCCATTGAGCTCGATCGCCATCACGGAGTTGAAGGGCAAGCCGGTCGCATTGACCCCGATCCGCGTGCGCGCCACCTCGGCGCCTATCGCCTGGCACACCAGGGCGAAGACGAACGGCTTGGAAATACTCTGTATCGAAAAATGGTGGTCGCAGTCGCCCACGCCGAAATCCGCGCCACCCACCCCGACCACCGAAATGCCGAACAGCTCCGGTGAAACCCGGGCGAGGGCCGGAATGTAATCTGCCACCAAGCCACCGTTGTTGTTGCCGTAAAGAGCATAGGCCTCGGCTACCGCAGCGCTGACAAGAGTCGGGTCCGGCAGGCTGCCGGTGGAAACCTGCAGGAAGTCGCCTTCGTCCTCGACATGAAGCCTTGAATACATCGGTAACTCCTCAGGATCGGACCGGCTCTAGGAACCCGGTGACAGTGTCATAGATCAACGAGGTAAGCCAGAGTGCGCTTCAGGCCTGACACGGCAGCGCTCATGACGCCGGCCCGGGCACCGGCTTGGCCGTCCGCCCGGTCTCGTCACCCCCAGGCAGCTTGAACATCCGGAAACCCAAGTAGGCCAGAGCAATCGCCAGCAGCGGACTGACGTAGCTGAAGATCGCGTAGGGCGCATAGCTCCACGTGGCAACGCCCAAGGTGGCGGCCATGTAGGCTCCGCAGCTGTTCCAGGGGATCAATGCCGAGGTGGGCGTGGCCGTGTCACCCACCGCCCGCGACAGCACCACCGGCGCCAGGCCGCGCTTGGCGAAACTGGACTTGAACATCCGTCCGGGCAACACGATGGCGATGTACTGATCGGCAGTGATGACATTGGTGGCCACGATGGATGAGGACAACGCCGCCACCAGCGACCCGTCGGACTTGGCCCTGTTGATGATGGGGGTGATCAGCCGGTCGAGCACGCCCACCTTCTCCACCACGCCGCCGAAAGCCAGCGCGGTGACCACCAGCCAGATGGTGTTGAGCATGCTGTCCATGCCGCCGCGGGTGGCCAGCATGTCCATCGGCGCGAAGCCCGAAGTGGAGGTGTAACCGCTGGCCAGTGCGAGCCAAACGCCCTTGATGAGCGCGAGCCAGGCGGGAACATCGGCGCCGGCGTTGGCAAACGTGATCACGCGCTCGGGTGCCATCACCACGGCCAGCAGGCCACCAGCGATGGAACCGAGGAAAATAGCGGTAAAGGGCGGACAACGGAATAACGCCAGCGCAATCACCAGCACCAAGGGCAGGAACAGCCAAAGCGAGACGTCGAACGCCTGCCTGATCGCCACCATCTTTGCACTGGCATCGAAGTCGCCGGGCTCGCCCAGGAAAAAGAACACGGCAAGCGCGATCGACAGCGTG
>JANORD010000312.1:0-12579 GCA_031415095.1 Lysobacteraceae bacterium
CTCGATCGCGAGGCCGGGCCGACGTTTGCGCAGATCCACGTGCCCACCTCGTGCCGGCACTGCGAGCACCCGCACTGCATGAAGGACTGTCCACCCGACGCCATCCACCGCTCGGCGGCCGGCGAGGTGTTCATCAGCGACAGCTGCATTGGCTGCGGCAACTGCGAGCGCAACTGCCCCTATGGCGTAATACGGATGGCACCGATCAACCCGCAGTGGCGCAAGCCCGGGCTGCTGTCATGGCTGCTGCTGGGGCTGGGCCAGGAGCCGGGCGAGGAAGCCTCGATGGCCGGCGATCCCAAGACCAAGAAGATCGCGGTGAAGTGCGACATGTGCAAAGGCATCGCGGCGGGGCCGGCCTGCGTCCGGGCCTGCCCCACCGGCGCCGCCATCCGCACCAGCCCCGAGCAGTTCCTGGATTTCACCGCCCGGTTCGAAGATCGCTGAGACAGGCGCCTCACGCTCGCGTTGGCGCGGCGGCAGGCGGCTCCGGCAAGTGCTTCACGTGTACGTCCAGCTGCGGATAGGCAAACGCGATGCCGTGTTCTTCAAACAGCTCGATCAGCCGCGTGTTGATCTCGTTGCGCACTGCCAAGCGGTCGTTCATGGTGCCCACGAAAATGCGCAGCTCGAACTCCATCGTGCTGGCGCCAAAATTCAGCAGCCAACTGGTGGGCGGGCGATCGGACAGCACGCGCGGATTTTCCGCCGCGGCCTGCTGCATCAGCCGGTGCACCAGCGCCGGATTGGTGCCGAAGTCCACCCCCAGCTTGATGGTGACGCGGGTGACTTCGTCGGTGAGCGTCCAGTTCACCAATTGGCCGGTGATGAAGGCCTTGTTGGGCACCACGATTTCCTTGTTGTCGAAATCCAGGATGGTGGTGGCGCGGGTGCGGATGCGGGTGACGGTGCCGTCCAGGCCATTCACCGTGATCACGTCACCCACCCGGAACGGTCGCTCGAACAGCAGGATCAGGCCTGAGACGAAGTTGGCGAAGATCTCCTGCAGGCCGAAGCCCAAGCCCAAGGTGAGCGCCGCCGCCATCCACTGCAGCTGCGACCAGCGCGTGCCCAGCAGGCCCACGCCCACCACCACGCCCACCAGCACGATGGCGTAGCGCGACACGCTGGTGATGGCATAGCGCGAGGCGGCGTCGATGCTAACGCGCGACAGCAGGCCGATTTCAATCAGGCCCGGCAGGTTGCGCGCCGCCACCACGGTCAATGCCAGCGTCAGCAAGCCCAGCAGCGCCGACATCAGCGTCACCGGCACCAGCGACTTGCTGCCGTCCAGTGCGGTCTCGGTGATGCTCCACAGATGGATTTCGTCGAAACGTGCGAACGCGGGCAGCACGTCTGCCCACACCCACGCCAGGCCCAGGAACAGCAGGGTGAGCTTGATTGCCCGCAGCAGGCTGCGGTTTTGGGTGCTTATTCTCTCCAGGGTTATTTCTTCGGTCGATTCCTGCGGCAGCGCTTCGCCGCCCTCTTCCTCCATGCCGGCGTCGGCGGCCTCGGCCTCACGGCGCTGCTGCAGCCGGCGCAGGGCCAGGCGGCGCTCGCCCAGCAGGAACCAGCGCGCAAGCAGGCCGACCACCAAGGCCACTGCCGTGAGCATTCCCACGCTGGACAGGCCCGAACTGATCACGATGGCGGAGGAATAGACGTAGCCCGACAAGGCCAGTGCCGCCACGCCCAGCAGGCCCAGCGGCAGCAGCACGCGCAGCGCACGGCGCAGGCGCGAGGGCTCCGCGTCCACGCCGCGGGTTTGCCACAGCCGGCCGGCGCCCAGCACGTCCCACAGCGCCCAGGCCGACAGCAGCGCCATCAGCACCAGGGCCAGGCGTGCCGTGACTGAGATAGCCAAGTCCTGGTTACGCACGAAGGCCAACGCCACCACGAAGTACAGCGGCATGAATACCGCCAACATCCACGGCAGCCACTTGGCAATGCTTTCCCGGCGCGGCTTGGTCCAGCGCAAATGCGCATGTGCCAGGCCGCGCTCACGCACCAGCCAGCGCAGGAAAATGAAAGTGAAGAACGGCAGCGCCAGTGCGGCCAGCGCGCGGCCGAGGGAGTCGCTGAATTTTCCGGCCGTGCCCACGCCCTGCAGCAGTCCGCCCAGGAGCTGCAGCGCCACCGCCCACGGCAGCGCAGCCACGAAGGTCCAGGCCAGGCACTGCAGGGTGTAGGCGTAGCGGTCGGTGCGGACATGGCGGATGGCTTGGGAGAGTTGCGCAATCCGCGGCCGTGCCCGCCGCTGCAGCAGCAGCAGGCCACCTATCAGCAGCGCGCTGCCCAGATACGCCCAGGGCCGCTGGGCAAACGAGCGCCGCACCAGATCCGCGGTGGTGACGAAGCGCGCGGGTTTGAGCAGGTCATAGAAACCGGCCGGCACCTGCGCCAACCAGTCCGGGCCCACCGGCGGGTGGCTGCGTATCCAGAGCAGGTGACGGTCCAGTATTTGCCGCAACTCCGCGGTGGCGCTGATGCGCGACTGCAGCGTTCGCTCGGTTTGTTCAAGCACGGCAACCCGGCGCCACAGCATCGGCTCCAGGCGCGCCATCAGGTCGATGCGCTCCTGCAGCAGAGCCTCCAGCGCGGCCGCATTCTGCGGCTTGGTCTGCGCTTGGTCGTCATCGGCACCGATGGCCTGTTCACGCAGGGCCACGGCAGCCTCGGCCAAGTCGTCGAGCTTGCGCTGGTTCTCGGCCAAGCCGATCAGCCGCAGCCGCAGTTCCGCCAGCGTGGTCTGGACGTCCGCGAGGCGCTTGCGCAGTTCGTTCACGGTTTCCAGGCGACGCAGTTCGGCCCAAAGCCAAATGCCTACCTCCTCGCTGCGTCCGCCCAGCTCCAGCCGCGTCCGGCTGTCGCGCAGGCCGGCCAGGTCGCGCGTCAGCGCCGCTTCCTCGTTGGCCAGCGCGCGGCGGCGGCTGGCCAGCCGTTCGTTGCTCTGGGTGAGCTCCTTGCCCAGTCCACTGTTGGTCGCAGCGGCCTCGGCCAGTACCGGATCGACGCCTTCGTAGGCGGCGGCCTGCTTGGCCAATGCAGCGGCCAGCGTGTCGAGCTCAGTACGGCCCAGGTCGGCAATGCGCTGCTGCAGGAAAGCCAAGCGCGGCTGGCGCAGGGCCAAGCGATGACGCAGCGCGCGCAGCTCCAATTCCTGCAGCCGCTGGCGAGCACCCGCCTGATCCTGCTGGGCCTGCTGCAAGCTCAGCTCCGCCTTGAACTGGCGTCGCTCGGCCGCGTTGCGCAGCCGGCGGGCGTCGGTAAGCGCCGCCGGCTCATCGCGTCCAGCCACCACGGGCGTGGAAAGATCTTCGATGCGCCGCTGCAGTTCGGCGGTCTGCGGCGCATTGCGGCTGGGCACCGCCAGGCTCTGCGCCAGCTGCGCGGTTAGCGAATCGATCTGCGCGCGCAGCTGCTCGGCAGCCAGGCGCTCCTGCTCCAGCAGCGCCTCGAGCGTGTCCACGTCAGCGCTGGCGGGCAGCTGCGTCTGCCATTGCCGCAGGGACTGGCCGCGATCCACCGCCAGCTGGGCCTCGAACTCTGCGCTGCGCTTGGGCGCGTTGGCCGCCTCCGCATGCAGGTCCTGCAGCCGCGTGGCCAGCGCCTGCGTCTCCAGGTCTGCCGTCGCCGCCAGCGCCAGGGCCTCTGCGGTGGCTTGTTCGGCCGTAGGAGCGGCGCTGTCCAGTTTGCCGGTAGTCACTGCACCCAATCGCGCCAGCGGGCCGGCCGGAGCCGCCAAGGCCTGCACGGGCGCGAAAAGTATCCCGGCCAGCAGGCAAGTGGCCAGCACGGGGAAGGAGGCAACGCGGGGGGATGGGCGCATGGGCCTAGGCTAGCCTCCACGCCGGGGCGCGGCAATTCGAACGCAGCGCCGCTGGCCGCCGGCAAAGCGCCTGGCCCACAATGGCGCATGCCTGAACTGCCCGAAGTCGAGACCACCTGCCGGGGCCTGGCGCCGCATCTGGAAGGCCGGCGCATCACCGGCGTGGTGCTGCGGCGGCCGGACTTGCGCTGGCCGATTCCGCCCGAGATTGCCCGTGAACTTCCGGGGCAGCAGGTGCTGGGCATCCGCCGCCGCGCGAAATACCTGCTGCTCGACACCGCGCCCGGCAGCGCCCTGCTGCACCTGGGCATGTCCGGCACGCTGCGCGTGCTGCCCGCCGCCACGCCGGTGCAAACCCACGACCACGTGGACCTGGCGCTGGATTCAGGCCGCGTGCTGCGCTTCACCGATCCGCGCCGCTTTGGCTGCCTGCTCTGGCAGCCCACGGGCGAGCAGCACGCCCTGCTGCGCCAGCTCGGCCCCGAGCCGCTGACGGACGACTTCAGCGGCGACACTCTGTTCGAACGCAGCCGCGGCCGCAAGGCGCCGATCAAGGCCTTCCTGATGGACCAGGCCGTGGTGGTGGGCGTGGGCAACATCTACGCCGCCGAAAGCCTGTTCCGCGCCGGCATCGCCCCGGGCCGGGCCGCCGGAGCGGTGAGTCGCGAGCGCTACGGCCGCCTGGCCGACGCGGTGAAAGCCATTCTTGCCCACGCCATCGCCCGCGGCGGCACCACGCTGCGCGATTTCCTGAACGCCGACGGCGCACCGGGTTACTTCGAACAGGAACTTTTTGTCTACGGCCGCGAAGGCGAAGCCTGCAAGACCTGCGGCCGTCGCATCCGCGACAGCCGCATGGGCAACCGCGCCACGGCCTGGTGCCCGGGCTGCCAGCGTTGATACGCGCAGAGCGCGGCGCGTCTCGCTCAGAAGGTAGTCCGAAGACGCAAATAGAACACGCCCACTGTGCCAGCCTTGGGCGCACGACCCGGATCGAAAATCGCCTGCGCACCGGCCGAGAGCTGCGTATGCCGAGTCGCCTGCCAGCGATAGAACCCCTCCAGCACCCGCTCCTCGCGCAAACCTTCGGGCCGCGGCGTGGCGATGGAATAGGCAAGACCGAGCATGTCATCGGGATTAGAGAACATGCCACGCAGCCCGAACCCGCCTTGCAGCAGCCGCCGGATGTCAGTGCCCGGCGCGTTGAACGTGGCGTCGGCGAACGCCAGCCGTGCAAAGAGCGTGAGGCGGTCGTTGGGCCGCTGGTTCAAGCTCAGGGTGTAGCCCTGGTCCGAGGGGAGACTGAACCGGGTCCGTTCGTCCATGTGCCAGTAGCCGATGGAGTAGCGCCCACGGCCGAACGACTCGAACGTTGGCATGATTCCAAGTTCACCAAAAGTGAAACGGTCACCGTCGCGGAAAAAAGATCCAGCGTCGATGGTCTCGGTGTCGCCATACGCATCGCTGGCGCCAAAGGTAGCGTAGACGAAGTCGTTGGGATGCACCGAGAAGCCGACCATCATCCCGTTGCCCGGCGACGGCATGGTCGGGTGGCCAGAGAAATGCCGGTTCATGAAAGACACATCGACGCTTTGCAGCCAGTGCGTACCGATGAAGAAGCCGGCATCACCACGGCCAACCAGCGTGCGGAAGCGGCCGCCAAGGTAGCGCTGCATCCAGTAAGCGTTCACAAGCACCAAGCCGCGATCGTTGAAGCCCGTGGCCGTGCTGATCAGGCTTCCGATCACTGGGCGCAGGGCCGCCGGCGGCTGCGAACCAATCCTAAAGCGATACTCGCCGGTGATGATGAGCTGGCCGACGTTCTCGGTGCCGCGCCCGATGAAGGTCCACTCCGACAGCAGGTCGAAATCGCCCGCACCGCCGTAGCGATCACCCGGCCCGCCGCTGGCCTGGTGGAAGGGCATGGTGTAGGCCGCGTTGATCTTCAAGCCGCTGCGTTCCTCCAGCCGATCTGCCTGCTTCCGCAGCGAGTCGAGCGCTCTGGACCCGCCGCTCCCTTCTGACGTACCTCTGTTCGCCCGGGCAATGGCGTCAATCTGCGAAGACGCACTATCGGGTGATTCACCAGGCGTGAAGCCAACATCAGACGCTGGCGCCGCCGGCTCCATGGGCCGGGCCGTCGGCGCGCCGTTCGGTGCCTGGGGTGCGGATCTCTCGACGGGACAGGTCTTGCGCCGGCAGGCGGCGTCGCATGACGCATCCGCGCAGCCGTGGGCATCGTCTGCGAAAGCAGGCGATGCGCCGGCCAGGAAAAGTAAAAAAATGAAATCCCGCATCTGCCCCTGCCTGAACCCGTCGCAAGCTTGCGCTATCGCGCCCCGCCCGCCCGCGCACCCACACTACGCGAGCGCGTTCCTTTGCGCCAAGGCCCGTGCTAAGGTCGAAACAAGCCGTTTGCGCGCGGCTGTTTTCAATAGCAACGCGCCGGGAAGCAACCCTGCCGGGGCAGGCTCGTCCATTCAAGTTCGAATATGGAGACGTCATGAAGAGACTGCTTGTCGTGATGCTCACACTTGCCTGCGCTGGAGGCATTTTTGGCGGCGTGAATCCATCTTTTGCGCAAGGCCAAACGCCCGAGCGGCGCATGGTTTTCCCGGACCAGGGTTGGTCATCGGAAGACCGGCTGCGCTACTACTTCACGTCGCAGGGGTCCGCGGCTCTGTCATACGACGTCTTCCTGAACCTGGAAGCCCCCGGCAGCCAACAATTGTTTCGCTCCGATGACAACTCCCGCCGTTTCGGCCTGTTCCCTTTCCCTGCTGATCCGAGATTCAACCCCGATGGCCTGCCCATCGGGCTGGCCAAGACGGTGGTGACGGACGGCCAGTTCAAGGGCGAATGGGTCGGCGTCACCTGCGCGGCCTGCCATGACAACGAGATCAAGTATCGGGGCACCTCCATCAAGGTCTCCGGCGGCAACAACAACCGAATCGACTTCATGGGCTACATCTCGGCGTTGTCGGACGCGCTCGATGAGACGGTGAACGATCCGGCGCGGTTCGATCGCATGGCCCAGCGCGCTGGCGCCGACGCCAGCGCCAGCCGTGCGGCGCTGCGCAAGCGGCTGGAGGCAGACGCACTCGCAGTGAAGGGCTATGACGAGATCCTGGCGCTGACGCCCAGCCCGGCGGGTCCAGGCCGCATGGACGCGCTGCGACTGATCCACAACCAGGTGGTGTCGCGCTGGCTCGGCATTCCGCAGAATTGGTCAGCACCCTTGGCGCCCGCCAAGCCATCGCTGGCCTGGAACATGGCGCAGTCCAACTGGACCCAGTGGAGCGGCGTGCTCAACGACCCGCTGCTGCGCAATCTTGGCGAATCGCTGGGGGTTTTCGTCCGCATGGACCTCACCTCGAAGACCCGCGCCGAGGGCCTGTTCGAATCCACCGCCGACATCCGGGGGCAGATCGCCATCGAGAACCTGCTGCGCCGGCTTGCGCCGCCGCAGTGGCCCGAGGACGTGCTGGGCAAGATTGATCGCGACAAGGCGGCGCAGGGCAAGGCGCTGTTCGCCGAGAACTGCTCGAGCTGCCATTCGCGCTATCCGCACCGCTGGAGCGAGCCCCAGCTGCAGGGAAAGCGCTTCATCGAGAACGCGATCATCGCGGCCGGCACCATCGGCACCGATCCCGGGCAGTTTTCCAGCCCGCAGTTCGATGCACGCCCCAGCATGATGACCGGCAGCATGAGCGGAATGCTCGAAGCGCCCGCCACCGGCGCGCTGTTGGCGCCCGCGCCGGCTATTTTCCTGGCGCTGTCGCGCGGCGTTTACGACACCGCCATGGCCAAGCTTGGCTTGAGCAATCAGGAAGTGATTGAAGCGCACGGTTTCCAGCCGACCTTCCCGGCGGCGCTGCCGCCCATCCCGGCGCTGGGCTACAAGGCAGCGCCCATCGAGGGCATGTGGACCTCGCCGCCCTACCTGCACAACGGCTCGGTGCCCAATCTGTATGAGCTGCTCTCGCCCGCCGCGGAGCGGTCCAAGACATTCCTAATTGGCGACGAATTCGATCCGGTGAACGTGGGCATCGATACCAGCGGCAAGTCCGGCAGCTTCCGGCTCGACACCGCGCTGATTGGCAACTCCAACAGCGGGCACTCGTTCGAGTCAGGGCCTCTCGGCAACGGCGTCATCGGCCGGGCGCTGAGCGTTGCCGAGCGCTGGGCACTGGTGGAATACGTGAAGTCGCTGCCCGATGCCCCGGCCCAGATTGCGCCGTTCGGCGGCCCGAAGAACCCGGTAGAGGCCTGGCAAGACCCGGATTTCTTCCACGTGCGCAACCCGGGCACCTTCAACGGCGCGCCGGCGGGCGCCGCGGTGCCCGCTCAGGCGCCCGCCGCCTCACCCAAGGCCGCGGCCCCCGTGTCGGCGCTGGAGCAAGAGCAAGTCGAGCCCGACGAGGCCAAGAACACCCAGCTCATCCTGGACGCGTCGATCGCGCGGCTGCGATCGCAATTTCCGGACGGCCAAACCCCGGTGATGCGCGACGCGCATCCCAAGGCGCACGGCTTGGTGAGCGCGCAGTTCATCGTTCTCGATGGCCTGCCCGCTGAGCTGCGCCACGGCATCTTCAGTGCGCCGCGCACGTTTGATGCGCTCATTCGCTTTTCAGCTGGCAACGTCGAGGTGCAGCCCGACACCGTACCCCAGGCCGCCGGCATGGCGATAAAGCTGCTGGGCGTGGAGGGCGAGAAGCTGCTTCCCAGCGAGAAGCAGGCCCAGACGCAAGATTTCATCATGATTAACTCCCCCAACTTCTTCGTAAAGAATCTGGCGGACTATGTCGAACTGCACGAAGCGCTGGGCCGCGGCCGGCTCGAGGAATTCTTCAAGACGCGTCCCGAGGAAACCGCGGCCATCGTTGAAATCCGCTCGCAAAAGCTCAACAATCCCGTGCAGGCACGCTACTGGAGCATGACGCCCTACTTGTTGGGCGGCCGCGCCATCAAGTTCTCCGCATTGCCGATCTCGCTCACCGCCAACCTGCCGCCGGCCAAGCCTGGTCCGGACTTCATGCGCGAGGCGATGAAATCCCAGGTGTCGTCCGGCGACGTCTACTACGAATTTGCCGTGCAGCTGCAGACCGACCCGGCCACCATGCCCCTGGAGAATCCGGTGAAGAACTGGGATGAGGCGGCGGCGCCGTTCCAGCGCGTGGCCATCATCCGCATCCCGCGCCAGGACATTGATGCTCCCGGCCGGGTGGAACTGGCGGAAAATCTCGCCTTCACGCCTTGGCACTCCCTGCCCGAGCACCGTCCGCTGGGCTCAATGAATCGTTCGCGCCTGCGCATCTACGAGGGCATCGCGGAGTTTCGCCGCAACAGCAACGGCGTGTCGCAGGTTGAGCCCACACAGATGCCGTTCTGAGGCCGCTTAGTCCCGGCCCGACTCGAGCGCGTCGAGTTCCGCGGTAGCCTCGCGCAGCCCCCGCCCCATCGCATCGCGCTCGAAGGCGGCGCGAAAGCGCAGGCTCAGCCAGCCCACCAGCGCCATCAGGACCAAGCTGGCCGCCAGGTTCCAAGCCACGGCCTCGGGGCGCACCTGCCACAGGTCGATCCCCACCGCGCGCAGGGCCACCAGCACCATTGGCACCCACGCAAGAAAACCCGCCAGCAGGAGCGTCCGCTCGGCGCGTATGCGCAGCCTGGCCAATGAATTGAGCCCGCGCTGCACCTCGATCACCGGCGCCTGGTAGTCAATCCGCGCCAGCTGCACTACTTGCGCGATGGCAAAGCCCAGCAGGCCGATGCCATAGAGATGGATGGCCAGCCCGTACACCACCAGGTGCGGCTCGCCCCAGTGCGCCGTCCAGTAGCCGCCAGCCCAAAGCACCACCAGCGCGCCGATCACGATCTGCGGCACCTGGCCCAGGGTGGCCCAGCGCAGGCGCGCGCGTGCCGCCTGCAGCCGGCTGCCGCGCTGCAGCGCTTCCAGCCGGACGTCCTGCTGCGTCAGCCGGTGGTCAAGGTCTTTCCAGGCTTTCTCTAGATCCTGCATGTCGATCATGGTTCCACTGCCTCCGGCGGGTGCTCGCCCGCGACGTTGCGCAACTGTTGCCTGATACGACCCAGACGGGTCGCGGCGTTGGTTTCGGAAAGGCCCAGCACCTCGCCCACTTCGCGGTGGCTGCAGCCTTCCAGGTGAAGCAGCAGCAGGGCGCGGTCCAGGCGACCGAGCGAGCGCATCGCGCGCTGCACCAGGTCGCGCTGCTGGCGCACTGCCGCATCCACGTCCCGCTCGCCGACGATCTGCTCATGGCCTTCGTCGCTGGACTCGTGCGCCTCGCGCTGCGCCTGGCGACGCCGGTGCGAGATGGCGACATTCAGCGCCACCCGGTACATCCAGGTGGGGAACGGCCGCGCCGGGTCATAGGCAGGCCAGGCGCGCCATAGCTGCAGGGCGATCTCCTGCGTCAGGTCGGCGCGATCCTCCGGGGTCCAGGCATAGCTGGCGGCCACCTTGGCCACGATGCCGCGATGCGCGAGCAGGCGTGCTTCAAAGGCTTCGGTCGTGGAAACGGATGCGCTGGCGGATCGGGTGCTCAAGGAAACCTCGGGACAGCAGGGTACGTACCTAGGTTATTCGCGCCCGAGGGCAAATCGTCACAGCCCACCAGGGCGAACCGACGCTGCAGACGGGCCCGCCGGCCCCCAATGGGGCTATATTGGCGCCATCCCGCGAAGACGGGACCCGGGGACCCATGAACGAGACGGCGGACATCACCCAGTGGCTCAGCGCCGCGCGCGGCGGCGACAAGTCGGCGCTCGATCGGGTGCTGGCCACGCTTTACCGCGAGCTGCACGGCATGGCCCGGCGCCAGCTGGGCGGCCAGCAGCAGGGCCACACCCTGGACACCACCGCCCTGGTGCACGAGGCCTACCTCAAGCTCGCGGGCCGCGCCGAGGCAGAGTTCGAAGACCGCGCGCACTTCTTCGCCTATGCCGCCAGCGCCATGCGCAGCGTGGTGGTGGATTACGCCCGCCAGCGCATGGCGGTGAAGCGCGGCGGCGACCTGCACCGCGTCACCGACCTGCCCGAGGACGCCGGCGGCGGCATGCGCCTGGACGAGGACATGCTGGGCCTGGACGTGGCCCTGAACAAACTGCACGACCTGGACCCGCGCCTGGCCCAGGTGGTGGAGATGCGCTACTTCGCCGGCCTGTCGGAGACCGAGATCGCCGGCCTGCTCAAGCGCTCCGAGCGCAGCGTGCGCCGGGACTGGCAGAAGGCGCGCATGTTCCTGCTGGCCGCCCTGCAGGGCTGAGCTGGCCTCCCGCGCGTGGACACCGAACGCTGGGCCACGCTGTCTGCGCTACTCGATGAACTGCTCGAGCTGGAGCCTGCGGTGCGCGGGCGGCGCTTGGCCGAAGTAAGCGCGAACGACCCCGCACTGGGCGAAGAGCTGCAGCGCATGCTGGCCCTAGAGGACGAGCGCCCGGATTTCCTGGCCGAATCGGTGGTGAGTGCCGCCGCATTCTCGCCCCAGGCCGGCCAGTCCATCGGACCCTACAAACTCGAGCGCCCGCTGGGCGAAGGCGGCATGGGGCAAGTGTGGCTGGCGGTGCGCGCCGACGGCCTGTACCAGCGCCGCGTAGCGCTGAAACTGCTGCGCCCGGGCCTGGGCGACGCCGGCCTGCGCACGCGCTTCACCCGCGAGCGGCAGATCCTGGCGCGGCTGGGCCACGCCCACATCGCCCGGTTGCTCGATGCCGGCGTGAGCAGCGACGGCCAACCCTACCTGGCGCTGGACTACGTGCAGGGCGAGGCCATCACCCAATACGCGCAGCAGCTGAACCTGCCGATGCGCGAGCGACTGGCGCTGTTCCTGCAGGTGTGCGCGGCGGTGAGCCACGCGCACGCCAACCTGGTGGTGCACCGCGACCTGAAGCCCTCCAACATCATGGTCACCTCCGCCGGCGAGGTGTGCCTGCTGGATTTCGGCATCGCCAAGCTGCTGGACGAATCGGCCAGCGGCCACGCCGAGATCACCGGCACCGGCACCCGCGCGTTCACCCTGCACTACGCCGCGCCCGAGCAGCTGCGCAACGGCGTGATCACCACCATGACCGACGTCTATTCGCTGGGCGTGGTGCTGTACGAACTGCTGACGGGCCGCAAACCCTATGACGCCGCGCGGCCCACCGACGCCGCCTGGGAAGAGGCCATTCTCACCGGTGCGCCGGTGCGGCCATCGCTGGCGCTGCAGAAGCGCGCGCGCGACGCCGGCCTGCCGCAGGCGCGGCGGATGGGCGCCGAGCTGGCCGGGGATTTGGACAACATCCTGCTCAAGGCCTTGGCCAAGGCGCCGGAGAACCGCTACGTTTCGGTGGAGGCGCTGGCCCAGGACCTGCGCCGCCACCTGGATGGCGAGCCGGTGTTGGCGCGGCCGCAGAGCCTGGGCTACCGCGGGCAGAAATTCCTGCGCCGCAACGCGCTGGCCATCGCCACCGGCACCGCAGTCACCACGCTGCTGCTGCTGGCCTTGGCCTTCGTGTCATGGCAGGCACAGCGCGCCATCCGCGAAGCCGAGCGGGCGCAGGCGATGCAGGATTTCGTGGTGGCCCTGTTCGAGAACACCGACCAGGCCAACAGCGGCACCGGCCTGGACGTGCGCACCCTGCTGGATGCCGGCGTGCGCCGCGCCGACACCGAACTGCTGGGCCAGCCGCAGGCGCGCGCCGAGCTGCTCGGGCTGGTGGCGAAGCTGCGCCAGGGCCTGGGC
>JANORD010000313.1:0-1898 GCA_031415095.1 Lysobacteraceae bacterium
GCCGCTGGAGCGCGCGCTCGGGCGGATACCGCAGTCGCCGATGCGGCCGCAGTGGCGTACCGACGTGGCGTACTTTTTCATCAGCCATGTGCTGGTCCAGTTCATGCTCATAGCCATCACCACCTGGACCAGCCAGATTGCGGCGCTGGCGGCGTTCCCGGCGCTGAAGGCGGGCATCATCGCGATGCCGGTGTGGCTGCAGTTCGCGCTGGCGGTGCTTTGCGCGGACCTGGCCCAGGCCAGCCTGCACCGTGCCTATCATCGGCTGCCGTTTCTTTGGCGCTTCCACGCCGTCCATCACAGCAGCCGCCACATGGACTGGCTCGCGGGGTCGCGGATGCACCTGCTCGAGATCCTGCTCACCCGCTCGATAGTGCTGCTGCCGCTGGTGGTGCTGGGTTTCTCACCCGCCGCGATCAATGCTTACGTGATCCTGGTGGGACTGCAGGCGGTGCTGGCACACGCCAACCTGGGCTTGAACTTTGGCTGGCTGGAGTACGTGCTGGTGCTGCCGCGTTACCACCACTGGCACCACGCCCGGGAACCGGGCAGCGTGGATGTCAACTACGCCATACACCTGCCGCTGGTGGATATGCTGATGGGCAGCTTCAGGTTGCCAAGCGACGGTAGCTGGCCAGCGGAATACGGCGTGCTCGATCCCGGATCGGTGCCCGAAGGCATCGTTCGCCAACACTTGGCGCCCTTCCTGCCGGCGCACCGCCCGCACGACGACTGAAGCGAACGCGTGTCAGGCCTCTTGCAGGCGCGCGTGTTCCACCATCAGGCAGCGGTCCTGGACCACGTCGATACCGGCTGAGAGCAAGGCTTCGACGAACGCATCGTGGCGGATGCCCGACTGCAGCCACACCGCGCCGGGGTGCTTCTCCAAGATGTCGTCGAGGTGCGCCGGCAGGTCCTGCGGACGTCGGAATACGTTCAATAGGTCCACGGTGCCTGGGATATCGGCGACTCGCCGGAATACCGCTTGGCCCAGGATAGTTTCCACCTCAGGGTAGTAAACCGGCACCGGCACGATCGTAAGGCCGACGCGATCGAGGTAACGCGGTACTTCGATGGCCGGCTGACCGCGCTGGGATACCGTCTTGATGCCCAGCACCGCGATGCGCCGCACGCCGGCCAGCAGCGCGCGCAGCTCCTCGTCGGAGGCCAGCAGCCGGCCGCGGGCAGTGGCGGCGTTCAGTGGTTGTGGCCGCCGGCGCCGTGGACGTGGCCGTGAACCACTTCCTCCAGGCTGGCTTCGCGCACGTCCACCACTTCCACCGCGAAATTCAAGGCCTGGCCGGCGAGCGGATGGTTGCCATCCACGGTCACCAGGCCGTCTTCGATCTTGGCAATGACCACCGAGATGGCGCCTTGCGGGGTCTGGGCCTGGAACTGCATGCCTACTTCGATCTCGTCCACGCCCTGGAAGGCTTCGCGCGGCACCACCTGCACCAGCATCTCGTTGGGCGTGCCGTAGCCTTCCTCGGCCGGAACCCGGATGTCGAACTTGTCGCCGACCACCCGACCCTCCATCGCTTTCTCCAGCCCGGGGACGATGTTGCCCACGCCGTGCAGATAGGTGAGCGGCTCGGCGCCGCTGGAGGAGTCAATCACCGTGCCGGCGTCGTTGGTGAGGGTGTAGTGGAAAGACGCGACGGTGCGCTCGGCGATCTGCATGGGGATCCTGGTGGGTTGGCCGGCCGGGGAAGCCCGACGGCGGGAAAAGGGCGCATAGGCTAGGACAAGCGCGCGGGCCGTGCAAACCAAACCGCCTACCCCCGTGCCAGCGCCCCATAAAAAAGCCCCGGTCGTTGCCGACCGGGGCTGATCTTGCGGTGCGAGAGCGCCGCAATTACATCGGCTGCACTTCGTCCGCCTGCATGCCCTTCTGGCCC
>JANORD010000314.1:0-14004 GCA_031415095.1 Lysobacteraceae bacterium
GGCGCTGACGCGCACCGCCGCGGCGGCATTCGCGCGCGGGGAGTTGGCGGTGCCCGACGACGCACCCGCGCCTGAGCCCATCGGCGCGCCCGGCCGCCCGGCGCTGCCCGAGCTGGTGCCGCCGCGCGATTTGGCGCAGCGCGGCTTGGGCCGCGAGGAGGGCAGGGCGGCATTCCTGCACGCGGTCGCGCACATCGAGTTCAATGCGGTGAACCTGGCGTGGGACGCGGTCTATCGCTTCCGCGGCCTGCCCGCCGCCTACTACGCCGACTGGGTGCAGGTGGCTGACGACGAGGCCCGCCACTTCGCGATGTTGGCAGCACGGCTCCAGGCGCTGGGTTCAAGCTACGGCCAATTCCCGGCGCACAACGGCCTGTGGGAAATGGCCGAGAAAACCGCCGGCAGCTGCCTGCAGCGCATGGCCCTGGTGCCGCGCGTGCTGGAGGCGCGCGGCCTGGACGTGACGCCGGGCATGATCGACCGGCTGCGCCACAGCGGCGATGGCGAATCGGCCGACTTGCTGGAAGTGATCCTGCACGAGGAAGTGGCGCACGTGGCCGCTGGCACCCGCTGGTACCACTGGTGCTGCCAGCGCGAGGGGCTGGCGCCATCGCGCGAGTTCATCCGGCTGGTGCGCGAAGTGGCGCGCGGCTCGCTGCGCGGGCCGTTCAACCGCGAGGCGCGCCTGCTGGCTGGCTTTGACAGCTATGAGATGGCGGAGCTTGAAGCGATGGAGCCGGCGCGATGAAACGATGCATGGCCGTTGGCCTGCTGCTGCTCGCGGCCTGCCAGCCGGCGCCGCTGGATCCGGCGATGGACGAAGAGAAAGCGGCGGTGCTGCTGGCTGCCTATGAAGCCGCGCGCGCCGACGGCGACTTCGAAATCGCCGAAGCACGCGCCGACGAACTGCGCCAGCGCCACGGCGAAACCCGCGCTGCCGACACCGCGCGCGCCACGCTAGACGCCGTGCGCGAGCAGGCCGAGACCATGCGCGAGACCCGGCGCCTGCGCGCGCTCTGGGACTACCAGGCCAACCCGGCGGCCGGCGGCATCCAGCACACGGCGGCGATCTACAGCCGCGTGGAAGTGGACCCCAGCGACGATCCGGAAAGTTCCACGGCGCCGCTGCCCGATGCCCAGCTCATCCTGCGCCGGCACCCGGAGTGGGGCGACAGTGCCTACCTGGTGCTGGCGCAGCGCAGCCTGCAGTGCGGCCCGCCGTGCACCCTGCAGATCCGCTTCGACGACGGCGAGCCGCAGCGCTTTGCCGGCGACCCGGCCGATACCGGTACCGGGCCGGCCCTGTTCATCGTTGATCGCGACCGCTTCTTGGCGCAGATGCAGCAGGTCCAGCGCGTGCGCATCGAGCTGCCGCGCGGCGGCCATCTGGTGCCGGTGTTCAAGTTTGAGGTGGGTGGGTTTGCACCCAAGCGACATCTGGCCGACTGAGCGCGCGCAGATTAGAGCGCGCTCAACTCGAGGCCGTCGGCCGACACACGCAGTACCGAACCCTGCTGGTACCAGTCGCCCAGCACTACGCGCTTGGCAGGCCGGCTGTTGATCTCCAGCGCGTGGATGGCGGGACGATGGGTGTGGCCGTGGATCAGCCGGTCCACGCCATGTGCGGCCATCGTTGTTACAACCGTGGCCAGCGCCACATCGGTGATGGTTTCCGACACGCCGGCCTGGTGCTGCTGGCTGGCCGCGCGCGCCTGCGCCGCGAAGGCTTGCCGGGCCGCCAGCGGCTGCGCCAGGAACTTTGCTTGCCACGCCGGATCGCGCACCTGCTTGCGAAAGGCTTGGTAGGCGATGTCGTCGCTGCACAACAGGTCGCCGTGCATCAGCAGCGTTGGCTGGCCGTGCAGGTCCAGCACGCAAGGATCGGGCAGCAGTTGTGCGCCGCAGCGTTCGGACATCGCTGGCCCGTAGAGGAAATCGCGATTGCCGCGCATCAGGAACACCGGCACGCCGCTGGCTGAAAGCGCGTGCAGTGCGGCGCACACCGAAGCACCAGGCTCACCGGGATCATCGTCGCCGACCCAGGCTTCGAACAGATCGCCGAGTATGTAGAGCGCCCCGGCGCCGCGTGCTTCTCCTGCCAGGAATGCCAGGAACAAGGCGGTGATTTCCGGCCTGGACGCGTCGAGATGAAGATCGGATACGAACAGCACCGTCACGGTGGCACCGGATCCAGTAGCTGCACGCGTTCGATCACCACCGGCACCACCGGCACCCACGCCGGGAACGGCCCCTGCGCGCCGGTGGGCACGGCAGCGATGCGATCCACCACTTCAAGCCCCTGCAGCACGCGCCCGAACACCGTGTAGCCGGCGGTGTAGGGGCTGTCGTCGGCGCTGCGGTCGAGCTTGGGGTTGTCCACCAGGTTGAAGAAGAACTGCGCCGTGGCCGAATCCACCACGCCGCGGTCGCGCGCTGCCGCCAGCGTGCCACGCGTGTTCAGCAGGCCATTGGCGGCTTCGCTGGCCACCGGCACACGGCTGGGCTTTTGCTGCAGATCCGGCGTGAACGCGCCGGCCTGCACCAGCAGCCCGGGTATGACGCGGTGGAACACGGTGCCGTTGTAGTGGCCCTCGCGGGCGTAGGCCAGGAAGTTCGCGACGGTGGCGGGTGCGGCGGTGGCATCGAGTTCGACCAGGATCTCCCCCATCGAAGTCACCAACAGCACTCGCTGCAGATTCGCCGCCACCACGGGCGCCGGCTCGGCAGCGGGCGCCGGAGCAGCGGGCAGCCCGATCGCGGCTTCCGCCAATAGCGGCAGCATCAACAGGGCCAGTAAACGCATCAGCGCGCCGCGGGACATCCGGTTACCCAGGCAAGTGAGGACCGCTGGCATGTTACCGCAGCCCCATCCCCCCTCCCCATCTTGTAGAAGGGACTTCAGTCCCGATGCTTCCCAGGCAAGAGCTTTCGGGACTGAAGTCCCTCCTACAGGGTGCGGGCGCTGAGGGGGCGGCACGGGGTGCGGGGGCAATTGGCGTAAAATGCGCCACTTGCCAGATACCAGAGCCCGTCCCGATGACCTGCCGCACCCGCTTCGCTCCCAGTCCCACCGGATTCCTGCACATCGGTGGCGCGCGTACGGCGCTTTACTGCTACCTGGAGGCGCGCCGCCGGGGCGGGCAGTTCATCCTGCGGGTGGAGGACACCGACCGCGAGCGCAGCACCCAGGCGGCCATCGACGCCATCCTGGAAGCCATGGACTGGCTGGGCCTGGAGTACGACGAGGGCCCGATTTTCCAGACCGCGCGCCTGGACCGATATCGCGAAGTGGCCGAGCAGATGGTCGCGGCCGGCACGGCGTACTACGCGTATGAAACCCGCGAAGCGCTTGAGGCGATGCGCGAGACCGCCATGGCCGCCCAGCTCAAGCCGCGCTACAACGGCCACTACCGCGATCTCAACGCGCCCTATCGCGACGATCCCAATCGGGTGATCCGGTTCAAGAATCCGATCGGCGGCAGCGTGGTGTTTGACGACAAGATCAAGGGCCGCATCGAGTGGAGCAACGACGAGCTCGACGACCTGGTGATCTTCCGCTCCGATGGCTACCCCACCTACAACTTCGCGGTGGTGGTGGACGACCTGGACATGGGCATCACCGACGTCATTCGCGGCGACGACCACGTCAACAACACCCCGCGCCAGATCAACATTTACAAAGCCCTGGGCGCCAGCGTGCCGCACTTCGCGCACATGCCGATGATCCTGGACCCCGAAGGCGCCAAGCTCTCCAAGCGCTCCGGCGCCGCCAACGTGATGTCGTACAAGGAAGAGGGCTAACTGCCTCTCGCGCTGGTGACCTACCTGGCGCGGCTGGGCTGGTCGCACGGCGACCAGGAAATCTTCAGCACCGACGAGCTCAAATCGCTGTTCGCCATCGAGGACGTGAACCAGAAGGCCTCGCGCCTGGATCCGGCCAAGCTGGGCTGGCTCAACCAGCACTACCTCAAGACCGACGAGCCTTCGGCCGTGGCCGCGCATCTGCTGCCGCAGCTGCAGGCGGCGGGTTTCGACCTGGCGGCTGGGCCCGACCCCGCGGACGTGGTGGTGGCCCTGCGCGACCGCGTGCAGACCCTCAAGGAAATGGCCGAACGCGCGGCCGTGTGGTACCTGCCGCTCACGCACTACGACGAGGCGGCGGTGGCCAAGCACCTGGTGCCGGCCGCTCGCGCGCCGCCGGTGGCCGTGCGTGAACAGTTGGCCGCGCTGGACGCGTGGACCTTGGAGGCGGTGCACGGGGCGCTGCAGGCCACCGGCGAGGCGCTGGGCCTGGGCCTGGGCAAGATCGCCCAGCCGCTGCGCGTGGCGATCACCGGGACGCAGGTGAGCCCATCGATCGACTACACGGTTTTTCTGGCGGGGCAGGGTGCCGCACTGGTCCGCATCGATGCCGCGCTGGCAAAGATTGCTGGCTGAACCGCGCCCCCGCTGGTCGCAGCGGTGAATTGATTTCGCCCCGGCCAAGGCTCACCCTAGACCCATGCCCAAGCGCGCCCACGCACACGACCACGACTGCACCCAGCCCGAGCACCATGTGCACGACGCGCGCGGCTACCTGGCGGCCGTGGAGCAGGCCTGTGGCGAGCGCAGCATCCGGCTCACGCCGCTGCGTGCGCAGGTGCTGGGGCTCATCGCTGCCGCCGGCAAGCCGGTGAAGGCCTACGATCTGCTGGACGCCATGAAGCGTGAGAACGGCAGCAGCGCGCCGCCCACCGTTTACCGGGCGCTGGAGTTCCTGCTGGAGCAGGGCTTCATCCACCGCTTGGAATCCATGAACGCCTTCGTTGGCTGCCATCACCCGAGCGAGCGCCATTCGGTGCCGTTTCTCATCTGCGACGGCTGCCAAGTGGCGATCGAACTCGAAGATGAGCGCATTCCACGCCTGCTCGAGGCCCAGGCCAAGTCCTTGGGCTTTGCTCCGCGCGCCCAGACCCTGGAAGTGCACGGCCTGTGCGCGGCGTGCTCGGCGGCCTGAGGCGCCAGGGCCTGGCCCTGGCGCTGCTGGCGGCAAGTGCGGGCCTGTCGGCCCAGGACTACCCGGTGGACCCGCCCGGCGGCAGCGAGTTGGCGCCGTCCACCGCGGCGCCGCCAGGCATTGCCCTGCCGCTGCCGGCACAGCCCGCCCTGGTGACGCCGCTGTCCATCCTGGACCGATTGGTGGTGCCAGGTACCCGCGTGCAGCTCGACTGGCGGCCTTCAGGCGGCCTCAGCAGCGGCGAAATCGCCAGTCCGGTGATCGTTACTCGTGGCGCCCTGCCTGGGCCCGTCCTGTGCCTCACGGCCGGCGTCCACGGTGATGAAATCAACGGCGTGGAGATCGTCCGGCGGCTTTCCCACTCGGTGGATCCCACGCGGCTGTCGGGCACGGTGATCGGCGTCCCCATCGTCAATGTCTTTGGCTACTCGCGCGGCACCCGCTACCTGCCGGACCGCCGCGACCTGAATCGGCACTTTCCGGGGAGCCGCAAAGGCAGCATCGCCTCGCGCATCGCCAACGCCTACTTCCAGGACGTCGTCAGCCACTGCGACATGCTGGTGGATTTCCACACCGGTTCCTTCGACCGCAGCAACCTGCCGCAGGTGCGCGCCGACCTGACCAACCCCGACGTGCTCGAGTTCACCCGCGGTTTTGGCGCCACGGTGGTGCTGCACAGCCCCGGCGAGCGCGGCATGCTGCGCGTCGCGGCCATTGCGGTCGGCATCCCGGCGGTCACCTTCGAAGCCGGCGCGCCCGCCCGGCTGGAGCCCTCCGAGATCGCCGAAGCCGTGGCGGCCATCGAGCGCCTGATGCTGCACTTCGAAATGGTCAAGGCGCCTGAAACCGAGGGCGCGCTGCTGATACCAGCCCCCGAGGTGCTGCAGGCCCTGGAACCGGCGCCCATGTTCCTGGACTCGCGCTGGGTGCGCGCCAACTCCGGCGGGCTGCTGATCAGCGAGGTGGTGTTGGGCCAGCAGGTGAAGGCCGGCGAGCGCCTGGGCCGGGTGATCGATCCCGTCCGCAACGTCGAGCGCTACATCCGCTCGCCGGTGGCAGGGCGCGTGATCGGCATGGCGCAGAACCAGGCCGTCCTGCCCGGCTATGCGGCGTTCCACCTGGGCACCGCCACCAGTGAGCAGCAGGCGGTTGAAGAGGCCGCTCTGCCGCAAGCCCCCGAGCCGGTGGCCGAGGATCCTGCCGCCCGCCCGGAAACGCCAGAGACCAAGGAAGGCGAGGACTTCGAATAGTCCCCGCCCGTGCGCGGCTTGCGTCAGAACGTCACGCGCACGCCCACCGCCAGGTTGCGCCCCGGCAGCGGCGCGAAATCCTTCAGGAACGAGCTGTGTACGCGGGCGTCCTCATCGGTGAGGTTGCGGCCTTCGAAGAACGCCTCCCAGCCGGCGCCGGCGATGTCCCAGTGATAGGCCAGGCCGGCGTCCATCAGCGTGTAGCCGTCGGTCGCGGTCTCCAGTTCAGCCACGTCGTCCTGGTCGGCCACGCGGGTGGCGCCGACGCGCGCGCGCCAGCTGCCCAGCGACCAATTCAAGCTGCCGCCGACGCGGCCAGGCACGATCCGCGGCAGATTGCCGCCGTCGTCCAACTCCGCGTCCACGCCGTCAGCGAACAGGCGCACGCTCCACAGCCCGCTCTGGTTTTCGAACAGATCCATGATGCCCTCGGCTTCCCAGCCGGTGAACTCGGCGTCGCCCTGCACCCAGGCGCGCACCGGCAGGTCGTCCTGCTCGGCGCCGGTGTCGCGCAAGTAAATGAAGTCGCTGTAGTCGGTGCGATACACCGAGACCTTGCCCTCGAAGCGGCCCTGGTGCAGGTGCAGCCCCAACTCGGCGGCCGTGGCGGATTCCTTGTCCAGGCTGGCGTCACCAATCTCGAAGCTGCCGGTGGCGATATGCGGCCCGTCCGAGAACAGCTCTTCGGCGGTCGGCGCGCGCTCGGCGCGGTCCACGTTCACGCTCAAGTGCATTATTTCGCTGAAGCGCCAGATTCCGCCCGCTCCGAGGCTGGTGGCATTGGTCTTCACCTTGGAGGCGGTGTCCGGGTCCACTTCCACGCGGTCGTGGCGAGCGCCTAGCTCGAGCTTGAAGTCGCCGAAGTCGCGCTCCTGCAGCACGAACAGCCCCATGTCCGTGGTGATGGACGGTGGCACGAAGGCCTCTTCGCCGATGGCTTCGAAATCACGGTGGCCATACTGCAGGCCAAAGGCGCCGCGCCAGCCGGAGATTTCCTTCTGCACCAACTCAATGCGGGTTTCGGTGCCAGTGTTGTCGAATACGGTCCCGACTTCCTCGCCTTCGAACTCCGTGTGCTCGTACAGCGAGCGCGACACGCGATAGTTGATTTCCTGAAGCGGCCCGATGTCTTTCACGCCACCGCGGAAATCAAAGCGGTCCTGGCGCATGTCCAGGCGGACGATCTCAGGTTCCTCTTCTTCTGCCCCTTCGTGTGAATGGGCGCCGGGCGGGATGCCGTAGTCGGTGCGGTAGGTGCCGGCGCTGGCGCCGAACCAGGACTTCTCCCCGAACCAGCTGCCGCCCAGCCCGCCGCCCTGCGTGGTGAGCGAACTGTTGGGCAATTTGTCGCGCGCGAACTCGTCCAGTGTCTCGCCCTCAGCCAGCTCCTCGGCGATCAGCGCCGGCGAGAAGGCGAAGCCGGGAATCCGGTAGTCGTTGCTGTCGCGACGGAAAACATCGGCATGCAGCGTGAGCGCACCGGCGTCGGCGTCGAAGCGCGCCATGCCGGTGGTCTCGTCGGCTGCGCTACCGTGCCTAAGTTCGGCCCGGCCCGATGCCGTGCGACCTAGCTGCTGGGTGGGCACGCGCCCGTCCACCACGTTCACCACGCCGCCGATGGCGCCACTGCCGTAAAGCAGGGTGGCCGGGCCCTTGAGCACTTCAATCTGGTCGGCGAGGAAAGGCTCGATGGTGACCGCATGGTCCACGCTTACGGTGGATACGTCGCCGGTGCCGGTGCCGTTGTTCACCACCTGTACGCGCGCGCCGTCCTGGCCGCGGATGATCGGCCGGCCGACGCCGGCACCGAAGTAAGACGACTGCACGCCGGTCTGGCGCTCCAGGGTTTCACCCAAGGTGCCAGCCCGGTTGGCCTCCAGCGCCTCGCCGGCCAGCACGGTGACCGGCCGGGCCACGTTGTCGATGGCGTTGCGCAGCGGCGAGGCGGTGACCTCGATAACGTCCAGGGTCTTTGTCGTTTGGTGTTCGTGCTCCGGCACCGGCGAGGCGGCTTGGCCCATTGCCAGCGTCGGGATGGCCAAGAGGATAGCCGCGGCCAGAGGGGCATGACGAAGACGTGGGGTCATTGAGCTATAGTCCGATGGCTGAATTGAGCTTGTAATGTTATATTGTTTCAAAGCAGGCGCAACCCCCCCGAAAATCATGGTCGCAATCGTCAAGCCTCGAAAGTTTCACCTGCCGCGCTGGGCCGATCGCCTAGGCGCGGTGGGTGCGTTCATTTGCGCGCTGCATTGCGCCCTGATCCCGGTGGCGCTCGCGCTGCTGCCGGCGCTGGGCTTGGGCTTGGTGGCCTGGCACGGGCTGGAGTTGGTGTTCGCCAGTTTTGCGACGGTCCTGGCGATAACCAGCCTTTATCTAGGCTACCGCGGGCATCGCGCCTACCACGCGTGGCTACTGGTGGCGCCGGGGCTGGCCCTGATCTGGACCGCCCTGCTGTATCCACCGCTGCACGCGTCGGTGGTGCCCCATGCCATGGCCATGGCCGCCGGTGGCGTGCTGATCGCGGTCGCCCATCTGGTGAACCTGCGGCTCTCTTTCGGCCACTCACACTGAGTAAAAAGCGCGCCCGGCTTGGTCGGGCCTGCCCGCAGTGGTAGGCTATGCGCCTCACCAAACATCATTTTTAAGGAATCAGCATGGGTAGGGGCGACAAAAAGACCGCCAAGGGCAAGCGTTTCACCGGCAGCCACGGCAATGCGCGCGCGCAGACCAGCAAGACGCCAACCGCTGGCAAGGCCGCTGCCACCGTGAAGGCGCCGCTGGTTGCCAAGGCGCCGGCCAAGAAGGCCCCGGCCAAGAAAGCCGCCGCCAAGTAAGTTTCGTTGCGCTTTGCGCTGCGAACTGGAAGCCCCGCCCTGGCGGGGCTTCGTCGTTTCAGGACACGCCGCGCTCAGTCGCTGACGCGGCGCCCGCCGATCACCACCGAGTGCGCCACGTCTCCGCCCAGCCAATAGGCCAGTTCGGCGGGATGTCCGATGTTCCACTGCACGAAATCCGCGCGCAGGCCGGACAGAAGCCGGCCGCGATCTTGCAGCCCCAGCGCGCGCGCCGCGTTCACAGTGGCGCCGCGCAGGGCTTCCTCGGGAGTGAGCTGGAAGTGCGTGCAGGCCAGGCTCATCGCCAGCCGCAGCGACTGCAGCGGCGACGTGCCGGGATTGAGATCGGTGGACACCGCTATTGGCACCGCGTGCTGGCGCAGCAGGGCCACCGGCGGCGGCCGGGTCTCGCGCAGCACGTGGAAGGCGCCAGGCAACAGCACGGCCACGGTGCCGGCCTTGGCCATGGCCAGCACCGCCGGTTCTTCGCTGTACTCGATGTGGTCGGCCGACAGCGCCGAGAATTCCGCGGCCAATGCGGCGCCTCCCAGGTTGCTCAGCTGGTCGGCGTGCAGTTTCACCGGCAGGCCCAGCGCCTGCGCGGCTTCGAACATCCGCCGCGTGTGTGCTGGCGTGAAGCCGATGCCTTCGCAAAAGGCGTCCACCGCGTCCACCAAGCCTTCGCCGTGGAGCTCATGCAGCCAGGCGCAGGCCTGCGTCAGGTAATCGTCGGGCCGGCCAGCGAACTCCGGCGGCAGTGCGTGCGCTGCCAGATAGGTGGTGCGCACGGTGACGCCGAGGGTCTCGCCCAGCTGGCGCGCCACCCGCAGCATCTTGCGTTCGGTGGCCAGGTCCAGGCCGTAGCCGGATTTGATTTCCACCGTGGTGACGCCATCGCTGCGCAGCGCCCGCGCCCGCGGCAGCGACTTGGCCAGCAGCTCGTCCTCGCTGGCGGCGCGGGTGGCGCGCACGGTGGAGAGGATGCCGCCGCCCTCGCGCGCAATCTGCTCGTAGCTGGCGCCCTGCAGCCGGCGTTCGAACTCCTGCGCGCGGTCGCCGGCGAACACCAGGTGGGTATGGCAATCCACCAGGCCCGGCGTGATCCAGCGCTGGTTCGCCGAATCCACCCGGGCCGCCAGCGCGGTTGGTTCGCCCGGCAGTTCGCTGCGGGGTCCGGCGTAGGTGATCAGGCCGTCCTTCCAGGCCAGCGCCGCGTCTTCGATGACGCCATAGGCGCCCAGGTCGTCGCGCAGGGTGGCCAAGCGCGCATCCAGCAGCATCCGATCCCAGGGCGGGGCCAGGCGGCCAATCAACGGATAGCTCCGGCAGCACGCAAGGCGCCGGGATCGAAGCCGAACGCAGCGGCGATTTCGTCGCTGTGCTGGCCCAGCGAAGGCGGCGCGCGTTCCAGCACGGTGGGGGATGCGGATAGTTTCAGCGGACTGCCCAGCATGGGCACGCCGTCGATTTCAATGCGCATGCCGCGCGCCTGTGCGACGGGGTGGTCCAGCGCCTGGCGCACGCTGTTGATGGCGGCTACCGGCACGCCAGCGGCGGCGAACAGCGCCAGCCAGTGGCCGCAGGTTTCGCGGCGGAACAGCGCCTGCAGTTCGGCACCCAGCGCCTCGCGGTTGCGAACGCGCGCGGCGTTGTTGGCATAGCGCGGGTCCACCAGCCAGTCGCGGCGATCCAACGCGTCGCAGGTGTCCTTCCAGAGCTTCTCGCTGGCCACCGTGAGCACGAACTGGCCGTCGCTGGCGCTGAAGGCTTCGTAGGGAACGATGTTTGCGTGCGCGTTGCCCTGGCGCACCGCGTCCGCGCCGGTGAACAGCGCGCTGCTGCCGACATTGGCCAACAGCGACAGCTGCGTATCGAACAGCGAGAGGTCGATGTGCTGGCCCTGGCCGCTGGCGTGCCGCTGCAGCAGCGCGGCCAGGATGGCAGTGGCGGCGTTCTGCCCGGTGGCCAGGTCCGCCATCGCCACGCCCACTTTGTGCGGCGCGCCGTCGGTGGGTCCGGTGATCGCCATCATTCCGGCTTCGGCCTGCACGGCGTAGTCGTAGCCGGGCCGGGCGGCACCGGGGCCGTCGCGGCCGTAGCCCGAGATCGAGCAATAAACCAGCCGGGGATTGAGCGCCGCCATGGCGGCGTAGCCCACGCCCAGGCGCTCGGCGCCGCCGGTGCGGAAGTTTTCCACCAACACATCAGCCTGCCGCACCAGCGCTTCCAGCAGCGGCCGCGCGGCCGGCGCGCGCAGGTCGATGGCCAGCGAGCGCTTGTTGCGGTTGCAGCAGGCGAAGTAGGCCGACATGCCGTGCAGGAAGGGCGGGCCCAGGCCGCGGGTGTCGTCACCGTCGAAGGATTCGAGCTTGATCACGTCTGCGCCCAGGTCGGCCAGCACCATGGCGCACCAGGGCCCGGCCAGGACCCGCGACAATTCCAGAACCTTGATGCCTGACAGAGCGCTCATGGCCACAGTGTATGCGGGCCTCGCGGCCGCATGCGAAACTGCGGCCATGCCCGCCCTGCGAACCGACGAAGCCTCCCTGGCCACCGGCTGGGCCGTTGGCCATGGGTCCCGCGTTGCGGACGGGGGCGCCACGGCAGCGCGCTGGCGCCTCGCCGGTTTGCCCAACCTGCATTCGCACGCGTTCCAGCGGGCCATGGCCGGTTTGGCCGAACGCCAGAGCCACCCCGAGGACAGCTTCTGGACCTGGCGTGAGCTGATGTATCGCTTCGCCGGCAAGGTCACGCCCGAGGCCCAGTACGCCATCGCCGCCCAGCTCTACGTGGAGATGCTGGAGGCCGGCTATACCAGCGTCTGCGAGTTCCACTACCTGCATCACCAGCCCGATGGCCGCCGCTACGATGATCCGGGCGAAATGTCCGGTGCGCTGATCGCCGCGGCGCGCGACGTCGGCATCCGTCTAACTTTGCTGCCGGTGCTCTATCTCAGCGGCGGCTTCGACGGCCGGCCGCTGGGTGAGCGCCAGCGGCGTTTTGGCCACACGGTGGACGAGTATCTTTCGCTGCTGCAGCAGCTGCGCGCCCGCGAGCACGCCCAGCTGAAGGTGGGCGTCGCCCTGCACAGCCTGCGCGCGGTGCCCGCTGCGGCCATGCACGAAGTGCTGCAGGCCATCGGCGGCGCGGACCTGCCCATCCACCTGCACATCGCCGAGCAGATTGGCGAGGTGCAGGATTGCCTGGCGCTGCGCGGCGCCAGGCCGGTGGAATGGCTGCTGGACAATGCCCCAGTGGACGCGCGCTGGACCCTGGTGCACGCCACCCACGTTGACGATGCGGAAGTGCAGGGCATTGCCGCCAGTGGCGCCACCGTCGCGCTGTGTCCAAGCACCGAAGCCAATCTGGGCGACGGCTTGTTTCCGCTGCGGGCCTACCTGGACGCGGGCGGGCATTGGGGCATCGGCTCGGATTCGCACGTGTCGGTGTCGCCGGTGGAGGAGCTGCGCTGGCTGGAATACGGGCAGCGCCTGATCACGCGCCACCGCAACATCGCCGTCAGCGTGGCGCAGCCCAGTACCGGCGAGTTTCTTTACTCCCAGGCCCTGCGCGGCGGGCTGCGGGCGGGCGGGCAGGGCGATGCGGCGGCCGAGGACTTCGTGCTGCTGGATGACGCGGCGCCCGCGCTGGCCGGCGCCACCCGCGACAACCTGCTTGATCGTTTCATCTTTGCCGGCAACCGCAGCCTGGTGCAGGAAACCCACGTGGCGGGCCAGCGCTGGGTAGCCCAGGGGCGCCACCGGGACCATGAAGCCGTGGCCCTGCGCTATGGCCAGACGCTGCGCGCACTGCTGGCCGACTAGCCGCCGCCGGGAACCTATAATCGCGGCACACCCGGGAGCCACCGATGTCCACCGCCAGCCGCAACGACCCTTCCCGCATCATCCGCGCGCCGCGCGGCGTGCAGATCAGCTGCCTCAGCTGGCAGACCGAGGCCGCTTACCGGATGCTGCAGAACAACCTGGACCCCGAGGTGGCCGAGAACCCGGCCGAGTTGGTGGTGTACGGCGGCATCGGCCGCGCGGCCCGCGACTGGGCCTGCTACGACGCCATCCTGGCGACGCTGCGCACCCTGCGCGACGACCAGACCCTGCTGGTGCAGAGCGGCAAGCCGGTGGGCGTGTTTCCCAGCCACGCCGATGCCCCGCGCGTGCTGATCGCCAACTCCAACCTGGTGCCGCACTGGGCCACGTGGGAGCACTTCCATGAGCTCGATCGCAAGGGCCTGATGATGTACGGCCAGATGACGGCGGGCAGCTGGATCTACATCGGCAGCCAGGGCATCGTCCAGGGCACCTACGAGACCTTCGTGGAAATGGGCCGCCAGCACTACGGCGGGAATCTCTCCGGCCGCTGGATACTCACCGCGGGCCTGGGCGGCATGGGCGGCGCGCAGCCGCTGGCGGCGTCGCTGGCGGGCGCCTGCTCGCTCACCGTCGAATGCCAGCAGAAGAGCATCGACATGCGCCTGCGCACGCGCTACGTGGACGAACAGGCCGCCGACCTGGACGACGCGCTTGAGCGCATCGCAAAGTACTGCGCGGCCGGCGAAGCCAAGTCGGTGGCGCTGCTGGGCAACGCGGCGGAAATCCTGCCCGAGCTGGTGCGCCGCGGCGTTCGCCCCGACGCCGTCACCGACCAGACCAGCGCGCACGACCCGCTGCACGGCTACCTTCCGGCGGGCTGGACGCTGGAGGAGTGGTTCAGCGCGCAGAAAAACGATCCGGACAAAGTGGTTGGCGCCGCAAAACACTCCATGCGCACGCACGTGGAGGCCATGCTGCACTTCGAGAACCAGGGCATCCCGGTGTTCGACTACGGCAACAACATCCGCCAGATGGCCAAGGACGTGGGCTGCGAGGACGCGTTCGATTTCCCGGGCTTCGTGCCGGCCTACGTG
>JANORD010000315.1:0-4336 GCA_031415095.1 Lysobacteraceae bacterium
CTGCCGGAAAACAGCTCGCGGCCCAGCACCAGGAAGCGCGTGGTGTTGTCCTGGCGGTCCTGGATGGGCCCCGCCACCACTTTCAGGCCGTAGACGTGGCCGGCGCTTTCACCAGCGATGGCAGCGGCGTCATCGGCAGTACGGGCGCGCCGGGCCGCCTCGGCGTTGCTGGCCACCGGGATCTTTTCGGCCTTGGGAAGGTACTGCCGCAGCCACGCCTTGCACTGGGCCAGCGACATCGGATGCGAATAGACCCGCTCGATGTCCTCCAGCCGGCCCGTGCGCGACATCAGGTGCTGGTGCACGGCCAGCTCCACTTCGCCGCAGATCTTCAGCGGCGAGGTCAGGAACATGTCCAGGGTGGACTGGATGGTGCCCTGCCCCGAGTTTTCCACCGGCACCACGCCAAAATCGGCGTTGCCCGCCTCCACTTCCTGGAACACTTCCTCGATGCTGGACAGCGGCAGGCCCTTGGCGGAATGGCCGAAGTGCTTGTGCAGCGCCTGCTGCGAAAAGGTGCCCTCGGGGCCCAGGTAGCCCACTTTCAGCGGCTCCTGCTGGGCCAGGCAGGCGGACATGATTTCCCGGAACAGGCGCAGCAGCACCTCGTCGCTGAGCGGACCGTCGTTGCGGTCCAGCACTTGGCGCAGCACCTGCGACTCGCGCTCGGGGCGGTAGTAGTCCACGGCCGCCTTGAGCGGCCCCTTGGCCTTGCCCACCTGCTGTGCCCAGCGCGCGCGCTCGGCAATCAACTCCTGGATTTGCAGGTCGATGCCGTCGATGTGCTGGCGAACCTCCGACAGCACCAGCGGCGGCGCCTTGGCGGCAGGCTTGGCGGCAGCCTTGGCGCGCACGCCCGGCTTGGAAGCAGGCTTTGCCGCCTTGGTTGGCTTGGATGGAGCGGCTGGGCGCTTTCGGATTGTCATGGCTTAACCATTGCGCCGGGAGAAATCAGCCATGAAACCCACCAGCGCCTGCACGCCGGACTCGGGCATGGCGTTGTAAATGGAGGCACGCAGGCCGCCGACGGCGCGATGGCCCTTCAGCCCCAGCAGACCTGCCGCCTGCGCTTGATCCAAGAAGGGTTTTTCCAACGCGGCATCGGGCAGGAAGAAGGGCACGTTCATCCACGAACGCGCGTCCTTTGCCACGGTGTTGCGGTAATAGCCGCCCGAGCTGTCAATGGCCGAATACAGGTGCGCCGCCTTGCGGCCGTTGCGCTCGCCCATCGCCTTTGCACCACCTTCGGCCTTGAGCCACTGCAGCACCAAGCCCAGCACATACCAGGCGAAGGTGGGCGGAGTGTTGAACATGGAGTCGTTCTTGGCATGGTTGATGAAGTCGAAAATGGGCGGCAAGTCGCGGCCATGCTTGCCCAGCAGCGCCTTGCGCACGATGACCAGAGTGAGGCCGGCCGGGCCCAGGTTTTTCTGCACGCCGCCGTAGAGAACGCCAAAGCGGCTGACGTCCACCGGCTTGGACAGGAAGTTCGACGAGACGTCCGCCACCAGCGGCACGCCACCAACGTCGGGAATCTGGTGGAACTCGACGCCGTGGATGGTTTCATTGGGCGTGTAGTGCACGAAGGCCGCGCCGGGCGTCAGCTGCCATGTGGCGGGGTCGGGCAGGCTGGAGTAGCCGCCGTCCTTGGCGCTTGCCGCAACGTGGGTACGCATCGAGGGCCGGGCGTTCTCCAGGGCCTTCTCGCCCCAGTGGCCGGTCAGCACGAAATCAGCGGTCTGCTCGGGACCGGCCAGGTTCAACGGCAGCAGCGCCGACAGCGTGGTGGCGCCGCCCTGCAGGAAAAGCACGGCGTAGTCGTCCGGAATGGCCATCAGCTCGCGCAGGTCGCGCTCGGCCGCGGCGGCACGATCCATGAAGGCCTGGCCACGATGGCTCACCTCCAACACCGAGGCGCGTTCACCCTGCCATTCGAGCATTTCGGCCTGGACCTGACGCAAAACGGGCTCGGGCAGCGTGGCCGGGCCGGCGCTGAAATTGAAGGCGCGTGACATGGGAGTCCAGGGAAAAGGGCTTTTGCAGGCTAGCATGCCGGCGCCGTGCCTCGGAAGGTAGCTCAGTTGAAAATGCGCGGCGTGACCAAGAGTTTTTGCTCGAACTCATCGGGCGGCAGTGCCGGGGAGAACAGATACCCCTGGCCGTAGTGGCAGCCCATCGACGCCAGCAGTGCCCGCTGGCCGGCGGTTTCGATGCCCTCGGCGGTGAGCGCCAGGCCCAATTCGTCGGCAAAGCTGACGATGGTGCGAACGATCGCGCGATGGCGCGAATTGGTCTCCATATCGCGAATGAAGACCTGGTCGATCTTGAGCGCGTCGAACGGTGATGCCGAGAACGACTCGAGCGACGAGTAACCGGTGCCGAAGTCGTCCACCACCAGGCCGACGCCCAGCGCCTTGAGTGACAGCAGGCGCTGCTCGGCCTGGCCGCGCCCGGCCCGGAAGGCGGTTTCCGTGACCTCCAACCGCAGGCTCGCCGGCGGCAGCGCGTGCTTTTGCAGCAGGCCAAACACTTCTTCCACGATATCGGGCGACACCATCTGCCGCTCATCCACGTTGACGTTGATGCTCAGCCGCGCCTGCTCCGGGTAGCGCTGGCGCCATTGGCCCAGCTGCCGGCAGGCTTCACGCAGACCCCAGGCGTCCATCTCCATCACCAGCCCGGTTTCCTCGGCAAGCGCAAGGAAATGCGCCGGAGCCAGCAAGCCGCGAGTCGGGTGCTGCCAGCGCATCAGGGCCTCCACGCCCACCAACCGGCCGCTAGCCAATTCGATGATGGGCTGGTAGTGCAGGCGGAACTCGCTGCGCTCGAACGCCCGCCGGAAGTCGGTTTCCAGCTGCAGCCGGGTCTGCGCCTCCTGGTGCATGGCCTCGTCGAAGATGACGAAACCGGACTTGCCGGCAGCCTTGGCCCGGTACATCGCGGTATCGGCATCGCGCAGCACCTGGTCGGGGGACTGGTACTCGCTGCGGCCAATCACGATACCCAGGCTGGCGGCGGAAAAAACCTGCTGGCCGGCCAGGTCGAAGGGCTGTTCGAACAGCTTCAGGACGCGGCGAGCGATGTCCATGGCGCGATCGCGGCCACAGTCCCCGTCCGGCAGCAGGGTGAACTCATCGCCGCCGTAGCGCGCTATCAACACGTCGCGCAGCAGGTTGTCCTCCAGCCGGCGGGCGATCTCCACAAGAAGCCGATCGCCAGCGCCGTGGCCCAGGCTGTCGTTGACCCACTTGAAGCCATCCAAATCCAGGAACAGCACCGCATAGGAGCGCCTGCGCCTGTCCTCGGCGTGGCTGGTCTGGGCCATCGCCTCGGCCAAGCGCTGGTTGAACAGCATGCGATTGGGCAAGCCGGTCAACGGATCGTGGGTGGCGTGGAAGCGCAGCCGCTCCTCGGCCTCGCGCTGCCGGGTGACGTCAAGCACCGTGCCGGTCAAGTGCTCCACGCCGTCCAGCAATACCGGCCCGATGCTCACCCGGACGTGGATGCGGTGCCCGTCCACGTGCAGCAGGGTGGACTCGAAGTGCGAGGCCACCGGCATGCCGGCCTGGCGCAGGCGATCGCGCTGCTCGGAAAGCCCGATGGCTTCCGGCGCCATGATGTCGCGGAAATCGCGACCCAGCAGATCTTCCTCACCATAGCCAAGCATTCTCGAGAACGCCTGGTTGGCATAGGTGTACTGGTCGCCCAGCATGATGAAAACACCCACCTGGCTGTGTTCCACCAGGGTGCGGTACTTGCTCTCCGAACGCAGCAGCGCCAGCTGCATGTCGTGCCGCTTATCGATGTCGAGCACCGATCCGGTGAAATGCGCCGGCCGGCCCGCCTCATCGCGAATCAGCAGCACGCTGGCGCTGACCCACTTGAGCTGGCCGTCGCGAGTATGTACCTGGGTTTCATGATGGCTGAAGAACCCGTCGCGCAGCGCCCGCTGGACCAGATGCTCACGCTCGCCGGGATCGGCATACACCTCGAGTATGTCGGTCACCTCAGCCTTGAGCTGCTCGACGCTGTCATAGCCCAGGATGCCGGCCATGATGCGATTGACCTCCATCACCCCGCCGTTGAGGTTGGTGCGGAACAGGCCCGCCGGCGAATTCTCGAAAAGCTCGCGGTAACGTCGCTCGGCCTCGACGATCAGCTGCTGGCGGTGGCGGTCCTGGGTGATGTCGCGAATGGTGCCGGTAGACGCGATGTCGCCGAGGTATTCGACGGCATCGGCTCGCACTTCGCACAGTATCTTGCGGCCATCCTGGCAGCGCAGGTGGATTTCATAGACCTGGGGGTCGCGGGAGCCCGATTCGCGCTCCGCGCGGCG
>JANORD010000316.1:0-4281 GCA_031415095.1 Lysobacteraceae bacterium
ATCGCCTACAGCGACCTGATCAACGACTTGGGCCAGGCCAATCCCGTGATTGCGCCAACGCTGGCAGGCAGCATCGTGGTGATCGGCGCCACCGCCAACGGCCTGAATGACATGCGGCCCACCCCGCTGGGCGTGCAGACCGTGGGCGTGCTGGTGATCACCACCGCCATTGCCAACCTGCGCGCCGGCGACTGGCTGCGCGAATGGCACACCCGCTGGCCGCTGGCGCTGCTGCTGGCCGTGCCGCTGGCGCTGGCGTTCCGGCGCCGCCACAGCCCGCTGCGTTCGGGCATCGCGCTCAGCGCGGTGAGCGTGGCGTTGCTCGGCCTGTCCTGGGCTGCGCTGTCGGCCAACGTACATGCCCCGGCCGGCGCTGCGCTGCTGCTGGGCTGGCTGGCCTTCGGGCTTTTCACCCTCCAGGCGCAGTGGCTGGAGCGGCGCGAGCGCGAAGCCACCATCGGCCTGTTCGGCCGCTTCCTCGATCCGCGCGTGGTGGAGAGCCTGGTGGAAGCCGGCGAACTCACCCGCGACCGCAAGCCCGAGGCACGCGAGATAACCATCCTGTTTTCCGACATCCGGGGCTTCACCACCTTGTCCGAAACCCGCACGCCCGAACAGGTGGTGGACCTGCTGAATCGCTATTTCACCCGCCAGGTGGAGGTGATTTTCCGCAATGGCGGCACCTTGGATAAATTCATCGGCGATGCGGTGATGGCGTTCTGGAACGCACCCACTTCCACGCCTGGTCACGCCGAGAAGGCGGTGACTGCGGCGCTGGAAATGACCGTGGCGCTGGACGATTTCAAGCGCGAACTGGCCGCAGGCAGCGAGGGCCTGGGCGATTTCGACGTGGGCATCGGCCTGCATACCGGGCCGGCGGTGGTGGGCTTTCTTGGCAGCGACACGCGAATGGAGTACACCGCCATAGGCGACACCGTGAACCTGGGCAGCCGGATCGAAGGCGCCACCAAAGGCGTGGCGCGGGTGCTGGTGTCCGATGCCACCCGGTTGGCCTGCGGGCCCGACAGCCTTTTTGCGTTTGAACCCAGAGGCGAGTTCCATGTGAAAGGGCGCGAACAGGCGGTGCAGCTGTTCGAGCCCCTGCACCGCAACCCCACCCCCTGATCGGAGCGCCGTTATGCGACAGCTACCCTCCCCTCCCCGACGCCGCACGCTGGTGCTGGCGCTAGCCGTGACACTGGCCGCCGGCGCCGTGTTGGCCGAATCGGGCACCGTGCTCAAGGACACCCAACTGCGCAGCGAACCGCTGGCCTCGTCGAAGGTCGTCGCCGAACTAAAGGCCCGCGACACCGTGCAGATCAGCCAGCGCAAAGGCGCGTGGGCCGGGGTACAGACCAGCGCGGGTGCTGACGGCTGGGCCCGCATCCTCAACCTGCGCACCGGTTCGGGCCAGGCCTCGGCCGTGGGCGCCAATCAGCTGGCGTCGGTCTTCCGCACCGGCTCCAGCGGCACCACGGTGAGCACGGGCGTCAAAGGCCTGTCGGCAGCGGCGCTGATGACGGCCTCTCCCAACGAAGCCGAGGTGCAGCGGATGGAAACGTATGCCGCCAACACGGCGCAAGCCAGCCAATTTGCCGCCCAAGGCCCCTTGGCCAGCCGTCAGGTGCCCTACCTGCCTGAAGAGCGCAGCAGCCGCTGGGGTTCCCGATGAACGCGCGCCGGATACTGGCCGTCGCCCTGATGCTCGCGCTGGCTGCCCCGGCCGCCGCGCTGAGTCGGTTTGGACAGGCCGAAGACCTGCTAAAGCTGGGCAAGCGTGCGGTGGACGCCACCCAGCCAATCACCGAGGAGGACGAAGTGCAGCTGGGCCGCGGCATTGCCGCCAACGTGCTGGGTGCCGCGCCGTTGGTGCGCGACGAAGGCCTGCAGCGCTACGTGAACCAGGTGGGCCTGTGGCTGGCCATGCAAACCTACCGCGCCTCGCTTCCCTGGCGCTTCGGAGTGATCGACAGCCCCAGCCTGAACGCCTTCGCCCTGCCCGGCGGCACCGTGCTGATCACTCGTGGCCTCTACGACAACCTGCGCGATGAAGGCGAACTGGCCGGCGTGCTGGCGCATGAGATTTCGCACGTGGTGGAGCGCCACCAGGTGAAGGCCATCCAGAAGGCGATGGGCCGCGATTTCGCCACCGAAATGGCCGGGGAAGCCGCCGGACGCAGCGACAACGTGCTGGTGCAGCGCTTTGGCAGCCGGGCGTTTTCCGTCGGCACCGAAGTGCTCACGCGCGGGCTCGACAAGAAGGATGAATTCCTAGCCGACCAGCACGGCATGGTGATCGCGGCGCGTGCGGGCTACAACCCGTTCGGGCTGGCCGGCGTGCTGCAGACGCTGGACATGGCCAACGCGCAGGACGAATCGGTGGCGCTGCTGTTTGCCACCCATCCGGCGCCGGCGGCGCGGCTGGAGCGGCTGGACGCCACCGTGGGCGAACGCCTGGACAAGTACGCAATGGTGCCCACGCCAGGCCGCCTCTACCGCCCGAAGTAACCCCACCTGTAGGAGGGACTTCAGTCCCGATACCTTTGATTGAAGAGCATCGGGACTGAAGTCCCTCCTACATGGCAGGAGCATCGGGACTGAAGTCCCTCCTACATGGCAGGAGCATCGGGACTGAAGTCCCTCCTACAGTTTGTTTCAGGAGGTCATGCGGTCCCAGAAGGCCTTTACGCCGTCCAGGAATCCGCTGGAGCGCGGGGAGTGCCGTGCGCCCTCGCCTTCGAACGTGGATTCGAAGTCCTTGAGCAGCTCGCGCTGGCGCGCCGTCAGGTTCACCGGCGTCTCCACCACCACCCGGCACAGCAAATCGCCATGGGCGTTGCTGCGCACGGATTTGACGCCCTTGCCGCGCAAGCGGAACTGCTTGCCGGTCTGGGTTTCCAGCGGCACCTTGATCAGGGCCTCGCCGTCCAGCGTAGGCACCACGATGTCCGCGCCCAGCGCAGCCTGCGAAAAGCGCACCGGCACTTCGCAGTACAGGTCGTTGCCGTCGCGCTGGAAAATGGCGTGGTCGCGCACGCTCACTTCCACGTACAGATCGCCTGACGGCGCACCCGCCGGGCCGGCCTCGCCTTCGCCGCTGAGCCGGATGCGGTCGCCGTTGTCCACGCCGGCGGGAATTTTCACCTGCAGTACCTTGTCTTCCTGCACGCGGCCGTTGCCGTGGCAGGACTTGCAGGGCTTGGCGATGGACTTGCCGCGGCCGCCGCAGGTGGGGCAAGTCTGCTGAACCGCGAAGATGCCGCGCTGCATGCGCACCTGGCCGTGGCCATTGCAGGACTTGCAGGTCTCCACTTTGCCGTCCTCGGCGCCGCTGCCGCTGCAGGGCTTGCAGGCCACCAGGCTGGGCACTTCAATGCGTTTTTCGGCCCCAAACACCGCCTCTTCCAGGTCCAGTTCGATCACGTAGCGCAGGTCGGCGCCGCGGCGCGCCGCGCGCTGGCGGCCACCGCCGCCGAAAATATCGCCAAAGATGTCGCCAAAGATGTCGTTGACGTCGCCGAAGCCGGCGCCGGCGTTGCCGCCGCCCATGCCGTGTTCGAAGGCCTTGTGGCCGTGCTGGTCGTACATGCGGCGCTTGCCGCCATCCGACAGGACTTCGTAGGCCTCCTTGGCCTCTTTGAAGCTCGCCTCGGCACCCTTGTCGTCCGGGTTGCGATCAGGATGGTGCTTCTGCGCCGCGCGGCGGTACGCCTTCTTGAGTTCCTCTTCCGAGGCGGTGCGGGCCACGCCCAGCACTTCGTAGTAGTCACGCTTGCTCATGCCGTTTCCATCATCCCCTGAAAACCAAAGCGCCCGCGTCGGCCGGATGCACCGGCCCGACGCGGGCGGCCGGCCTGTTCGCGCAGGGCGCGATCAGGCCACCTTGCTTACGCCTTGCGGTCGTCGTCCTTGACCTCGGTGAACTCGGCATCCACCACGTCGTCGGCCAGGGCCTTGGCAGCGGGCTCGCCGTCCTGCGGGCCGCCGTTGCCAGCGGCCGCGGCCGCGTAAAGCGACTGCGCCGCCTGCTGCAGGGCCGCGGTCTTGGCCTCGATCGGGCCCTTTTCGTCGCCCTTCATGGCGGTCTCAAGGTCCGACAGGGCCGACTCCACGCCCGCCAGCTGCTCGCCCGGCACCTTGCTGCCGTGCTCGGTGATGGCGCTGCGGGTGGTGTGGATCAGGCCATCGGCGGCATTGCGCGCGGTCACCAGCTCGTGGAACTTCTTGTCTTCCTCGCGGTGGGTCTCGGCGTCACGCACCATCTGCGCGATTTCTTCCTCG
>JANORD010000317.1:0-2131 GCA_031415095.1 Lysobacteraceae bacterium
CCCAGCAGGTCACTCAGGGCGCTGGCGTCGCGCGCCAACAGGGCCTGGCGCGGCGCATCGTCCAGGCCCAGCGCATCCACCGCGGCGGCGTAGTCTTCGTTCGCGGCCTCGGCGAGCGCCGGGTTCTTGCCCAGGGATTCCAGAAACGCGATCACGTTCGACATCTTCGACTCCTAGTGGGGTGGGATGGTGCGGGATTCAGGCCGAGGCCAGGGCGGCATCAAGCTGGGCAATGCGCGCCAGCATGTCAGGGTTGCGGGCCATTGGCACGGCCGGCGGCAGCACCAGGGTGGCGGCCAGGCCCAGCGTGGTGGCAGGCAGGTCGCGCAGCGCCACCGTGTCCATGCGCGGGCGATGGATGGGCAGGGTGGCGGCCTCGTAGACGATGCACGGATGGTCCAGCGGGTAGTCCTGGGCCAGCAGGTCCACCAGCAGCTGGCGGTAGGCCGGTTCGGTGGCGAATCGGCGGAAGCTGCGGTCGCCGGCGATGCCCACTTGCCACAGCACCAGGTAGGCCGAGGGGTCCAGGCGCCGGCGGTAAAACATGAGTTGGCTGGCCTCGTAGTGCTGGCAGCCGTAGGTGCCCGGGTCGATGCCCAAATCGGCGTAAAGGCAATCCTCGGCCGAGATGCCCGGCTCCATGTGCGCGGCGTGGCCCTCGGCGCGCGCCTGGGCGATGGCGCGATGCGGCGCCTGCGCGAACACGCCGGGATGGCCGTAGAAGACGCCGCAAACGCGCCGCCCAGCGCGCACTTGCACCAGCATTACCTCGGTCATTTCCCGGTAGGTGTCGTGGCGCGATTTGCCGTCCTGGTAGTAGGGCTGCAGGCTGTGCACGTTGGGGTGCATCTGCTGCAGCCACAGCTCCACCAGCGGGTCGGACACCGCCGCGAACACCACGTCCGCCTGTTCGATATGGCTGCGCGAACGCGGGCTGAGGTGTGCGCCCAGCGTCATGCCCAAGCCCACGCAGGCCAAGCTTCCCGGTTTAGTCATGTCCTGGGCGGCCGTGGTCTGGGAGGACGGGCGAGGTTAGCGGATTGGCCCGGCCTTGTCGCCCGGGCCAGCTGGCCCAGCGCGCCGGCGTGAGCTGCCAGAGCCAGCCTTTTTCACCGCCGTCGGCAGCGATGCATTCGAAGCCCAGTGCCTGCATCAGTCCGGCCGCTGACGCGTGGCCGGCATCGTGGCGGGTGTGCAGCCGCACGATGTCCATCGCGGCGAAGGCGTGGTCGGCCAAGGCGGCAATCGCCCGCGTGGCATGGCCGCGACCCTGCTGGGCCGCAGGCAGCACCACGCCCACTTCTGCACCGCCGTCGGCGTCCAGGATGAGTCCGGCGAGCCCCAGCGCAACGCCGTCGGCCGGTTCATAAATCACCCAGTAGCCTTGGCGCAGCGGGGCTTCGGCGTTCATGCGCAGGGCAGCGCGGAAGCTGCGTGCGGCTGTGGCGGCATCCTGCGGGGCACCGATGCGCGACATGGTTTCGGCGCTGCCGTAGAGGGTGCAGTAAAGCGCCTCGTCGCCTGCCGTCAGCGGCCGCAGACAGTGCGTGCCGGCCTTCAGCTGCGGCATCCGGAATTCGTTCATGGGCCGACCGCGCAGGAGGTGCCCAGACACTAGCCGGTCACCGCCGGCTTCGCCAGCCGCTGCGCTGATTGCGCCGGCCCCGGTTTGGCGTCATTTTGTCGCCATTCGTGACGGAGGCAGCGCCATGGCCCGCGACAGCGACATTCTCAGCCGGCTCGAAACCCTCAACGCCATCGGCGTTGCGCTGTCGAGCGAACGCGACCTGGCGACCTTGCTCGAACGCATCCTGGAAACCGCGCGAGAGTTCGCCAGCGCCGACGGCGGCACCCTGTACCGGGTGCAGGGCGACACCCTGGTGTTCGAGGTGCTGCGCAACGACACCCTGGGCTACTTCATGGGCGGCAAGCACGGCGCGCCCATCAACTTCCCGCCGCTGCCGCTGCATGACGCCGATGGCCGGGGCAACCACGGCATGGTGGTGGTGCATGCCGCGCTTACCGGAAAGACGGTGAACATCGCCGATGCTTACGATGCGCCGGGCTTTGATTTCACCGGCACCCGAGCCTTCGACGCCAACACCGGCTACCGCTCGCAGTCCTTCCTCAC
>JANORD010000318.1:0-4430 GCA_031415095.1 Lysobacteraceae bacterium
GCACGTCGAGCAGCATGTCGACGACGATGGCGTCGACAAAGTCGGCGTCCACACCCAGGTGCAGCAGACCCAGGTGCTGCCCGTCACTGGCCACCACCGGAAGCGAGACGATGTACTGGCCCGACACCAGCACCGCCGGGCCGACCAGATCGGGCGACTCCAGCGCGAACAGCGTTTCACCCTTGCGGAAGTACTCCACTGCGCCACGCGGCAGCTTCAGGTGCGAGTGGATCAGCGCGCCCTGTTCATCGGTGATGGCGAAGGAGGCGATTTCGGGGATGGTCTTGCGCACCTCCTCGAAGACCTGCTCCATGCCGAACAGGTCCTTCAACGACACGTTGTTGTCGTGGGCCTTGAGCATCAGCGACCGGATGGTGGCCCCCACGGTGGCGGCCTTGCGCGCCAGTTCGGGTGCCAGCGCATGCTCGAAGGCTCGGTGCGACAGGGTCGCGGTGGCTGCCAGCGCCATGACCACGACAATCATGATCACGCCGGCCAGGCGCATGTAGATGCGCCGCAGGTAGGTGTCGTTCACGACCTGTCTCCGCGCTGAAGTTGCCCGCGCAGCTGCACCAGCGACGTCTCGGCGCTGCGCGTGGTGTCCACAAAACGCGTCAGCGCGCGCGCAAACGACCCTGCGCTTCCCGCCGCAGCCGCGCGCGCCGGGTCGCCGCTGCGCAGCGCAGCCTCCAGGCGGCGTGCGTCGCGGCCCAGACTGTTGATCACGGCGACCATGGCCAGCGAGGCCAGCGCGGCCGCCACCACGAAGACGCCCAGCGTGTACAGGGCCAGTTTGCGCGCCACGGCCATGGCGTTGTCCTGCACCTTGTCGTAAGCGAAACGCATCGCCACGTAACCCACGGTCACGCCGAACTGGGTCTGGATCGCTTGCCCGACCGCCGCCTCGCGGTAGTCGCGCACGACCCATGACGTATCGCCAGGCTTGGCCGCCTCCCGCTGCCAGCTGTCCGGCACCGGGCGGTTGTTGCGCAGCTGGTCGGTGCTGTACAGCGTCTTGCCATGGACATCGAAGATGTCTATGCCCTGGATGAGGTCGTCGGTGGACCGCAGGCGCTGCAAGGTCGCCGGCAGGGTGCCCAGGTCAGAGAACTGCAAGCCCAGCGACATCGAGTCCTGGATGCTGTTTTCGATCTGCCCGCCGGTGAAGGTCAGGCGCTCGGTGACCAAGTGCTCGGCCACCGACCGGTACTTGAAGTAATTGAGCAACCCTGCCATGCCCACGGCGAAGCCGGTCACGATGACGGCGATGTGGATCATGCGGCGTTTGTTGCTGACCATGGGCGCGGTACCTCCATCGGCAGCGCATGAAGGCACTGCCAAGAAGTGGATTTCGGCACAGCGGGCGGCTTCTTAAGTCCCGAACAGCGGTCCTCAAGCGGCGCATTCTTTTGCCGATACAGCTTGTAGCGCCCCGAACGCCGGACCGCGAGCACTGCTGCGCACAGCCCAACCCCTGTCCATCGACGCACCCATGCCCTCCCACCCAGCCCGACTCCACACCGCAGCGCGCAACGAACTGGCCGGCGACACCTTGCCGGCCGAGCTGTTCGACATCCACTGGGAACCCCCGGGCCAGCCGCGGCGGCGTGTCGTCGAAGACTGGAAGCAGTACATGGCCGTGGCCAGCCAGGTCGTTGGACGCTTCCATGGTCAGTTTGCGCAACGCCACTTCGACTACCTGCACCCGACCTCGCTGCAGCCAGCCACGCCGCGGCGGCTCAAGCGTGAGTACCCGGTCAGCGTGGCTTACACCGTATGGGGCCCCCCCGACGCGCCACTGCTGGTGTGCTGCGGCGGCGTGGCCAACGTCGCCACGCGCTTCAATTACCTGGCGTCGGACCTGGCGCAGGACTTCCGCGTGGTCTGCATGGATTGGCTCGGTCGCGGCCGCTCGGGCTGGCTGGCTGCGCAGGAGGACTACTCGCTGCGCACCTATGCCGAACAGCTGCGCCAGATGCTGGTGCATCTGGGTGGCGGGCCGGTCACCGTGCTGGGCTCGTCGATGGGCGGCAGCACCGCCATCGAGCTGATGTCGCGCCAGCCGGGCTTGATCGGCCGGCTCATCCTCAACGACGTCGGGCCGCAGATTCCAGGCCGCCGGCGGCGCCGGCGGGCGCAGACCATCGCGCGCCACTACGTCTTCCGCCACCCGGGCGACCTGCTGCGCAAGCTCGGCGCATCGGCCAAGAACGACGGGCCGGTCAGCGACGACATCCGCTTCAACCTGACCTTCAACCAGACCAAGTGGTCTGACGAGGAAGGCGGTCGCGTTTACCGCCACGACGTGCGCGCTCTGCAGGCCTACCGGCAGGATTCGCAGCACAGCCTGCTGCAGTGGGACGAATGGCAGCGTGTGAATGTGCCGATGTTGCTGATCCACGGCTTGCAGTCCGACGCGCTGCTGACCTCGACCATAGACCGCATGCGCCGTGGCAAGGACCTGACGCTGATGCACATCCCCGACACCGGGCACAGCCCGCTGCTGGCCGACCGCAACCACACCTGGTTCATTCGCGAATGGCTGCTGCGACCGCACACCACCCGCGGTGAATGGAGCGCCTTGCACGCGCCGGTGCGCGACGCGCTGCCGGGTTCTCCGATCTCCTTCGCACCCCTGAGCGTGCTGCGCTGATGAGCACCGCCGTGCAAGCCGAGCAGACGGCCCCCACGAAGCGACCCGGGTCGATGCGCAATGGCGTGCTGCGCTACATCCGCCACGGCGTGACCGCGCCCAACCTGGCCCATGTGCGCTGCGGCGGCGACCTCGACGCGCCCCTGATCGAGCAAGGGCGCGAGCAGGTGGCCCAGGCCGCCCGCGAGCTGGCGCACATGGACCCGCCCATCGGCCTGATCATCTGCAGCGACTTGCGTCGCACCCGCGAGACGGCCCGCATCATTGCGGCAGCGCTCGATCAGGTCGACATCCACATCGTGCCGGCCTTCGCCGAACGGCGGCTGGGCGAATGGAACCTGCTCAGCATCGAAGAAACCCAGCCCTGGCTGGACGCCGGCATCGACCCGCCGGGCGGCGAGACCGACGCCGTCTTCACGCAACGCGTGGCCCGCGCGTTGCACTCCGTCAAGCCGCTGCTGCCGCTGCACCCGCTGCTGATCGGCAGCAAGGGCGTGGCGCGTGTCATGGGCAAGATGGTCGGACTGCCGCGCCGCCTGGACCTGGGCAACGCCCAGGTCGCCGAATTCAAGTTGGCCGAGCTGCCATGCCTGGAAACCACCTGGGGAATCGTCTGATGTCCACCCAAAAAACTGCTCTTCACCCCGGTCTTGTGGCTGCCGGACTCGGGCTCACTGCCCTGGCCGCGGTGGCGTTGGCGATGGACCTGTCGCCGCTGCAGGCGCCACCGGGCTCACATGCCGGGCTGGTGCTGGGCGCCGCTGCGCTGGCCGCCGTGCTGAGCCGCGGGCGCAGGCGCCGTGAGGCAGGCGCCGAGCAAGGCGTGGCGGACAGCCAGGTGCCTGCATTGCTGGCCGAGCCCAGTGCGGCCGACCAGATGCCGATGTTGGCGGCCGAAATCGACGTCCACCACCGCTGCCGCTGGGCCAGCACCGCCTTGGCGCGCTGGCTGGGTGTGGAGGTCAGTGAACTCGAAGGCCGGGGCTTCGACGATGCACTGGGTGTCGTCCTGGCACCGACCCTGGCCACCGCCATAGCTGCCGCGTTGCAGGGCCACACACAGCGCCTGCGTTGTCAGCACCATGCGCTGACCAGCGGGCAACGCTGGTTGCAGGTGGAAGTGGTGCCGGCCCGCGATGCCGGCGGTGCGGTGACGGCATGTCGGCTTCTGGCCATGGAAGTCAGCCCGGAGCAGCGTGAACTTGATGAAGCGCGCGGCTCGGAGCGGCGCCTGCGCCTGATCATGGACCAGATCCCCGTCACGGTGAGCTACATCGACGCCGCCCTGCGTTACCGCTACATCAACCGCGCCCAGGAGATGTGGCTGGGCAAGCCCGCGGCCGAGGTGGTCGACCGCGAGGTCAAGGCCGTGGCCGGCGAGGCGGTCTTTGCCGACATCGAACCCAACCTGCGCCGCGCGCTGGCCGGCGAGTCGGTGCAACTCGAGCGTCAGCGCACCGACCGCCACGGCCACAAGGTCTGGCACTCGGGCCGCCATGTGCCTGACACCAACGCCGAAGGCGAGGTGGTGGGCCTGTACACGGTGTTCTTCGACATCACCGAGCGCGCGCAGGCCGAGCTGCAGATCAAGCAGCGTGAACACGAACTGCGCCTGGCCAAGGAGGCCGCTGAAAACGCCAGCCGCGCCAAGAGCGAGTTCCTGGCCAACATGAGCCATGAAATCCGCACCCCGATGAACGGCGTGCTTGGCCTGGCCGAACTGCTGCTTGACACGCCGCTCGACCAGCAGCAGCGGCCCTTCGTCGAAACCGTGCGC
>JANORD010000319.1:0-1804 GCA_031415095.1 Lysobacteraceae bacterium
TCGGCGTGGACTTTACCCAGGTGGTGGGCTTCGTGGAAATGGGCCGGGTGGCGCCGGAGTTCGACCTGGGCGAGCTGCACGAGGACATGAAGTTCACCTACGGCATCGGCCTGCGGGCTTCGGCGCAGAGCTTGATCGTGCGCGCGGACATGGGCTTTTCGGAAGAAGGCGCGCAGCTTCAGATGTTCGTGACCCAGCCGTTCTGAGTTGACGGGGTGGCGGAGAGAGTGGGATTCGAACCCACGGAAGGTTTGACCCTTCGGCGGTTTTCAAGACCGCTGCCTTAAACCACTCGGCCATCTCTCCGGATTTTCTTGGTGTCGCTGGGAGGATCGGGACTGAAGTCCCTCCTACAGGTGCGCTGGCTTTTGGGGGAGTTTATCGCTTCAGGGCGATGGGGTCTCGGCGCAGGGGAGGCCGCCCTTGGTGCCGCACTTCAGGCGGGTGTCTTCGATCAGTTTTGGTAGGCGACTGGCCAGGAAATCGATGAACACCCGCACCGCCGGCAGCAGGCCGCGGCGGCTGGGGTAGATGGCGTGGCAGATGCCCTGGGGCAGGCTCCACTGCGGCAGCACCACTTCCAGTTCGCCTCGGCGGATGGCTTCGGCGCAGGTCAGTTCGGGCAGCAGCACCACGCCCAGGCCGTCGCAGGCGGCGGCCATCAGCAGCGGGAAATCGTGGGCCATCAGGGCCGGCTGCAGGTCCACTTTCTGCACCTGGCCTTCGGGGCCGTGCAGGGTCCAGCGCTGGCGGCTGTCGTCCTCGCTCATGCTCAGGGTGGTGTGGCCGGCCAGGTCGGCGGGCTGCTGCGGGCGGCCGACGCGGTTGAGGTACTTGGGGCTGGCCACCAGCAGCTCGCGCAGTTGGCCGAAGCTGCGGGCCACCATTTCACCGTCGTCGCTGAGCTGGCTGCGCACCCGGATGGCGATGTCGAAGCCTTCCTGGATCACGTCCACCCGGCGGTTGCTCACGTGCAGCTGCAGGCGCACCTGCGGGTGCTGCTTCATGAAGTCGGGAAGGATCGGCCCCAGCACTTCCTGGGCAATCGACACCGGGCAGCTGACCTTGATGCTGCCGCGCGGCGAGGCGCTGACGCGGTCCACGGCCTCGCGCGCGGCCTGAGCTTCGGCCAGCATGGTCTGGGCGTGGCGATAGACGCTCTGGCCGACGTCGGTGACCGCGAATTTGCGGGTGCTGCGCTGGAGCAGGCGCACGCCCAGCTCAAGTTCAAGCTGGGCGATGCGGCGACTCAGGCGGCTTTTGGGAATGCCCAGCGCGCGTTCGGCGGCGGCGAAACCGCCGTGTTCCACCACCATGGCGTAGAACTGCAGGTCGTTGAGGTCCGGGTGCTTGCTCATCCGCCCAGCACCTCCGCGCCGCCCAGATAGCCCCGCAGCGCCGCCGGAACTTCGATGCTGCCGTCGGCCTGCTGGTAGTTTTCCATCACCGCAATGAGGCAGCGACCCACGGCCACGCCGGAACCGTTGAGGGTGTGCACCGGTTCGGTTTTAGCCGTGGCCGGATTGCGCCAGCGGGCCTGCATGCGCCGTGCCTGGAAATCACCGCAGTTCGAGCAGCTGCTGATCTCGCGGTAGGTGCCCTGGCTGGGCAGCCACACTTCCAGGTCGTAGGTCTTGATGGCCGAGAAGCCCATGTCGCCGGTGCAAAGCAGCACCTTGCGGTAAGGCAGCCCGAGTTTTTCAAGCACGGTTTCCGCACAGCGGGTCATTCGCTCGTGTTCTTCCTGGGATTCTTCAGGCTTGGCGATGGTGACCAGTTCCACCTTTTCGAATTGGTGCTGGCG
>JANORD010000320.1:0-1617 GCA_031415095.1 Lysobacteraceae bacterium
CCCGGGCGACATCCTGTACGTGCAGGGCCACAGCTCGCCGGGCATTTACGCGCGCAGCTTCTTGGAGGGCCGCTTCACCTCCGACCAGCTCGACAACTTCCGCATGGAAGTGGACGGCAAGGGCATCTCCAGCTACCCGCATCCCTGGCTGATGCCCGACTACTGGCAGACGCCCACCGTGAGCATGGGCCTGGGCCCCATCAGCGCCATCTACCAGGCGCGCTTCCTGAAATACCTGGAGCACCGCGGCCTGATCGAGCCCAGTGATCGAAAAGTCTGGTGTTTCCTGGGCGACGGCGAAACCGACGAGCCCGAGAGCCTGGGTGCGATTGGCGTTGCCGGCCGCGAAGGCCTGGACAACCTGGTCTTCGTCGTCAACTGCAACCTGCAGCGCCTGGACGGCCCGGTGCGCGGCAACGGCAAGATCATCCAGGAGCTGGAGGGCAGCTTCCGCGGCGCCGGCTGGAACGTGCTCAAGCTGGTGTGGGGCAGCTACTGGGACCCGCTGCTGGCGCGCGACACCGACGGCACGCTGCAAAAGCTGATGATGGAAACCGTGGACGGCGAGTACCAGAACTGCAAGGCCTTTGGCGGCGCCTACACACGCGAGAACTTCTTCGGCAAGTACGCCCGGACCAAGCAGATGGTGAGCAACCTCAGCGACCAGGACATCGCCCGCCTGAACCGCGGCGGCCACGACCCGCACAAGGTGTACGCCGCCTACCACAGCGCCGTGAACCACAAGGGCCAACCCAGCGTGGTGCTGGCCAAGACCGTGAAGGGTTACGGCATGGGCAGCTGGGGCGAGAGCCTCAACCCCACCCACCAGACCAAGAAGCTGGACGACAGCGCGGTGAAGGCCTTCCGCGACCGCTTCCAGATCCCCATCAGCGACGACAAGCTGGCCGACGTGCCGTTCTTCCACCCGGGCGAAAAAAGCCCGGAAGTGGAATACCTCAAGTCGCGCCGCGAAAAGCTGGGCGGCTACCTGCCCCAGCGCCGCCGCAAGACCAGCGTGGCGCTCACCGCGCCCAAGCTCGAAGTGTTCGAGCGTCTGCTGAAGAACACCGGCGAGCGCGAGAACAGCACCACCATGAGCTTCGTGCAGGCCCTGAACATCGTGCTGCGCGACAAGGCCGTGGGCCCGCGCTGCGTGCCCATCGTGGCCGACGAGGCGCGGACGTTCGGCATGGAGGGCCTGTTCCGCCAGATCGGCATCTACGCGCCGCACGGCCAGAAGTACAAGCCCGTGGATGCCGACCAGCTGATGTACTACCGCGAAGACACCGCCGGCCAGGTGCTGGAAGAAGGCATTACCGAAGCCGGCGCCTTCAGCAGCTGGATGGCCGCCGCCACCAGCTACAGCAGCTCCGACCAGCCGATGCTGCCGTTCTACATCTACTACAGCATGTTCGGCTTCCAGCGCATCGGCGACAGCGCCTGGCAGGCCGCGGACATGCGCGCGCGCGGCTTCCTCCTGGGCGCCACCGCCGGCCGCACCACCTTGAACGGCGAAGGCCTGCAGCACGAAGACGGCCACTCGCACCTGCTGGCCGGCGCGATCCCGAACTGCAAAGCCTACGACCCCACCTTCGGCTTCGAAGTGGCGGTGATCCT
>JANORD010000321.1:0-9335 GCA_031415095.1 Lysobacteraceae bacterium
CCATCATCAAGCCCGACGCGGTCGCCAAGAACGTCATCGGCCAGATCTATTCGCGTTTCGAGTCGGCCGGCCTGAAGGTCGTCGCGGCGAAGATGAAGCACCTGTCGCGCAAGGAAGCCGAAGGCTTTTACGCCGTGCACCGCGAGCGTCCGTTCTTCAACGCCCTGGTGGACTTCATGATCTCCGGCCCGGTGATGATCCAGGTGCTCGAAGGCGAGAACGCCATGCAGGTGAACCGCGACCTGATGGGTGCCACCAACCCCAAGGACGCGGCCGCTGGAACCATCCGCGCCGATTTCGCCCAGTCCATCGACGCCAATGCCGTGCACGGCTCGGACAGCCTGGAGAACGCCGCCGTTGAAACCGCGTACTTCTTCGCCGCCACCGAACTTTGCCCGCGCTGAGCGTTTGACCCCGTGATCGAGTCCGCCGAAAAGCTCAATCTCTTCGACCTCGATCGCGAGGGCATGGAGCGCTTCTTTGCCGAAACCCTCGGCGAGAAGCGCTTCCGCGCCCATCAGTTGATGAAGTGGATGTACCACCAGCACGTCACCGATTTTTCGCAGATGACCGACGTGGGCAAGGCACTGCGCGCCAAGCTCGAGGAGCACTGCGAAATCCGGCCGCCGGCGGTGGTGTTCGATAAGGGCTCCATCGACGGCACCCACAAGTGGCTGCTGGGCATGGACCCGCGCAATGCCATCGAGGCGGTGTTCATCCCCGACAAAGGCCGCGGCACGCTCTGCGTGTCCAGCCAGGTGGGCTGCGGGCTGAATTGCCAGTTCTGCTCCACCGCCACGCAGGGCTTCAACCGCAATCTTTCCACCGCCGAGATCATTGGCCAGGTGTGGACCGCGTCCAAGCACTTGGGCAACCGCACCCACCACCAGCGCAAGCTCACCAACGTGGTGATGATGGGCATGGGCGAGCCGCTGCTGAACTTCGACAACGTGGTCAAGGCCATGAGCCTGATGCGCGATGACTACGGCTTCGGCTTGGCCAACAAGCGCGTCACGCTGTCCACCGCCGGCCTAGTGCCGATGATCGACAAGCTTTCGGAAGTCAGCGATGTCTCGCTGGCGGTATCGCTGCACGCGCCCGATGACGACCTGCGCACCCAACTGGTGCCGCTGAACAAAAAGTATCCAATCGCCGAACTGCTGGACGCCTGCGTGCGCTATGCCCTGCGCAAGCCCCGCACCTCCATCACCTTCGAATACACCATGATGAAGGGTGTCAACGACCAGCCCGAACAGGCCCGCGCGCTGGCCCGGCTGATGCGCAAGTTCGATGCGCAGGTGCAGCGCGAGGACGCCGCCAAGGTGAACCTGATCCCGTTCAATCCGTTCACCGGCACGCGCTTCGAGCGCTCGGAGGAGCAGGACATCCGCGCATTCCAGAAAATATTGCTCGACCAGAAAGTACTCACCATGGTCCGCCGCACCCGCGGCGACGACATTGACGCCGCTTGCGGCCAACTCAAGGGGCAAGTGATGGATCGCACGCGCCGGCAGTCGGAGTTCAAGGTCAAGCTGGAGCGTTTGGGAGTGTCGGATGCAGCCTGAATCCCTGCGCGCCATCGTGGTTTCGCTGCTGCTGGCGGCACTGGCTGGTTGTGCCGGTACCGGCACCCAGACACCTGACGAGGACAGCGCCGCCAACTCCCTGGCCGAGATGTCCAGCAAGGGCCAGGCCAACCTGAGCCTTGCCCAGAACTATCTGGCCAACAGCCAGATTGAACTGGCGTTGGACCGCGCCAATCGCGCCCTGCGCTCAGACCCCACCTCGTCGGACGTGCAGATCGTGCTGGGCATGGTTCGCGAAAAAATGGGCGACCTTGATCGCGCCGGCGCCAGCTACGAGCGCGCTGCCAAGCTCAGCCCCGAATCGGGCCACGTGCTGAACGTGTATGGCGTCTGGCTCTGCAAGCGCGGCGCGCCGGCCGAAGCCGACGCCGTGTTTTCGCGTGCGCTGGATGACCCGTTCTACAAAGCCCGCGAGCAGGCGCTGTTCAATGCCGGCAAGTGTGCGCTGCAGGCCGGTGACTTCGACAAAGCCGCCGCGTATGGTCGCCTGGGCCTGCAGAGCGCCGCGGAAAACCCGGCCCTGCTGACCCTGATGGCCGAGGTGCAGTTCATGCGGCGCGATTACTTCAGTGCGCGGGCCTTCGTGCAGCGTCGCGAGGCCCTGGGCAAGGTGAGCCCGGAGATACTGAGCCTGGCGGCACGCATCGAGCTTGCCGCTGGCGACTCCGCGGCGTCACAGCGTTACCAGACCCGCTTGCGGGACGAATTCCCTGAATACTCGCCACCCGCTCCGGAGGCGTCGCGCCAGCCATGAATACCGAGATCAAGCAGGAAGTCCTGTTCCAAGACCCCATCGGCATCCGTCTGCGGCAGGGACGGGAGGCGGCGGGCTTGACCGTGGAGCAGGTGGGCCAACAGCTCAAGCTGCCGGTAGCCATCGTGAAGGCGATGGAAATCGACGATTGGGCCAGGCTGGGCGCGCCGGTGTACGTGCGCAGCTACCTGGGCAGCTATCTGCGCCTGGTAGGGCTGCCGCCTGGGCTGTGCGAGCAGGCGGCGCAGTCCAAGGCCACGCCGTCGCTGGTGGCCATGGGAACGCAGTCGGGCGTGCGCCGCACGCTGAACCATTCGCTGCGCAACCTGGTGTATCTGGTCATGACCGCGGTGCTGGTTATCCCGGTGGTGCTGGTGGCGCGCTATTACCAGGCCGGCTCCAAGCCCGAGCTGCTTGCCCTGGACACCCGTCCGGCGCCGGTTGAGACGCCGGTTGATTCCGTCGCCTTGCCCGCCACGGTTCCCGCGCCGGTGACGGCTCCGCTTCCCGATACCGCAACCCTGACCACGGCCAACGGCGAAGACCTGCAGGCAGCGCCAGCCACCGCCAGCCCCGCCGCCGCCGGCCCGGCGCCGGTGATGGCTTCCATGGCGCCGTTCCAGCAGGCCGTCGCCGGCCCGCAGGAGCTGCTGCTCAAGTTCACCGGCGAAAGCTGGGTGGACGTAGTGGATGCGCAGGGCGCGCGCCTTGAGCGCGGGCTGGTCAGTGCCGGCATGGAGCGTCGTTATGCTCCGGGACAGGTAGCAAGAATTACCCTCGGCAGGGCCGATGCGGTTGACGTCAGTTTTGCCGGCAAGGCGGTGGACACCACGCCTTACCGCGCCGCGAACGTTGCCCGCTTTACGGTATCCTCCAGCGGCGAACCCGCCCCCGCGGGCAACTAGCCGCGGCGCGCCCGCCGTCGCTGTCCCCATCACCCCGCCTGCGCCCGGTGCGCCGGCTCCAAGAAGCCATCCATGGACCACACTGACGAATACGAACAGGGCGAACGCGTTCGCGCCTGGCTGCGGAACAACGGATCATCGCTGATCGGCGGCATCGCCCTCGGCCTGGCCGCCCTCGGCGGCTGGCAGTGGTGGCAGGGCCAGCAGGTGCAGAAGACGGTGGAAGCGGCCAGCGAGTTCCGCGCCTTCACCCAGGCCATCGAGGCTAAGGACGATGCCAAGGCGCAGGCCCACGCCACCGCGCTGCAGCGCGACTACGCCAAGTCGCCGTATCCGGCGCTGGCGGCACTGCGCCAGGCCCAGCGCCTGCACCTGCAGGCCAAGGACGACGAAGCGGTAAAGGCCCTGGACGCCGCCAGCCAGGATCCCAACGCCGAGCCCGCGCTGGCCGAACTCGCGCAGCTGCGCGCAGCTCGGCTGCTGGTGAGCATGGGCAAGGGTGAAGATGCGCTCAAGCGTTTGGATAAATTCCCCGCCAGTGCTTTCCCAGCCGTAGCGGCTGAAATCCGCGGTGACGCCGAGATGGCCCTGGGCCGACGCGACGCCGCGCGCGCCGCCTATGCCCAGGCCTTGGCTTCGCTGGATATCGGCGCGCCCACCCGGCCGATGGTGGAAATGAAACTTACCGATGCAGGCGGCTCGCCGTCCGCACAGCCGGAGATCTGACGCCCATGCTGCTTCGTACTCTATTCATCGCCGCACTGCTGGCGTCCACCGCTGGCTGCAGCACCCTCAGGGGTTGGTTTGGCGACGACAAGCAAAAGGCCATCGCGCCCGCACCGCTTACCGACATCGAAAATCCCATCGCGATGAAGTCCGCCTGGAGCCTGAACCTGGGCGACAGCCAAGAGGAACTGGGCCTGCGCCAGAGCCCGGCGATGGAAGGCGACCGTCTGTTCGTGGCCAACGACGAAGGCCATGTGCTGGCGATTGATGCCAACACCGGCAAGACGATCTGGGATTCCGAAGCGGTGAAAACCGGCAAGCAGGGCAGCCGGATTTTCTTCTGGCGCCGCACGGCCACTGAAGCCGGCCTCACCGGCGGTCCGGGCGTGGGCGGCGGTCTAGTGGTTATCGGCGGCCGCAATGGCGAAGTGATCGCCTTCGATGCCGACGCCGGCACCGTGCGCTGGAAAGTCGCTGTCACCTCCGAAGTGATCAGCGCCCCGCTGGTCTACAGCGGCCTGGTGGTGGTGCGCAGCAATGACGGCCGCACCTTTGGCCTCGACGCTGCCGACGGCAGCCGCAAGTGGGTGTTCGATCGCGGCCTGCCCAGCCTGAGCGTGCGCGGCAACGGTGCCCCGGTGGCCGGCGGCGAGCTGGTCTACCTGGGCTATGACGACGGTAGCGTGATCGCGCTGCGGCTCAGCGACGGCCTGCGCGCCTGGGAGCAGCTGATCGCCGAGCCCGATGGTCGCAACGAACTCGAGCGCCTGGCCGACGTGGACGGTGAGCTGCAGGTGGGCCTGTCCGAACTCTACGCCACCAGCTTCCGAGGCCAGACCATGGCGATTTCGATCGCCAACGGCCGGCCGCTTTGGAACCGCGACGTCGGCAGCTATGGCGGGCTGGCGATGACGGCCGACAAGCTGCTGGTGGCCGACCAGGCCGGCACTGTCTGGGCTTTGGACCGCACCAACGGCAACGCGCTTTGGAAGCAGGACGCGCTTGCGCGCCGCTGGCTCACCACGCCCGCCGTGCACGGCAACTTCGCCGTCGTGGGTGACGTGGAGGGCTACCTGCACTGGATTCGCCTGGATGACGGCCAGATCGTTGGCCGCGAACGCATCGAGTCCTCGACAATTCGCGCTACGCCGCAAGTTTCGGTGAGCGGCATGCTGGTGGCGCTGACCGCCGAAGGCAAACTGGCTGCTTTCCCGCAGCCGCAGTAAATCGCTTTATTGGAGAGTTCCTAGTGTTGCCTTTGGTCGCTCTGGTTGGCCGGCCGAATGTCGGCAAGTCCACCATCTTCAACGCGCTGACCCGCAGCCGCGATGCCCTGGTGCATGACGAGCCGGGCGTTACCCGCGATCGCCACTACGGCATTTGCCGCCGCGATGAGGACCGCCCGTTCGCCCTGTGCGACACCGGCGGTCTGTCTGGCAATGAGGAAGGCCTGGCCGGCGCGACCGCGCGCCAGGCTCGCGCCGCGGTGGAAGAGGCCGACCTGGTGCTGTTCGTCGTGGATGGCCGCGAGGGTCCGTCGGCGCTGGACGAGAGCATCCTGGCCTGGCTGCGCAAGAGCGGCCGGCGCTTCTTCCTTGTGGTCAACAAAACCGACGGCCTGGACGAGGAGGCGGTGGTTTCCGAGTTCGCCCACTTCGGCGTCGAACGCACCATTCCCATTGCCGCCGCGCACCAGCGCGGCATTCCCGACCTGCTGGAGCAGGTGATCCCGGAACTGCCGCTGGACACCGACACCGATGTGCTGGCCGACGATCCCAGCCGCGTCCGCGTTGCGTTCATCGGCCGCCCAAACGTGGGCAAATCCACGCTGGTCAACCGCCTGCTGGGCGAGGAGCGGATGATTGCCTCAGACGTGCCGGGCACCACCCGCGACTCCATTGCGGTGGATATGGAGCGCGATGGGCGCTCCTATCGCCTGATCGACACGGCCGGCCTGCGCCGTCGCGGCAAGGTTGAGGAGGCGGTGGAGAAGTTCAGCGTGTTCAAGACGCTGCAGGCCATCCAGACCTGCCAGGTGGCGGTGGTGCTGCTGGACGCCGGTGAAGGCGTGACCGAGCAGGATGCCACGGTGCTGGGCCACGTGCTCGAATCGGGCCGTGCGCTGGTGATCGCGGTGAACAAGTGGGACGGGCAGGACAAGTACACGCGCGAACAAGCCGTGTCCATGCTGGAGCGCAAGCTTTCGTTCTGCGAATGGGCTGAGCGCATCACTATTTCGGCAAAACACGGCACCGGCATGCGCGAGCTGTTCCGCGCCATCCATCGCGCGCACGCTTCCGCCACCCGCGAGTTCAGCACGTCCGAGACCACCAAGGCGCTGGAAGTGGCCTACGAGAGCTTCCCGCCGCCGGTGGTGCGTGGGCACGCGGCCAAGATGAAGTTCGCGCATCCCGGTGGCGCCAATCCGCCCACCTTCATCGTGCACGGCAACCGGCTCAAGTCGCTCAGCGACAGCTACCGCCGCTATCTCGAAAACTTCTTCCGCAAGCGTTTCAAATTGGTGGGCACGCCCATCAAGTTCGTGTTCAAGGAAGGCGAGAACCCGTACGAGGGCAAGAAGAACGTACTCACTGATCGCCAGGTGAAGGCCAAGCGCCGCCTGATGAAGCACGTCAAGGGCAAGTGATACCGCGCACCGCGATCACGCTGGGCATCCTGGCCGGCGGACGCGGCCAGCGCATGGGTGGCTGCGACAAAGCCTGGGTGCTGCACTACGGCAAGCCGCTGCTGCAGCACACGCTGGCGGCGTTTCCCGGTGGCTATGCCGACCGACTGATCAGCGCACGCGCGCCCGATCCGCGCTTCGAACGGATGCAACTGCGGCCGGTGTTCGACCTGCGCCCGGATTTCGCCGGCCCCCTGGCAGGCCTGGAAGCGCTGGCGGCTGCCTGCACGTCCACCTGGCTGCTCACCGTGCCCGTGGATCTGTTCCGTCTGCCCGATGGCCTGGCGGAAGCCATGCGTGGCGCGGTGTCGCGCGACGGCGTGGTGGTGCGCGATGCCAGCGGGCTGCAGCCGCTGCTGGGCCTGTGGCGGACGCAAGCGCTGCGCACGGCCGTGCAGGCGCTGCTGGACGCCCATGAATCCGCGGCGCACCGGCTCAGCTCGCAGCTGGACCTGGCGCGGCTGGATGTTTCGCCGCGGCTGTTCGCCAACCTCAATACCCCTGACGACCTGCAGGAAGCCGGCAGCGCATGAACCCGGACGTGCCGACGCGCATCTCGTTCGCCCAGGCCCGGGCGCTGATTGCCCAGGTGGGCTCGGCGGCAAGGCTGTCCGTTGAACGCGCGCCGCTGTCGCGCGCCCGGGGCGCCGTGCTGGCGGCGGACGTCGTGGCTACCGCGCCGCTGCCGGGCTTCGACAACTCCGCCATGGACGGCTACGCACTGCGCGCCGACGAGGCCAACGCGGCGGGGCAGGGTGGCCTGGCGCTGGCAGGCGAGCAGTTCGCCGGACCCAGCCTCGGCATGGCGCTTCGGGCAGGGGAGTGCAGCCGCATCACCACGGGCGCGCCGCTGCCGAGTGGTGCCGACACCATTTTAGTAAAGGAAGACGCGCAGCTGCGCGATGGCCGCGTCCATTTCGCGGCACCGCTGCGCAAGGGCGCGCACGTGCGCTGGACCGGGGAGGATGTTGCCGTCGGCGACACCGTGTTGCGCGCGGGGCAGGTGCTCACGCCCGCCCGGCTCAGCTTGGCTGCGGCGCTGGGATTGCCCGAGCTCGAGATCGTCCGCCGGCCCACCGTGGCGGTGTTCACCAGCGGCGACGAGCTGCGTCCGCCGGGCCAGTCTTTGGCGCCGGGCGAAATCCACGACAGCAATCGCGTGCTGCTGCAGACCCTGCTGATGGCCGAAGGCCTGGAGCCCGTGGCTTGGCCGGTGCTTCCGGATGATCCGCAGCGCATGGCTGCCGCGCTTCGCGATGCGGCGTTTTCCTTCGATCTGGTAATTACCTGCGGTGGTGTATCCGCCGGCGAGAAGGACTACCTGCCGGCGCTGCTGCACGAGCACGGCCAGGTGCACTTCTGGAAGGTACAGATGAAGCCCGGCATGCCGGTGCTGTTCGGCCGTCTGGACGGGGCGCTGCTGCTCGGGCTGCCGGGCAACCCGGTGTCGGTGCTGGCAACGTTCCTCACCTTGGGGCGCGGGTTGCTAGATGCCCTCCAGGGACGCAGCGAAGCGCGGGCGACATGGCGCGCGGCACTTTCGGCGCCCATCTCGAAGACGCACGCGCGCTTGGAATTCATGCGCGGCAACTTGGCCTGTGACGACGACGGGCAGCTTCGCGTTGCGCCCAACCCGGCCGTGGCCTCGCACCGCCTGCGCGCCGCGGCGGATGCCAATGCGCTGATCGTGCTGCCGGAGGGGGCAGGGGAGTACGCCGTCGGCCAGCGCGTAGCGGTGCTGCCTTACTCCGGTGTTGGCGGCTAGGCCCGGCGTCGTGGCAGCCATCGAAGAACTGACGCCGCGCCAAGCGCTGGCACGCCAGTCCGTTGGCGCCGTGATGATAGACGTGCGTGAGCCCGGCGAACACGCGCTGGGCCTGCCTGCCGCCGCGCTGGCGGTACCGCGCGCCGAGCTTGAGCAGCAGCCGCAGCGCTGGGCGCCTGACCCCAAGGCGCCACTGCTGCTGATTTGCGGCAGCGGCAAGCGTTCGATGATCGCCGCGCAGGCGCTGCTGGCGCAGGGCTACACCCAACTGGCCTCGGTAGCGGGCGGCTTCGAGCTCTGGCGCGCCGAGGGCTTGCCCGAACGTGCAGGTGCCAGTGAGGACACGGATTTCCTGGAGCGCTATTCGCGCCACCTGCGGCTGCCGCAAGTTGGCTTGGAAGGCCAGCAGCGCCTGGCCAAGGCGCGCGTGCTGCTGGTGGGCGCGGGGGGCTTGGGTTCGCCAGCGGCGTTTTATCTGGCCGCGGCGGGCGTGGGCACGCTGGTGATGGTGGATGACGACGTGGTGGATCGCAGCAACCTGCAGCGGCAGATCCTGCACACCGAAGCGCGCATTGGCGTAGCAAAAGTGGAGTCGGCGAAACTGGCGCTGCAGGCCCTGAATCCACGCACCGCGGTGGACGCCGTGCGGGAGCGGGTGGATGCCGCCAACGTAGATGCCTTGGTAGGGTCCTCAGATGTGGTGCTCGATGGCGCCGACAACTTCCCAACGCGCTACCTGCTGTCGGATGCCTGCGTGCGCCTGGCCAAGCCGCTGGTTTATGGCGCCGTGCACCGGTTTGAAGGGCAGGTGAGCGTGTTCGATGCTGGCCGCCAGCGCGGCGTGCTGCCTTGTTACCGCTGCCTGTTTCCTGAGCCGCCGGCGCCGGAAGACGCGCCCAACTGCGCCGAGGCC
>JANORD010000322.1:0-1527 GCA_031415095.1 Lysobacteraceae bacterium
TAGGCGATGGTGCGCGGCGAGGCGCCGAACCAGTGCAGGCGGATACGCTCCTGGTCGGGGAGGCGGGCACCGCTGTAGCGCGCGACGCTGGCGGCCAGGCCCGGAAGGCGCCATCCGTTGACGTCGGTGTGCAGGCGACCATGGCGGCCGCGGCCGTCGCGGTCGGCCTCGAAGTTGATCAGGCCGCCCTGCCAGTTCACCTGATCCAGCACGTGGGGCAGCAGCAGCGTGGCGGGTGCACTGTCGCCGCCGTCTGCGATGCGCTGGGCGCCAAAAGATGGCGGCAGGCTCTCCATGTGCGTGGCATTGCCGTCGGGCAGGAGTTGGGAAGGGAAGAAAAGGTTGGGCTGCGTCTTGGCGATCTCGCGCAGCGCCAGGTCGCTGTCGGGGCGGAAGGCGTCGATTTCATTGAACAACACGTCGAAAGCCACGGCCCTCGGGTGCCAGGCGGCAAGGCCGTCGATGAGTTCCCCGTGCACCGCGCGCGGCCAAGGCCAGGCGCCGGCCATTTCGGTCAGGTCCTCAATGCTCTTCTGGTCGATGGCCACCAACACGATGTCGGACGGCGGCATGCGCGACATGGCGTGTCGTGCCAGCATCGCGTCCGACAGGCTGTCATCGGCGCGATCCAAGGCACCGACGAGCCAGAGCACCAGCGCCGCCAAGGCCAGGGCCAGCAGGGGCAGTCGCAGCGGCGCGCGCTTGGCTTTGGACATGGGCCTGCTGGGCGGCAAAGAGGACGCGGCCAGTCTAGCGGTTTGCCAGCCCGGCCCGGATTCCGCTAGCTTGCAGGCCATGGATTCCTCGCCCGTACGACTTCTGATCCATGGCGCCAGCGGCCGCATGGGCCGGGCCCTGCTGCGCCTGGCGCCCGAAGCGGGCGTGCAGGTGGTGGCTGCCGTTAGCCGTTCGGGTGCGCCGCTGGCCGAGGCGGCCGGCGTGCCGGTGTTGCCGGCCGCGGCCTTGGCGCAGGCGCCTGAGTTCGACGTGGCGGTGGATTTCAGCCTGCCCGAGGCATTTGGGCCGGTTTTGGCCCTGTGCCGGGCGCGCGGCGCGGGCCTGGTCAGCGGCACCACCGGGCTGGCGCCGGAGCAGTTGCTGGCCATGGACGCCGCTGCCGCGCAGATTCCGCTGCTGTGGGCCGCGAACTTCAGCGCCGGGGTGGCGGTGCTGGCAGCCTTGGTGGAACAGGCTGCGGCGGCGCTGCCGGGCTGGGACGCCGACGTGCTGGAGGCCCATCACGCCCAAAAGAAGGACGCGCCCTCGGGCACGGCGCTGCTGCTGGGTGCGGCTGCGCAGGCCGGGCGAGGCCAGGCACCGCACTACGCCAGCCTGCGGGCCGGCGACATCGTGGGCGAGCACACCGTGCAGTTCAGCGGCCCGGGCGAACGCCTGGAGCTGGTGCACCGGGCCACGCACCGCGATATCTTCGCCCGCGGCGCGCTGCAGGCAGCGCGCTATCTGCCGGCCTTGGGTCCGGGCCGGCACCAGTTCGGCCAGCTGCTGCTGTCGGGCCGGTTGCGCTAG
>JANORD010000323.1:0-5507 GCA_031415095.1 Lysobacteraceae bacterium
ACGGGGGCGACCTGGGCGTCGCGGCCCAAGGCCCGGCCGACCCGCTCGATGGCGGCGGCAAGCTCGGTGACCGTATCCGCGCGCAGCGTGGCGTGGCCCACCTTGCGGCCAGCGCGCGGTGATTTGCCGTAGTCATGCCAGTGTCCGCAGGCATCGGCCAGCACCGGCAGCGGCGTCGGCATTTCGCCAATCCAGTTGAGCATCGCGCTTTGACCGACGGCCCGGGTGTCGCCCAGCGGCAGCCCCAGCACGGCGCGCAGGTGGTTCTGGAACTGCGACGTTTCCGCACCCTCGATGGTCCAATGGCCCGAGTTGTGCACCCGCGGCGCCATTTCGTTGGCCAGCAGCACGCCGTCTTTCAGGAACAGCTCCAGCGCGAACACGCCGACGTAGTCGAGCGCTTCGGCCACCTTGCGCGCCGCGTCCAGTGCCTGCGCCTGCAGCGGCGCAGAGACCGAAGCTGGCGCCAGGCTGGCGGAAAGAATGCCGTCCTCGTGCCAGTTCTCGGTGAGCGGCCAAGTGCGCAGTTCGCCGTCGCGGCCGCGCACCGCCAACACCGACAGTTCGCGCTGGAAGGCCACGAAACCTTCCAGGATCAGGCCCACCGTGGTCGCCTGCGCGCCCAGCGCATCCCACGCAGCGCCGGCGTCAGCGGGGGTCTTGATCCGGAACTGGCCCTTGCCGTCATAGCCAAGGCGGCGGGTCTTGAGAATGCAGGGCGTGCCGATGCGCACCAGCGCCGCGTCGAGTTCGGCGCGTGAATCTATCGCCGCGAACTCCGGAACCGGGATGCCCAACTCGCGGAACAGGGTTTTCTCCGCCAGCCGGTCCTGGGCCACGCTGAGCGCGCGCGGACTGGGAAACACCGGCACGCGCTCGGCCAGCCACCGGGCGCTTTCGGCCGGGACGTTTTCGAAATCGAAAGTGGCCACGTCCACGCGCGCGGCGAACTGCGCCAGCGCGTCCTGATCGCGGTAGTCGGCCTGCAGCAGCGGCGCGAACTGCGCGGCGCAGGCGTCGGGGGTGGCGTCGAGCACCAGGAATCGCAGCCCCAGCGGCGCGCCGGAAAGCGCCAGCATGCGGGCCAACTGCCCGCCGCCCAGGATGCCGACCGTGGTCACGGCTGCCGCGGGTCCGGCTTGTCGAGCACGTCGCGGGTTTGGCTGGCGCGGAACTCGTCCAGCGCCACGCGCACCGGCTCCAGTTGCGGCGCCAACATCGCCGCCGCGAACAGGGCGGCATTGGCGGCGCCCGCGGCGCCGATGGCGAACGTGGCCACCGGCACGCCGGCCGGCATCTGCACCATGGACAGCAGCGAATCCAGACCGTTGAGCGCTTTGCTTTGCACGGGCACGCCCAGCACCGGCACCGCGGTGAGCGCCGCGAGCATGCCGGGCAAATGGGCGGCGCCGCCGGCACCGGCGATGATGGCGCGCAGGCCGCGAGCCGACGCGGTCTTGGCGTAGTCCACCAGCAGCTCCGGGGTGCGATGCGCAGACACCACCCGCACTTCGTGCGGCACGCCCAGCTGCTCGAGCCGGGCGACGGCGTGTTGCATCGTCTCCCAGTCGGAGCGGGAACCCATGACGACCCCGACCAGCGGGGCTGCGACGCGTTGATTCATGGCAGCGGGCTTCGGCAAAACGCTATTCTAGACCCAAGCCACCTGCCGGACACAGCCACCCCATGGACCGAAAACTGCTGGACATCCTCTGCTGCCCCAGCACCAAGCAGCCCCTGGCCCTGCTCACCGATGCCGACTTGGCCGCGCTCAACCGCGCCATCGCCGCCGGCGGCGTGGTGCGTGCCGACGGCACCCCCCAAGCCGAGGCGCTGGTGGAGGCGCTGGTGACCCGCGACCGCCGCACGGTTTACCGGGTGGATGACGGCATCCCGGTACTGCTATCCGACGAAGCGCTGGCCAGCGCGCAGGCCGCGGACTTCCCCCGCTGATGACGATGGCGCTGACGCCGCCACCGGCCGAAGCGATTGCCCTGGACGTACGCCGCGCCCTGGACGAAGACCTGGGCCCCGGCGACGCCACCGCCCAATTGCTGCCAGACGAACCGACGCGTGCCTACGTGCTGGCAAAGGAACCCGGCGTCATCGCCGGCCGACCGTGGGTCGACGCCTGCTTCCTTGCGCTCGATCCGGCCATCGCCATCCACTGGCACGTAGCCGAAGGTGAGGCGGTGCTACCGGGCACGGTGCTGGTTACGCTCGCCGGACGCACCCGGGCGCTGGTGAGCGGCGAGCGCGCAGCGCTGAATTTCCTGCAGACCCTTTCCGCCACCGCCACGCGCACCGCCGCTTACGTGGCCGAGGTGGCGGGCACCCGCACCCGCATCCTCGACACCCGCAAGACCCTGCCCAGCCTGCGCCTGGCGCAGAAGTACGCGGTGCGCGCAGGCGGCGGCATGAACCACCGCATGGGCCTGTACGACGCGGTGATGCTCAAGGAAAACCACATCCATGCCGCAGGCTCCATTGCCGCGGCGGCCGCCGCGGCCCGCGCGCGCCATCCCAGCCTGCCGCTGATCATCGAGGTGGAATCGCTGGACGAACTGGACCAGGCCCTGGCCACCGGCTGCCAGCGCATCCTGGTGGATGACTTCACGCCCCAGGACCTGCGCGAGGCCGTCCGGCGCGCGGCCGGCCGCACGCCGCTGGAGGTGTCAGGAAGCGTCACGCTGGAGCGGCTGCGCGACATCGCCGCCACCGGCGTGGATTTCGTCTCGGTCGGCGCGCTGACCAAACACATCCAAGCGCTGGACCTTTCGATGCGGCTGGGCGAGCCCCCGCGCTAGCTGCGGCTGAGCACCAGCGCCACGATCACCAGGGCAGCGGCCGCCGTCAGCATTATCGGCACCCACTTGCTCATGCCGCTGGCCGCGAGTGGCGCCGAGGATTCGCCCGATACCATGCGCGCGGTGTGCTGGGCCATTTCCATGCCCGGGGCCACCACGATGAAGCGCACGGCATCCAGGCGCAGTTCATCGCCTGGGTTAAGGAAGCCCTGCTGCACCCGTCGGGTATTGATGAAGGTGCCGTTGGACGAGCCCAAGTCCTCCACCGACAGGCCGTCGGGCGTGGGCTTCACCAGCGCGTGTCGGCGGGAAATTTCCTCGGCCTGCACCGAGATGTCACATTCAGTCGCGCGGCCGATCACCACCGGGCCCGCCACCGGGTAAACCTTGCCGAACACGGCGCCAGAGACGCCGCGCAGGACGAATTTCGGAACCGCCATCCGCACCCGGGTGGCGCCGGAATCCTCGTCCGAGTCAGGCACCGCGCCGGCCGCCGACGCGCTGCGCACTTCCACCACCACGAACTTGGCCACGATCGGGCCGATGCCAATCTGGTCGCCGGTGCGCAATGCCATGATGTCCAGCACCGGCTTGCCGTTCACCGTCGCCGGGCCGCCGCCGGCCGGCACCTGCAGGTTGGCCCCGGTGCTGGTGACGTGGATTTCGCAGTGCAGGCCGGCAATGCCCGGCAGGGTGAGCACCACGGCGCCTTCGGACGAGGTACCAATCCGGTTGACGCCGGCGTTGAGCAGCACTTGCCCGTGCTCACCGTTGGGAAACACCAGTTTCATTTTCGCTCTCCTGCGAAACGGCGAGGGCCCCGAGGGCCGGCATCCGCGCCTATCTTAGCCATGCCGGGGCCAAGCCGGCAGGGGGGCGCCTTGCGGCGGCCCGCGGCCGTCCCCACACTGGCCTGATGTTGGGAACCTTGATCATGTTGGTGGCGGCCATGGCCGCGGTGGCTTTCTGGTTCGCCGGCCGTGCCGCCGCCGAGACCGCCACCCATTTGGGCCGCCGGGCTTGCAGCCGGGCCGGTGTGCAGTGGCTGGACCACAGCGTGCATCTGGTGGCCATGCGCCTGCGGCGTGGGCCCGGGGGCTGGCTGGGTCTGGAGCGTCACTACCAGTTCGAATATTCCAACGGTGGCGACGACCGCCACGCCGGGCGGCTGGTGCTGCACGGGCGCCACCTGCGGTCCCTGGTGGGCCCCATGCCGGCGCAGGATGCCGCGCCGGACGCGACACCCTAGTAGCGCGCGCGCTACTTCACCACCCGCAAATGACTGCGCCGTGAGCCGTCACCGCCGGCATCGGGGCTGGGCGCGGGATCGGGGGCGTCGTCGGGAAGCGTGGCGCCGTCTTCGGGCAGCATCATGCCTTGGCCGTTTTCCTGGGCGTAGATGGCCATCACCGCGGCCACCGGCACCACCACCGACTGGCTGACGCCGCCAAAGCGCGCCATGAAGCGCACCTCGCGGTTGTCCACCACCAGATGGGCCACCGCGCGCGCGGCGATGTTGAGCACCACGCGCCCGTCCTTGATCACCGAAGCTGGCACCTGCAGGCCCTCGTGGCTGGCGTCCACCAGCAAGTAGGGCGTGAGGCCGTTGTCGCAGATCCATTCGTTCAGGGCGCGCAGCAGGTACGGCCGGTTGGAGCCCATCACCGGTGGCGCTTGGGTCACGGCGGCAGCTCGCGCAGGTTTTTTTCCTCGGGGGTGAGGCTGCGCAGGTAGGCGGGGTTGCGGAAAATCCGCATGCCGTAGTCTTCGATCAACTTGGCTTCCTTGGGCAGCTGCACGCCCAGCGCCGGCAGGCGCCAGATGATGGGCGCGATGGCGCAATCGGCCAGGCTCATCTCCGGATTCAGGAAGAACTTGGAAGCCTTGAACAGCGGCAGCGCCGCGATCAGCAGCTCCTTGAGGCGCTTGCGGCCAGCATCCACCTGGGCCTTGTTGCCGTGCTGGATGGCCTGCACGTGCGGCACCCACTCGCGCTCGAAATGCAGCATCGCCAGCCGCAGCCGCGCGCGTGAAAGCGGGTCCACCGGCATCAGCGGCGGGTGCGGGTAGCGTTCGTCCAAATACTCCGACACCACCGATGCGTAGTACAGCACCAACTCCCGATCCACCAAGGTGGGCACGGAATGATAAGGATTGAGGTCCACCAGATCCTCGGGTGGGTTGCCCGGGTCCACCGGAACCAGTTCGTAGACGACGCCCTTGGCCGCCAGCACCAGCCGGACGCGGTGGCAAACCACGCAGTCGCGGGCGGAAAACAGGGTCAGGGCATTGCGGATGCGCGGACTGGCAGCCATCGGTTTCCCCTTTCGCGGCGCCGCCAGCCCCTGCTAGCGGTCATCGCAAGCCCTAACCCTGCCCGAAACGGGCGGTCTGCCGCAAGCCACCCCGGGCCCACCGCCAGCGGCGGCCCGGCGCGCCAAGTAAAAGGGCCGCCCAAAGGCGGCCCCGAAGCGGGCGTGGATCGCCGCGGGTCAGTGCACGTCGCGCCAATACTCCAGCTTCAGCAGGTAGGCAATGAAGGTGAAGAAGGCCAGGAACAGCAGCACCCAGACCCCGATGGCCTCGCGCTTGAGCGCCGCCGGCTCGGCCACGTACTGCAGGAAGGCGCTGATGTCGCGGGCCACCTGGTCGTACTGCTTGGCGTCCAGCCGGCCCGGCTTGGCCAACTCGAGCTTGGCC
>JANORD010000324.1:0-7967 GCA_031415095.1 Lysobacteraceae bacterium
CAGGAAGGTAGGGCAGGAAGGTAGGGCAGGGGGTGAGGGACGTCAGTGCGGGTAGGCCGTGCCGTCGAGGACCATCGCCTCCGCCACCCACTCCGCCGCGCGAATCCCGTCCACGCCGGCCGAGAGAATGCCGCCGGCATAACCCGCGCCTTCGCCGGCGGGGAACAGGCCGCGGGTGTTGAGCGACTGCCCGTCGTTGCCGCGCGTGAGGCGCAGCGGCGAGGAGGTGCGGGTCTCGACGCCGGTGAGCAGCGCATCGGCCATGTCGAAGCCCTTGATCTGTTTTCCGAACGCGGGCAGCGCTTCGCGGATGGCGTCGATGGCGTAGGCGGGCAGCGCGCCGGACAAGTCGCCCAGGCGAACGCCTGGCGTGTAAGAAGGCGCCACGGCGCCGAGTTCAGACGACGCCCGCCCGGCGATAAAATCGCCCACTTTCTGCCCAGGTGCCTCGTAAGTTTCGCCGCCCAGCTTGAACGCCACGGCCTCCCAGTAGCGCTGCAGCGCGATGCCCGCCAGCGGGCTGCCGCTGGCGTCATGCTCTGCGAAATCGGCAGGCGTGATGCCCACCACGATCGCGGCGTTGGCATTGCGCTCGTTGCGCGAATACTGGCTCATGCCATTGGTCACCACGCGGCCCGGCTCGCTGGCGGCGGCCACCACCGTGCCGCCCGGGCACATGCAGAAGCTGTACACCGAGCGCCCGTTCTTGCAGTGATGCACCAGCTTGTAGTCGGCGGCGCCCAGCAGCGGGTGGCCGGCCTGCGCGCCGAAGCGCGCGGCGTCGATCAGCGACTGCGGGTGTTCAATGCGAAAACCGATCGAGAACGGCTTGGCCTCCATGTAGACGCCGCGTGCGTGCAGCATGGCGAAGGTGTCGCGTGCGCTGTGGCCCAGGGCCATCACCGCGTGGTCGGCGCGCAGGGTTTCGCCATTGGCCAGCACCACGCCGCGCACGTGGCGCGCGCCATCGGCGTCCACTTCGACGGCGATGTCATCCACGCGATGCGAAAAGCGGATCTCGCCGCCCAGGCCTTCGATGGTGGCGCGCATGTGCTCCACCATTGACACCAGCCGGAAGGTGCCGATGTGGGGTTTGTTCACGTACAGGATTTCCTCGGGCGCACCCGCCTTGACGAATTCGTCCAGCACCTTGCGGCCTAGGTGCCGCTTGTCGCTGATCTGGCTGTAGAGCTTGCCGTCGGAGAATGTGCCGGCGCCGCCCTCGCCGTACTGCACGTTTGATTCGGGGTTGAGCACCTTCTTGCGCCACAGCCCGAAGGTGTCCACGGTGCGCTCGCGCACGGCCTTGCCGCGCTCCAGGATGATCGGCCGCAGGCCCATCTGCGCCAGCACCAGGCCGGCGAACAGGCCGCAGGGACCCATGCCGATGACCAGCGGGCGCAGCGTCTGCGCGGATGCCGGCCCGGCGACAAAGCGATACGTGGTGTCGGGCGTCGCCGTCACCTTGATGCGATGGGATTTTTTCTCCTTCGCCACGCGCGCGAGCACCGCGGCCTCGTCGGCCACGTCCACGTCCACTGAATAGGTCAGCACGATGTGGCCGCGCTTGCGTGCGTCGTAGCTGCGCTTTGCCACCGTGAGGCTGCGCAGGGCCCCGGCCGGCAGCGTCAGGCGCGCGCGCGCCGCCTCGTCAAGCGCGGTGTCTGGATGGTCCAGCGGCAGGGTGATGTCGGTAAGTCGGAGCATGGGGCGGCGCGCTTTGGCAGGGCGCCATAATCCCACGGATGCCGCGGTGGCGCTCTCAGGCCGACTGCGCCAGGGGTACATCGAAGTGGATGCCGCACTCGCGCTGCAGGCCGAAGAAGCGCGTGTCCTCCTCGCGCATGCCCGGCTCCCAGGCGCGCGTGGTGTGCACGTCGCCGATGGATACGTAGCCCTTCTCCCAGAGCGGGTGGAAGGGCAGGGCGTGCTTGGCCAGGTATTGCCCCACGTCGCGGTCGCTCCAGTCGGCCAGTGGATGCAGCTTCCAGCGGCCGTCCTTGATCTGCAGGAAATCGACGTTGGCTCGGGTGCTGGACTGGCTGCGGCGCAGGCCGGCGATCCAGGTGCGCACGCCCAGCTCCTTCAGCGCGCGCTGCATCGGCTCCACCTTGCGCAGCCGGTTGTAGCGGTCGATGCCTTCCACGCCCTCTTCCCAGAGGCGGCCATGGCGCGCCTCCATCCAGGCGATTCCCACCTGCGGCCGATACACCTTCAGGTTCAGCGACAGCCGCTCGGTGAGCTGGTCCACGAACCGGTAGGTCTCGGGGAACAGGTAGCCGGTATCCACCAGGATCACCGGCAGGTCGGGCCGCGCCTGCGTGGCCAGGTGCAGGGCCGCCGCGGACTGCGCGCCGAAGCTCGAGGACAGCGCGTGTTCGCCCGACAGCGATTCCAGCGCCCATTCGATGCGCTGCTGCGCGCTGCGGCCGGCCAGCCAGGCGTTGAGTTCGGCCAGGCCTTGCTTGGACTCCGCGGCCGCGGTGGGATCGGGAACGATGCTCATGACGCCAACTCCAGGGGAATGCCGATGCGCGGCGTCACCACGCCGGTGCGCACCAGGAAATCGCCGAATCCTTCGGCGGGGCGGCGCTGCGCGGCGTAATCGGCCAGCAGCGGATCCAGGGCCGCGAGGATCTGCGGCTCGTCGATGTTTTCGCGGTACAGGGCGTTCAGGCGCTGGCCGCGGTGGTCGGCGCCCAGCATCAGGTTGTAGCGGCCGGGCGCCTTGCCCACCAGCGCGATCTCGCCCAGGTAGGGCCGCGAGCAGCCGTTCGGGCAGCCGCTGATGCGCAGGATGATCGGGGCATCAAGTAGGCCGCTTTTCTCCAGCAGCGATTCAATGCGGGAGGTGAGCGCCGGCAGGTAGCGTTCGGCTTCGGCCATGGCCAGGCCGCAGGTGGGCAGGGCGACGCAGGCGATGGATTTCAGGCGCAGCGGGCTGGCGCTGCGGTAGCCGTCCAGACCGTGCGCGGCCACCAGCGCGTCGATGCGTTCGCGCTGCGCCGCCGGAACGCTGGCGATCACCAGGTTCTGGTTGGGCGTCATGCGGAAATCGCCGGAGTGCACCCTAGCGATTTCGCGCAGGCCGGTGAGGTGGGCGCCGTCGGCGCCGTCCTGGATGCGGCCTGACAGCAGCCGCAGCGTGAGGTGCCAGTGGCCGTCGTGGCCTTCCACCCAGCCGAAGCGGTCGCCGCTGTGTTCGAACGCGAACGGCCGCGCCGGTGCCAGCGCAAACCCGGCGCGCTGCTCCACCTGGGCCTTGAACCAGCCCACGCCGCGGTCATCGAGCGTGTACTTGAGCCGCGCGCGCTTGCGCACGGCGCGGTTGCCGAAGTCGCGCTGCGCCGTGACCACGGCCGTCGCCACCTCGATCACTTGTTCGGGGGTCACGAAACCGATGATATCGGCCAGGCGCGGATAGGTCTCAGCATCGCCGTGGGTGGCGCCCATGCCGCCGCCGATGCTCACGTTGTAACCCTGCAGTTCGCCGTCCTGCAGCACCGCAATGAAGCCCAGGTCCTGGGCGAACACATCCACGTCGTTCACCGGCGGGATGGCGAAGCCGATCTTGAACTTTCGCGGCAGATAGGCGTTGCCATAAATCGGCTCGTCCTCGCTGCCGCTGCCGGCCACGCGCTCCTCGTCCAGCCAGATTTCGTAGTAGGCGCGGGTGTTGGGCAGCAGGTGCTCGGACAGCGCCGCGGCCTGCGCGTACACCGCAGCGTGCGCGCGCGACTCCAGCGGGTTGGCGGCCACGGCCACGTTGCGGTTGACGTCGCCGCAGGCGGCCAGCGTGTCCATCAGCTGGGCGTTGATGGCCTGCATCGTAGGCTTGAGCCGGCCCTTGATGACGCCGTGGAACTGGAAGGCCTGGCGCGTGGTGATGCGCAGCCCGCGCTCGGCATACGAGGTGGCGATGGCGTCCAGGCCCAGCCACTGCGCCGGCGTCACCACGCCGCCGGGCGTGCGGGTGCGGATCATGAAGCTGTAGTCGGGCTCGAGCTTGGCGACGCGGCGCTCCTCGCGGATGTCGCGGTCGTCCTGCTGGTAGCTGCCGTGGTACTTGATCAGCACCTGGTCGGCATCGGCCAGCGCGCCGGTGACCCGGTTGGCCAAGCTCTGCACCAAGGTGCCGCGCAGGCGCCCGCTGTCGTTCTTGATGTCTTCCACCGAATGCGCGGACATCAGTACACGTCCCGGGCGTAGCGGCCCTGCTGCTGCAGCGTGTCCAGGTAGTCGCGCGCAGCGTCTTCATCGCGTCCGCCGTGGGTGGCGATCACCTCCAGCAGCGCGGCTTCCACGTCGCGCGCCATGCGGCTGGCGTCGCCGCACACGTAGACGTGCGCGCCGTTTTCCAGCCACGCATACAGCTCTCGGCCTTGCTCGCGCAGCTTGTGCTGCACGTAGACCTTGTCGGCCTGGTCGCGCGAGAAGGCCAGGTCCAGGCGCTGCAGCTGGCCGGCTTTCAGCGCCTGCTGCCATTCGGTCTGGTAGAGGAAATCATGGCGCGCGTGCGGATTGCCGAACAGCAGCCAGTGGCGGCCGCTGGCGCCAGTGGCTACGCGCTCCTGCAGGAAGCCGCGGAACGGCGCTACGCCGGTGCCCGGGCCGATCATGATGATGTCGCGGCTGCCGGCGCGCGGCAGCCGGAAGCGCTCGTTGGCTTCGATGAAGACCGGCAGCGAGGCGCCTTCCTCACTCTGCGCCAGCCAGTGCGAGGCGGCGCCCCAACGGCGGCCGCCGGGCGCGTCGTAGGCCACGTGGTCCACGGTGAGATGGGCTTCGGGGCCGACCGCCAACTGGCTGGAGGCGATGGAGTAGAGACGCGGCGCCAGCGGCCGCAGCGCGGCCACCAAGTCTTCGGGCGACCACGCGGCGGGGTAAATCTGCAGCAGGTCCACCAGCTGGTGCGTAGCCAACAGCTGCGCGAAGTCTGCGCTTTGCTCCGGCTGCAGCAGGCGCACTAGTTCAGCGCTTCCGGCGCGCTCGGCATGGCGCTGCAGGAAGGGTCGGGAAAGCCGGGTGATCTCGCGCTTCTCGCTGAGCCAGGTGGCCAGTGGCGCGCGCTGCTCGCCTACGTCGACTTCGGAATGCGCGTCCAAGCCCAGTGCGGCGACCACGGCCTGCACCAGCGCCGGCGCGTTGCGCGGCCACACGCCCAGCGCGTCGCCGGGCTGGTAGCTCAGGCCGGAGCCTTCAAGGGAGAGTTCAACGTGGCGCACGTCCTTGTGGCTGCCGCGGCCGGTGAGGCGCTGGTTAACCAGCAGCTCGGCGGCATAGGGCTTCTCGCGCGACCACGGCGAGGCCACCGTTGCGCCCGGGCGAAGCGGCGTCACCGAGGCCAGCGGTGCAGCGGCCTTGAGCTGCTCCTTGGCGGTTTCGAAGGCGCGCTGCAGCCAGGGAGTGGCTACCGCGTCCAGATCCAGGTCGGCCTCACCGCGTTCGAAGAGACGCTGCGCACCCAGTTCGGCCAAGCGCCCATCGAGCTGGCGGCCCGTGGCGTTGAACTGCGGGTAGCTCGAATCGCCCAGGCCCAGCACCGCGAATTTCAGGCCCGGCAGCGCGGGCGCGCGCTTGCCCAGCAGGTGCTGCACGAAGCCGCGGGCGTCATCGGGCGGATCGCCGTCGCCTTGGGTGCTGATGACCACGTAGAGCAGGCGCTCGTCCTTGAGTTCACGCAGCGGGTAGGCGTCGGCGCGCAGCAGGCGCACCGACAGGCCGGCGCCTTCGGCCTGGCGGGCCAGCTGTTCGGCCAGGCGCTTGGAATTGCCGGTCTGGCTGCCGTACACGATGCTCAGGCGCGCCGAGTCGGCCACGTTCGCAGCCGCGACCGCGCGCGGTCCCGGGCGCGCCGCCAGCCCCGCTGCATAACCCGACAGCCACCACAGGCCCGGTGCATCCAGGCCCTCGGTGAGGCGCGCCAGCAGGTCCACCTTGTCCTCGGGCAGGGGCGGAACGGGCAGGGCGGAAAGGGCGGGGGACATGGGCGGCAGGCTCGCGTGGCGGTATGGGACCGACCTTACGCGCGCGGTTTTTGCCCCGGAAAGGATCAAGCGGCATAGGCTTATGCCTAGCGCTCCTTTCGTGCGCGGCTGCGCGGTTCCAATACTGTGGCCACTCTTTGCGGGACTGATGGATGGACATACCCCCGGATTTCTGGGCCTTCGTGGCCATCGGCCTGGCCGCCCAACTCGTGGACGGCGCCTTGGGCATGGCCTATGGCGTCACCAGTTCCAGCCTGCTGCTGGCCTTGGGCCTGCCGCCGGCCTTGGCCAGCGCCAGCGTGCACGCCGCCGAAGTGGCCACCACCGGCGTGTCGGGCCTGAGCCACCGCTGTTTCGGCAACGTGGACAAGGCGCTTATGTGGAGGCTGGCCCTGCCCGGTGTTGTCGGCGGGGTGGCGGGCGCCCTGCTGCTGAGCCTGATCAGTTGGGCTTGGCTGCGGCCATTGGTGGCGGTTTACCTGCTGGTGCTGGGCTTGTTGCTGTTGCGCCGCGCATGGCTAGGGGTGCGCGGCGCGCCGCGCACCCGCAGCATGGCGCCGCTGGGAGTGGGGGCGGGTTTCCTCGACGCCGTGGGCGGAGGCGGCTGGGGCGCGCTCACCACCACCAGCCTGCTGGCCCGGCACGTGGAGCCGCGTTTCGCCATCGGCACGGCCAATGCCGCCGAATTCTTCGTCAGCCTGGCCATCACCCTGGTGTTCCTGGTCACGCTGGGCATCAGCCACACCCACGTGGTGCTGGGCCTGCTTTTGGGCGGCGTGATCGCGGCGCCCTTTGCCGCGTGGCTGGCTAAGCGCATCCCAGCCCGGCCGATGATGGCCGCCGTGGGCACCCTGGTGATTGCGGTGAGTGTCTACAACCTGCTGCGCTGGCTGTGAAAGCCTTTATCCTTCGGCCATGACCCTGCCCAGCCTGTCCCATCTCGACCGCCTCGAGGCCGAGAGCCTGCACATCTTTCGCGAGGTGGCGGCCGAGTTCCACAACCCGGTGATGATGTATTCGGTGGGCAAGGACAGCTCGGTGCTGCTGCACCTGCTGCTGAAGGCCTTCTATCCGGCCAAGCCGCCGATCCCGCTGCTGCACGTGGACACCGGCTGGAAGTTCCGGGAAATGATCGCTTTCCGCGAGCAGCGCGCCCAGCAGACCGGCGTCACCCTGCACCGCCACACCAACCCGGAAGGCGTGGCGCAAGGCGTGAACCCGTTCACCCACGGCGCCACCGTGCACACCGACATCATGAAGACCCAGGCCTTGAAGCAGGCGCTGGACCAGCACGGCTTTGATGCGGCGATTGGCGGCGCGCGCCGGGACGAGGAAAAGTCCCGCGCCAAGGAGCGCATCTTCTCCTTCCGCAGCGCCCAGCACCGCTGGGACCCCAAGAACCAGCGTCCTGAGCTGTGGGACATCTACAACACCCGCATCCAGAAAGGCGAGAGCGTGCGGGTGTTCCCCATTTCCAACTGGACCGAGCTGGACGTGTGGCTGTACATCTATCGCGAGCAGATCCCGGTGCCGGCGCTGTACCTGGCCAAGCCGCGGCCTGTGGTGGAGCGCGATGGCGCGCTGATCATGGTGGACGACGAGCGCATGCCGCTGCGTCCGGGCGAAGTGCCGATGATCAAGCAGGTGCGTTTTCGCACGCTCGGCTGCTATCCGCTCACCGGCGCCGTGGAGTCGGACGCCGACACGCTGGAGAAGGTTATCGCCGAAATGCTGGTGGCGCGCAGCTCCGAGCGCCAGGGCCGCGTGATCGACCACGACCCCAGCGCCTCCATGGAAAAGAAAAAGCAGGAGGGCTATTTCTGATGGCCACCCAAGGCCCAGCCGTACCTGTAGGAGGGACTTCAGTCCCGATGCCTTTACAGACAGCGATCGGGACTGAAGTCCCTCCTACAGAAGTGGGGGTGGGGGCTTACCTCAAGCTGCACGAAACCAAGCCGCTGCTGCGCTTCATCACCTGCG
>JANORD010000325.1:0-3446 GCA_031415095.1 Lysobacteraceae bacterium
GCAGGAAGGACTTTGGGTCGAAATCGCGCACCTCGCCGGCAATGCGGGTTGCGTACAAGCTGGCGTCGAAATGGGTGATCGGACCGATGCCGCAGCGGCCGGCCTGGATGCTGTCCCAGGCCGCAGCCAGGGAGTTGCCGATGGGCGAAACGATGCCCATTCCGGTAACGACGACGCGACGCTGGCTCATGGCGACTCTCCCCTAGGCATTGCTTGGCGCGCGGCCGGGCCGCGCGTGCGCTGGCGTACTGCGCCGGCGCCTGAAACGCGCAGGGCCGCGCAAGCGCGGCCCCGGCGTGTTACCCGTCAGCCATTCAGGCCTTGACGTGGGCCTTGATGTAATCAATGGCCTGTTGCACCGAAGTGATCTTCTCAGCCTCTTCGTCCGGGATCTCGCACTCGAACTCTTCCTCGAGCGCCATCACCAGCTCCACGGTGTCCAGCGAGTCGGCGCCGAGGTCGTCCACGAACGAGGCGTTCACGGTGACGTCGTCTTCTTTCACGCCCAGTTGCTCGATGACGATTTTCTTGACGCGTTCTTCGATGCTGCTCATGGATCGTTCTCCTCCCGGAGCGTTTTGGTGTTCGGGCGCATTGTAAACAAATGCCAGCTGCGGCGGGCCCCTGATCCGCTGCAACCTTGCTTCGACTGCCGGATTCTAGCGCAATTCCTGCCAGCGCAAGGGCTTAGGGCATGTACATGCCGCCATTGACGTGTAGGGTCTCGCCGGTGATGTAGGCGGCCGACGGGCCGGCCAGGAAGGCCACTGCGCGGGCGATGTCGGCCGGGTCGCCCAGCCGACCCAAGGCGATCTGGCTGACCAGGGCCGCGCGCGAGGCTTCGGGCAAATCCTTGGTCATGTCGGTCTGGATGAAACCGGGTGCCACCACGTTCACCGTGATGCCACGACTGCCGATTTCCTTGGCCAGGGATTTGCTGAAGGCGATGATGCCGGCCTTGGCCGCCGCATAGTTGGCCTGGCCGGCATTGCCGGTGACGCCAACCACCGAAGCGATGTTGATGATGCGGCCCTTGCGCGCCTTCATCATCGCGCGCATCACCGCCTTGGAGCTGCGGAAGACCGAGCTGAGGTTGGTGTCGAGGATGGCCTGCCAGTCTTCCTCCTTCATGCGCATCAGCAGGTTGTCGCGGGTGATGCCGGCGTTGTTCACCAGGATGGACACCGGGCCGAACTCGGCGGCGATGGCCTCCACCAATGCATCGATGGCGCCTGCATCGGTGACATTGAGCAGGCGCCCCGCCCCGCCGCTGGCCGCGAGCCGCGCATGGATGGCCTGGGCACCCGCATCGGTGGTGGCGGTACCGATGACGCGCGCGCCCTGTGCGGTCAGTTCATCGGCAATGGCGGCGCCGATGCCGCGGCTGGCGCCGGTAACCAGGGCGATCTCGCCTTGCAGGGGTGCAGTCATATCGGGTCCTTGTGGAGGTTCAGGCGGTGAAGTCAGCGAGCGCCGCATCAAAGTCGGCGGCGGTGCCCAAAGCACGCGCGTCCATGGTCTTGTCGATGCGTTTGGCCAGGCCAGTGAGCACCTTGCCCGGGCCGCATTCGGCCAAACGGTTGGCGCCGCGCGCGGCCAGCGCCTGCACGCAGTCGGTCCAGCGCACCGGCAGGTAGAGCTGGCGCACCAAGGCCTCGCGGATGGCCGCAACGCTTTCATGCACCGCGCCGTCGACGTTTTGCACCACCGGAATGGCCGGCAGCTGCCAGGCCATCGCAGCCATTACGTCGCCGAGGCGATTGGCCGCATCGCGCATCAGCGGCGTGTGCGAAGGCACCGACACCGGCAGCTTCACGGCCTTGCGCACGCCGCGCGCCGCGAGTTCGGCCAGGGCGCGATCAACCGCGGTGGCGTGGCCGCCGATGACGATCTGGCCGGGGGAGTTGTAGTTCGCCGGCACCACCACGTCGGCCGCGGACACGGCGGCGCAGACCTCGGCCACCAGCGCGTCTTCGGCGCCCAGCACGGCAGCCATGGCGCCGGTGCCGGCCGGAACCGCCAGCTGCATCAGGCGCCCGCGCTCTCGGACCAGTCGGGCGCCGTCGGCCAGCGACAGCGACCCGGCGGCGACCAGCGCGGCGTATTCGCCCAGGCTGTGGCCCGCCAGCAGCGCCGGCCGCGGGCCGCCACAGGCCAGCCATGTCCGCCACACGGCGACGCCAGCCGCCAGCAGCGCCGGCTGGGTGAACTCAGTCTGGTTGAGCTGCGCTTCCGGACCCTGCTGGGACAGGGCCCAGAGGTCCACGCCAGCGCCGTCCGAAGCTTCGTCAAAGGTTTCGCGCACGGTGGCCCGGACGGCAGCCAAGTCGGCCAGCATGCCCAGGGATTGCGAGCCCTGGCCGGGGAAAACGAAGGCGATGGATGAGCTCATTGCAGGTCCGTGCGTCGGCGACGGGCCATCATAAGCGAGCCGGGAGGCGCGGCGTCTGTACCCCCGCGTAGGGTTTGCCGCCGGCGCGGTCAGTAGCGAATGAGCGCCGAGCCCCAGGTGAAACCGCCGCCGAACGCTTCGAGCAGCAACAGCTGGCCGCGCTGCACCTTGCCCGAGCGAACGGCTTCGTCCAGCGCCAGTGGCACCGAACCGGCCGAGGTGTTGCCGTGCTTGTGCACCGTAACGATGACCTGGTCCATGGACATTTGCAGGCGCTTGGCGGTGGCTTCGATGATGCGCAGGTTGGCCTGGTGCGGGATCAGCCAATCGAGGTCGGATTTATCCAGGCCGTTCGCAGCCAAGGTTTCATCCACGACCGAATCAAGCGCCTTCACCGCATGTTTGAACACTTCGCTGCCGGCCATCAGCACGCGCACGCCCGCATTCTTTTCTTCGGGCTTGAAGCCCACCGAGACGCCCACCGGGTTGTAGAGCAGCTCTTTCTTGCCGCCGTCGGCATGCAGGTGGGTGGACAGGATGCCGGGCTTGGAATCTGCCTTCAGCACCACCGCGCCAGCACCGTCACCAAACAGCACGCAGGTGTAGCGGTCGGACCAGTCCAGCATCCGGGTCAGGGTTTCGGCACCCACCACCAGCACGGTCTTGGCATTGCCGGCACGGATGAAATTGTCGGCCACGCTGAGCGCGAAGATGAAGCCCGAGCAGGCGGCATTGACGTCGAACGCGGCGCAGCCGTTGGCACCGAGCCGGTGCTGCAGCAGGCAGGCCGTTGACGGAAAGATGAGGTCGGGAGTGGTGGTACCCACCACGATCAGATCCAGCTCGGAGGCGCTGACGCCGGCCGCTTCGAGCGCGGCGATGGCCGCGCGCTCGGCCAGGTCGCAGGTGGTCTCGCCCTCGGCCACCACGTGGCGCTGCTGGATGCCCGTGCGCGAGACGATCCACTCGTCGCTGGTCTCGACGAACTGCTCGAGGTCCTTGTTGGTCAGTATCTTTGCCGGCAAACCGCTACCGGTGCCGGCGATACGTGAGA
>JANORD010000326.1:0-4897 GCA_031415095.1 Lysobacteraceae bacterium
GGTCGGGCCGGTCACCAGGATCAGGCCCTGCGGCTGGCTGATCAGTTCCGAGAACACGCGGGGGCAGCCGAGTTCCTCAAGCGAGAGGATCTGGCTGGGGATGGTGCGGAACACGGCGCCGGCGCCGCGGTTCTGGTTGAAGGCGTTGACGCGGAAGCGGGCCAGGCCGGGGATCTCGAAGGAGAAGTCGACCTCGAGGAACTCTTCGAAGTCGCGCCGCTGCTTGTCCGACATGATGTCGTACACCAGGGCGTGGACCTGCTTGTGGTCCAGGGCCGGGATATTGATGCGGCGCACGTCGCCGTCAACGCGGATCATCGGGGGCAGGCCGGCCGACAGATGCAGGTCCGAAGCTTTGTTCTTGACCGAAAATGCCAGAAGTTCGGCGATGTCCATGGTGTTCCCCTTAACGCGTCAATGGATAGGCGGCCGCGTGTTCCCGAGGCAGTATAGCGCTATCCCCCAAGGTCAATACCACCTATGGAATCGCTGCGCCAGAGCCTTCACGACGTCCTGCAAGATATTGAAAACGCGGCCAAGCTGGCCGGGAGGCCACGCGGCGTAAAGCTGCTTGCGGTGTCCAAGACTCGGCCCGCCGAAGCGGTGCGTGCGCTGGCCGCGGCAGGGCAGCGCGACTTTGGCGAAAACTACGTTCAGGAGGGGGTGGCCAAACTCCGCGCCTTGGCCGACCCGGCGCTGACCTGGCACTTGATCGGCCACCTGCAGTCCAACAAGTGCGCCGAGGCCGCGGCGCATTTCGACTGGGTGCACTCGCTGGACCGGCCCAAGCTGGTGGCGGCCCTGGCCCTGGCCCGGCCCGCCCACCTGCCGCCGCTGAACGTGCTGGTGCAGGTGAACGTGGATGGGGAAGCCGGAAAATCCGGCTGCGCGCCGGACGCGGTGGCGGACCTCGCCGGGCGCATCGCCCTGGCACCCACGCTGCGCCTGCGCGGCCTGATGGCCATTCCCGAGCCGCATCCGGACCCGGAGCATCGCCGCCGCAGCTTCCAGCAGCTCAAGCTGCTGTACGACGCGCTGGCGGCCCAGCACGCCAGCGTGGACACCCTGTCCATGGGCATGAGCGACGACTTCGCGCTGGCCATTGCCGAAGGCTCCACCCTGGTGCGCATCGGCACCGCGCTGTTTGGCGCGCGTGACCGCTGAGCCCTGCATCCATTACCTTGGCGCCATGACCCAGACCTGCATTGCATTCATCGGCGGCGGCAACATGGCCCGCAGCCTCATCGGCGGGCTGGTGGCCCGCGGCCAGGATCCGGCAAGCCTGCGCGTGGCCGAACCGGTCGCCGCGCTACGCGAGGCGCTGGCGGCTGAATTCGCGGTACAGGCCTACCCGGCGGCGCCCGAGGCCGCCGATGGCGCCGGCGTTTGGCTGCTCGCGGTGAAGCCCCAGGTGCTGCGCCAGGTGTGTGAATCGCTGGCGCCGCTGGCGCAATCCCAGCGCCCGCTGGTGGTCTCGATTGCCGCGGGAGCCACCACCGGGCAGATCAACCGCTGGCTGGGCGGCGGCCAGGCGGTGGTCCGCACCATGCCCAACACCCCGGCCCTGTTGGGCGCCGGTGCCACCGGGCTGTACGCGAACGAGCAGGTCACGCCCGAACAGCGCCAGGCCGCCGAGGGCCTGATGCAGGCCGCCGGTATCACGGCCTGGATTCCCGACGAAGCCCTGATGGACGCCGTCACCGCGGTGTCGGGCAGCGGGCCGGCCTATGTCTTCCTGCTCGCCGAAGCCATGCAGGCGGCCGGCGAGGCCCAGGGCCTGGCGCCGGAGACTGCGCGCCAGCTGGTGCTGCAAACCGTGCTGGGTGCCGCGCGCATGCTCAGCGAATCCCCGGAGTCCGCGGCCACCCTGCGCCAGCGCGTCACCTCGCCCGGCGGCACCACCCAGGCGGCGGTGGAAACCTTCGAAGCCGGCGACCTGCGCGCCCTAGTGGCACTGGCCATCGACGCGGCCACCCGCCGCGGCCGCGAGCTGGCCGCCAGCAGCGACTGACGTGCCGGCCTGCACGCGGCTTTAATGGACGGCCGCGGCTGACGGCGGGATGATGCCTGTCCCCTGAACGGAGCGCCGACCATGTCCGCAGTTCGCCACTTGTTTGCCCTGGCCTTGGGCCTGGCGCTGGCCCTGCCGGCCGCCGCTGAAAACTCGGTGCGCTCGGGCCAGACGGTGGTGCACTACAACGCCCTTCCCACCACCAGCCTCACCCCCGAGATCGCCCGCCAGAACGGCATCACGCGCTCGGCCAACCGCGCCCTGGTCAACGTCGCCGTGCGCGAAGGCGACCCCGGAGCCGACCGCGCGGTGCCCGCCAAGGTGAGCATCGCCGCCACCAACCTCACCGGCCAGCGTTCGGACCTGCGGGTACGCGAGGTGCGCGAAGGCGACGCCATTTATTACCTCGCTGAAGCCCGAGTCGCCGGCAACGACACCCTGTCCTTCGAAGTCGAAGTGACGCGCGAGGGCGCCACCGCGCCGATCCGGGTGGAATTCCGCCAGGAGTTCTTCGCACAGTGAGCCTGCTGCTGGTGCGCCACGGCCAGGCGAGCTTCGGCGCCGCCGACTACGACAACTTGTCCGAACGCGGGCAGCTGCAGTCGCGCCGCCTGGGCGACTGGCTGGCGCGCGGCGGCCACCGCTTCCAGTCCGTGGTGGTGGGCGGCATGCGCCGTCACCTGCAGACCGCGCAGGGCGTGGCGGCGGCGTTCGCAGCGCAGGGGCTGGACCTGCCTGCACCCACGCCCGACCCAGGGTTTGCCGAGTTCGACCACGAGGCGGTGTTTGGCGCCTACCTGGCGCGTGACCCCGAGCATCCGATCGCCGTGGCCAGCCGCAGCGGCCAGCCGCGCGACGTGGGCGCGATGCTGCAGGCGGCGCTGCTGGCCTGGGCCAACGACGAATTGACGGGTGTGCCGGAAAGCTGGGGCGCGTTCGGCCAGCGCGTGCAGGCCGCCGGCGACCGGCTTGAGGCGCTGGCTGGCGACGGCGAAGTGCTGGTGCTGAGTTCGGGCGGCGTGATCTCGCGGCTGGCGCAGCTGGCGCTGGACGTGCCCAACCAGCGCGCCGTGGAGCTGAACCTGTCGCTGCGCAACAGCGCCGTGTCCGAATTCCATCCCCACGGCGGCCGCCTGCGCCTGGGCTCGTGGAATGCGCTGCCGCACCTGCACGGCGAGCGCGCACTGTGGACTTACTATTGACCCTGGCGCCACCGCGCCGCCCTGCCCTGCCTGCGAGCCACCGATGACCCCCGACCGCCCTGCTTCGCTGTTCCCGTTTTCCGAGCGCTCGCGCCAGCTGCAGGCCGACGTCGCGCGTTTCGTGCAGGACCAGGTGATCCCGGCCGAGGCAGCCTTCGCCGCCCACGCCGCCGAGCCGCAGACGCGCTGTACCATTCCGCCGCTGCTCGAGTCGCTCAAGGCCCAGGCGCGCGCGCAGGGGCTCTGGAACCTGTTCCTGCCCGACGCCACGCGCGGCGCCGGCCTGAGCAACCTCGACTACGCGCCCATCGCCGAACTGACCGGGCGCTCGCTGTACGCGCCGGAAGTCTTCAACTGCAGCGCACCCGACACCGGCAATATGGAAGTGCTGCTGCACTTCGCCAGCGCCGAGCAGCAGGCGCCGTGGCAGCCGCGACTGCTGGCCGGCGAAATCCGCTCCGCCTTCGCCATGACCGAGCCGGACGTGGCCAGTTCGGACGCCACTAATATCGCGCTGCCGATCGTGCGCGAGGGCGACGAGTTCGTCATCAACGGCCGCACATGGTGGACCACCGGCGCCGGCGACCCGCGCTGCGAGATCCTGATCGTCATGGGCGTCACCGACCCGGACGCAGCGCCGCACCGGCGCCAATCGATGGTGCTGGTGCCGATGGCCACGCCGGGCGTGAACGTGCTGCGGCCGCTCACGGTGTTCGGCTATGACGATGCGCCGCACGGCCACGTGGAAATCGAGTTCAGCAACGTGCGGGTGCCGGTGGCCAACCTGCTTCGGGAACCGGGCAGCGGTTTCGAGATCGCGCAGGCGCGGCTGGGGCCGGGGCGCATCCACCACTGCATGCGGCTGATCGGGCTGGCGCAGCGGGCGCTTGAGTCAATGCTGGCGCGAGCGCGCAGCCGCGAAGCGTTCGGGCGGCCGCTGGGCGGCCACGGCATGGCGCAGGAGGCCATCGCACTGTCGCGCTGCGAGATCGAACAGGCGCGCCTGCTCACCCTGCAGGCCGCCGCGGCGCTGGATGCGCACGGCAACAAGGGCGCCAAGGACCTGATCGGAATGATCAAGATCGTGGCGCCGCGCATGGCCTGCGCGGTGATCGACCGGGCGATGCAGATACACGGCGGCGGCGGCCTGTCGCAGGACCATTTCCTGGCCCAGGCCTACGCCGGCGCGCGCTCGCTGCGGCTGGCCGACGGCCCCGACGAGGTGCATATCGCCTCGCTGGCCCGTTCGATGCTCAAAGCCTAACCCCGTCCCTTCCCTTTCCTTCCCTTTCCTTTCCTTTCCTTGTAGGAGGGACTTCAGTCCCGAAGCCCTTGGCAGTGAAGCATCGGGACTGAAGTCCCTCCTACGCCGAAGCCCTTGGCAGTGAAGCATCGGGACTGAAGTCCCTCCTACGCCGAAGCCCTTGGCAGTGAAGCATCGGGACTGAAGTCCCTCGTACAGGGTCGCTTGAGAACTTGGAATTCCCATGAGCCATTTGCTGGACCTGCCTGTTGATGTGCTGTCGGACTACCTTGAGGCGAACGTGCCGGGTTTCCGGGGGCCGCTGACGGCGACCAAGTTCAAGGGCGGGCAGTCCAACCCCACCTACCGCATCGATGCCGCCAGCGGAACCTACGTGCTGCGGCGCAAGCCGCCGGGACAGCTGCTGCCGTCGGCGCATGC
>JANORD010000327.1:0-5820 GCA_031415095.1 Lysobacteraceae bacterium
TGAACCTGGGCTTGGCGCTGCAGGTGGGCGCGCTGGCGATGCTGGCGGTGCCGGCGGCGATGCTCACGGTGCCGTGGGTGATGGCGGCCCAGGCGCTCAGTGGCATCGCCAAGGACCTCAACAAGCTCAGCGCCAAGGGCAGCCTGAAGCTGCTGGTGCCGGGCGACCAGCAGGCCCGCCTGTACCGCTGGGTGGCACTGCTGACGGGCTCGAAGAACGCGCTCAAGGGTGTGGGCTTTTTCCTGGGCGCGGTGCTGCTGTCGTGGCTGGGATTCGATGGGGCGGTGCTGGCGATGGCGGGCGCGCTGCTGGCGGTGTGGGCGCTGAGCGTGTTCACGCTGAAAGCGGACCTGGGCAAGGCCAGCACCAAGCCGAAGTTCCGCGAGCTGCTGTCCAAGAGCCCGGCCATCAACCGGCTGTCGGCGGCGCGGCTGTTCCTGTTCGGGGCGCGCGACGTCTGGTTCGTGGTGGCGCTGCCGGTGTTCTTGGCCACGCAGCTGGGCTGGAGCCACACGCGCATCGGCGGCTTCCTGGCGCTTTGGATCATTGGCTACGGGGCGGTGCAGGCGCTGGCGCCGGCCGTCACCGGGCTGGGCCGCCGCGGCGTGCCGGACGGCCGCGCTGCGTTCGCGTGGGCCGTGCCGCTAGCTGCCCTGCCCGCCGGCATCGCCCTGGCCTTGGGCGCGGGCTGGCCAGCGGAACCGGTGCTGGTGTGGGGGCTGCTGGCCTTTGGCGCGGTGTTCGCGCTCAACTCGGCCCTGCACAGCTATCTGATACTCAGCTACGCGCGCGAAGACGGCGTGTCGCTGGACGTGGGCTTCTACTACATGGCCAATGCCGCGGGCCGGCTGCTGGGCACGGTGCTGTCGGGCTGGGTCTACCAAGTGGCTGGGCTGGGAGCGTGTTTGTGGGTCTCGGCGGCCTTTGTCGCGATGGCAGCGGTGGTGTCCCTGGCGCTGCCCCGCCACGACGCACCGCGCTAGTCCCGCGCGGCTGGATTTTTTCCCTGAACGGCGCCTAAATTGTCGCGCTGCCGGCGCGAATCCCCCGCCCTGGTCCCAGGCTCTTAGGGGATATGACAGCAGGATCATTCCGGTCCATGCTCGAAACGGTGGAGACAGCCGCAACCATGCACACCCCGGCCTTCAGCCTGGATCTTGAAGCCGCCCGCGGCGGCGACCGCCAGGCGCTGGAGCGCGTCCTGGGCCGTTCGCGCCAGGACCTGCGCCGCTACGCCGAGCACCACTGCGTGATCAACGACGCCGAGGACGCAGTGCAGGAAGCGCTGTTCACCGCCTCGCGCCGCCTGGCCGACCTGCGCTCGCTGGAGTGCTTCGCTTCCTGGCTGTTCCGCATCGTCAAGCGTGAGTGCAACCGGCTCAAGCGCGGCCTGCGCACCCTGATGCACGAGCCCATCACCGAAGACATCGCCGCCATCTGCATGATCGAATCCCGCGGCTTGCAGCGCGACCTGGCCGCGGCCATGGAATCGCTGCCCGCGCACTACCGCGAGATCGTGCTGCTGCGCGACCTCGAGGGCCTCACCATCAACGAATTGGCCGAGCGCCTGCAGATAACGCGCGAAGCCACCAAGGCAAGACTTCACCGTGCACGGGCGCTGGCCCGCGAATACCTCAACGACTGAACCCACCCCGCGGGGCAACCCGCACCACCCAAGAGAGAGAATCCATCATGTCCAACAAGACCCTGAAGCCCTTCGTGCTGGCCGCTGGCGCCCTGATGCTGGGCTCGTTTGCCCTCGCCAACTCCGCCTTCGCCATGACCAGTCTGTCGCAGGGCTACCTGGTGTCCGCCGCCGAAGCCGGCGCCGACGACGCCAAAGCCGAGGAAGGCAAGTGCGGTGAAGGCAAGTGCGGCAGCGACAAGGCCGAAGAAGGCAGCTGCGGCGGCGCCAAGGCTGAGGAAGGCAAGTGCGGTGAAGGCCACTGCGGCGCCGAGAAGGGCGAGCACGAGGGCAGCTGCGGTGGTGCCAAGGCCGAAGAAGGCAGCTGCGGCGGCGCCAAGGCCGAGGAAGGCAAGTGCGGCGAAGGCAAGTGCGGCGACGACAAGCAGTAATGCGCTGATGACGGCCATCCCTTCCCTTTCCCCGATGGCCGCCGGCCTCGGTTTGCGGCGGGCCCTGCTGGGCCCGCTGCAGGCCGCCGCGCCGGGTGATTTTGATTTCCTGGAATGCGCGCCCGACAACTGGATCGGCGTGGGCGGCCGCTATGGCGAGGCCCTGCGCGACCTCAGCGCCAGGCATCCGCTGGTCTGCCACGGCCTGTCGCTGTCGCTGGGCGCGGTGGAACCGTTCAATGACACCTACCTGCTCAAGCTGCGCCGCTTCCTGGACCAGCACCGGGCCCCCATCTTCAGCGAGCACCTGTCCTACTGCAGCGACGATGGCCAGCTGTACGACCTGATGCCCATCCCCTTCACCGAAGAAGCCGTGCACCACGTCGCCGGCCGCATCCGCCAGGTGCAGGACGCGCTGGGCCGCCGCATCGCGGTGGAGAACGTGTCCTACTATGCCGCGCCCTACCAGGCCATGCCCGAGATTGATTTCCTCAATGCCGTGCTGGCCGAGGCCGACTGCGAGCTGCTACTGGACGTGAACAACGTTTTCGTGAACGCGGTTAACCACCGCTACGACGCCGCCGATTTCCTGCGCCGCCTGCCGGGCGAGCGCATCGCCTATTTCCACATCGCCGGCCACTACGACGAGGCCGACGACCTGAAAGTGGACACCCACGGCGCGGCCGTGAAGCCCGACGTGTTCGCGCTGCTGGACCAGGCCTGCACGCTGTACGGCCCGCGCCCGGCGCTGCTGGAGCGCGACTTCAACTTTCCTCCCTTCCACGAACTGCTGGCCGAAGTGGCCGCGGTGCGCGACGTCCTGCAGCGCCACGCCCCCGCCCAGGTGCGCCATGCTCGCGCCTGAGGCCCTGCGCACGCAGCAGTTCACGCTGGCCGCGCACATCCGCGACCCGGACGGGCACGCGCCGCCGCCGGATATAGAAGACCGACGCATGGCGATTTATCGCGAGCTGTTCTTCAACAGCCTGCAGGGCCTGCTGGCGGCCAATTTCCCAGTGATCCGCAAGCTGCTGGGCACGGACGCGTGGGAGGTGCTGATGCGGGATTTCTATCGTGAGTACCGCTGCGGCACGCCGCTGTTCACCGAAGTGTCTCGCGAGTTCATCCAGTACCTGCAGCTGCGCGCTGAAAGCGACCGCGGCGACGCGCCGTGGCTGCTGGAGTTGGCGCATTACGAATGGGTGGAGCTGGCGCTGGACCTGAGCGAGGCGGATCCGGCCGACACGCCGCACGATCCCCTCGGCGACCTGCTGGCCGGCGTGCCGGTGGCCTCGCCGCTGGCCTGGCCGCTGGCCTACGCCTGGCCGGTGCATCGACTGGCGCCGGAGTTCCAGCCCACGCAGCCGCCGGACGCGGCCACGTTCCTGCTGGTGCAGCGCGACGCCGGCTTCAAGGTGCGCTTCAGCGAACTCAGCGCGCTTACCTTCCGCCTGCTGCAGCGTATTTCCGAACAGCCCGACCTGAGCGGCCGCGAGCAGCTGCTGGCGCTGGCGGCTGAAGCGCACTCAGACGACGCCTCGGCCTTCGTGGCCCAAGGCCGCGGCATGCTCGAACAGCTCCGAAGCAGCGGCGCGCTGCTCGGCACCCGAATTCCCTGACGGAGTCATCCCATGCGATTGAGCTTGAACGAGCGCTGGACCGCGCTCACCGAACGACTGGAAGGCGTGGGCGACTGGATCGCGCCGCTGGGCCTGCGGCTGCTGCTGGCCTGGGAGTTCTGGGAGGCCGGCATCGAGAAATACCGCGGCGAAAACTGGTTCGCCAGCATCCAGTCGGACTTTCCATTCCCCTTCAACGTGGTGCCGCCCGACATCAGCTGGACCATCGCCACCTGGTTTGAACTGGGCGGCGCGCTGGCCCTGCTGGTGGGGCTGGGCACGCGCTTCTTCGCCTTCAACCTGTTCGTGCTGACCATGGTGGCCACGGCCTCGGTGCACTGGCCGATGAACTGGCAGACCCTGCAGGACCTGGCCATGGGCTATGCCATCAGCGACAAGGGCTTTGGCAACTTCAAGCTGCCGCTTATTTTCGCGGTGATGCTGCTGCCGCTGATCTTCAAGGGCGCGGGCAAGTTCAGCCTGGACGCGCTGGTGGCGGCGCGCGCCCGCACCACCCCGCGGCAGCCGGTGCAGGACGCGTTGGCCTGGGGCTTGGCGTGCCTGGTGGTGGGCCTGCCGCTATCCCTGCTGATGCCCACCGCGGGCCTGGTGATTGCTGCGGCCGGAGCCTCGCTGCTGGTGCTGGACCGCCTTCTGCTGAGCTGACCCTCTGCTATCCTGCCGGCATGGAATCCTTCTCCCTGCCGCGCATGTCCGAGCGCTTCCGCGGCTACCTTCCGGTGGTCGTGGACGTGGAAACCGGCGGCTTCGACTGCAGCCGGCACGCGCTGCTGGAAATCGCCGCGGTGCCGATCGAACTCGATGGCGACGGCTTCTACACGCTGGGCGAAACCGTCAGCACCCACGTGGAGCCGTATGCCGGTTCGGAAATTGATCCCAAGTCGCTGGAAATCACCGGCATCCGGCTCGATTCACCGCTGCGCGGCGCGCTGGAAGAACGCGCGGCACTCGACCACATCTTCAGCGCGGTGCGGGCCGCGGCCAAGCGCAACAACTGCCAGCGCGCCATCCTGGTGGGCCACAACGCCCACTTCGACCTGGGCTTCCTCAACGCCGCGGTGGCGCGGGTGGCGCACAAGCGCAATCCCTTCCACCCGTTCAGCACCTTCGACACGGTGACGCTGGCCGGCATGGCCTATGGCCAGACGGTGCTCAGCCGCGCGCTGCAGGCGGCCGGGCTGCCCTGGGACGCCGACCAGGCCCATTCGGCCGTGTACGACACCGAACGCACCGCGCAGCTTTTTTGCGCGGTACTCAATCGCTGGCGGCAGTTTTCCGAGAACGACCTCGCTGACACCCAGCAGGACTGAATGCCGAGCCACTACCGGAGCACGCCATGATCCACGATTCGATCCTGGGCACCGTTGGCAATACACCCATCGTGCGCATCAACCGCCTGGCGCCCGAGGGCGTGGCGATGTACGCCAAGCTCGAGTACTTCAACCCGATGTCGTCGGTGAAGGACCGGCTGGCGCTGGGCATCATCCTGGACGCCGAGCGATCGGGCGCGCTCAAGCCTGGCCAGATGGTGGTTGAGGCCACCTCGGGCAATACCGGCGTGGCCTTGGCCATGGTGTGCGCGGTGCGCGGCTATCCCTTCGTCGCCTTCATGACCGAGACCTTCTCGATAGAGCGGCGCAAGCTGATGCGCGCGCTGGGCGCCAAAGTGATCCTGACGCCGGCCGCCGAGCGCGGCAGCGGCATGGTGAAGCGGGCGGCGGAGTTCGCGGCAAAGCACGGCGCGTTCCTGGCGCGGCAGTTCGAGAACCCGGCCAATCCGGCCTACCACCGCAGCACTACCGGCCCGGAGATCCTGTCTGACTTCGCCGGCAAATCGCTGGACTGGTTCGTCACCGGCTACGGCACCGGCGGCACGCTCACGGGCGCCGGCGAAGTGCTCAAGGCCGCGCGTCCGGGACTGAAGATCGCCGTCACCGAGCCCGAAGGCGCGGCCTTGCTTTCGGGCAAGGAATGGCAGCCGCACAAGATCCAGGGCTGGACCCCGGACTTCATCCCGGCGGTGCTCAACCGCGACCTCTCCGACCTGATCGTGCCCGTCAGCGACGTGCTGGCCCGCGACACCGCGCGCGCGCTGGCGATGCAG
>JANORD010000328.1:0-5385 GCA_031415095.1 Lysobacteraceae bacterium
GCAGCAGCGGCGTCGCCAGCCGCTCCTCCTTCTCCACGCCTACCATGGCGCCGGCCTGCGCAGAAATTTCGAAGGCCTGCTGCTCGAACAGGATCTGCCCGCGCACCTGGCCCACCAGCCGGCCGTCCTCTTCGCACACCGGGTACACCGGGTAGTGGCGCGTCACCACCTCGCGCATCGCGTCCACCAAGGTGGCGGTGGGCCGCAGGCTGAAGGGATCGCGGATCATGATTTCGTCCAGGCGCGCGTCTCGGTCGGCGTAGAGCAGTTCGCGGAACGCCACCACGCCCAGTAACTTCTGCGCCGCGTCCACCACCCACAGATAGGTGACCATGCGCTGCTTCACTACCGCGCGCAGCGTCTCGATGGCCTCGGCCACCGGCGTGCCGGCCACGAATACCGCGGGCGGGTCTTCCAGCAGCCGCCCCACCGAGCCTTCGGCGTAACGCTGGCTGTCGCGCCAATCGGTGCCCGCCGGCGCCGCGTCCATGATGCGGGCGCGCCAATCGGGAGCCATCGCGGCCAGCAGGGTGTTGGCCCGGGCCGGCGGCATGCCGGCCAGCAGCTTGGCGATCTCGCCAGGGTCGATGGCGTCCAGGCGCTTGAGCGCGGTCTGGGTGTCCAGCGCAGCGACGCGCTTGGACAGGCTGGGCGGCAGGGCGGAGCTGGGAGGGTTCGAGTTCACGGGGGTCTCCGGGGGGCGCCCAGTAGCACGGCTTAAGACTAGCCCACCGGACACCGGGCCGTGCACGCCCAAGCTGCCCCGCCTTTGCGACAATGCGCGCCACGCACCTCACGGCGAATGCCCCATGCCCCGTTTCCCGCGCGCGGTCCTGCCGCCGCTAGTGCTTTGCCTGGCCCTGGCCGCCTGCTCGGGCGACGAGGCCGCACCCACTGCTGCCGCCAGCCTCACCGTCAGCGTGGCCAAGCCCCTCCAGCAGGACCTGCCCCGGCGCGTCACCGCCTCGGGCTCCATCGCCGCTTGGGAGCCGATGTCGCTGGGCGTGGAGCTGTCGGGCCAGCGGGTGGCGCAGGTGCTGGTGGAAGTAGGCGATACCGTGAAAGCGGGCGACCCATTGCTGCAGCTGGACGTGCGCGGCCTTCAGATGGATCTGCGGCAAGCGCAGGCCGTGCTGGCGCAGGCGGATGCCGGACTCACCGTGGCCCAGGCCAACGCCCGCCGCGGTGAACGCCTCAAGCGCGAGCAGCTGATCGCCGCCAGCGAAGCCGACCAACTGATCGCCGGCGAACTCACCGCCAGCGCGCAGCGGCAAACGGCGCAGGCGCAGCTAGAGAACGCCCAGCTGCAGCTCAGCTACGCCACCCTGCGCGCGCCCCACGACGGGGTGATCTCCCAGCGCACGGTGCAGCCCGGGCAGATAGTTTCTGCTGGCAGCGAACTGCTGGGCCTGATCCGCGACGGCCGCCTGGAGTGGCGCGCCGAGTTGCCCGAAGCCGACTTGATCCGGGTTACGCCCGGCGTGCAGGTGCAGCTGCGCAGCCCCGACGGCGCCGCCGTGGCCGGCACCGTGCGCGCCGTGTCGCCGTCGCTGAACGTGGAAAGCCGCACCGGCGTGGTCTACGTGGACCTGCCCGAACCCGGCGCCCTGCGCGCCGGCATGTATGCCCAGGGCGATCTGCTGCTGGGCGCGCTGCCCGCGCGCACGGTGCCGGTGCAAGCCATCGTGGAACGCGACGGCTATCGCTACGTGTTCGTTCTGGGCCAAGGCGACGTGGTGGCGCAGCGCCGGGTGGAACTGGGCGCGCGCGAGGCCGGCGCGGTGGAAGTGCGCGACGGTCTACAGGCCGACGAACAGGTGGTGGTGCAGGGTGCCGGCTTCCTGGCCGATGGCGACCGCGTGCGCGTGGTCCCGGCCAGCCAGGACTGAGCGGCATGAATTTTTCCGCCTGGTCCATCAACCGGCCGCTGCCGGCGATCCTGCTGTTCATCCTGCTCACGGCGGTGGGCCTGTTCGGCTACCAGCAGCTGGCGGTATCGCGATTCCCGGATATCGCCTTCCCTGGCGTCACGGTCATGGTCACCCTGCCCGGCGCCACGCCCAGCCAGCTGGAAACCGAAGTCACCCGCAAGGTGGAGGATTCGGTAGCCAGCCTGTCGGGCATCAACAAGCTCTCCAGCACCGTGGTGGAAGGTAGTTCCACCACCTTCATCGAGTTCAAGATCGGCCGTGATCTGAACGAGTCGCTGCAGGAAGTGCGCGACGCGGTCACGCGCATCCGCGCCGACCTGCCCGACGACATCGACGAGCCCATCGTGGCCAAGATCGACATCGTGGGCGGCACCCTGGTCACGTTCGCGGTGTCCTCGGACGCCATGGCCGAGGACGAGCTGAGCTGGTTCGTGGACAACGCGGTCACCAAGGCCATGTACTCGGTGCCCGGCGTGGGCAGCGTGGTGCGCGGCGGCGGCATCACCCGCGAAATCCAGGTGGGCCTGCGGCCGGGCGTGCTGGCCGCTTACGGGCTAACCGCAGGCGATGTCTCCGGCCAGTTGGCGCGCTCCCAGCTGGAGCGCTCGGGCGGCCGCGCCACCCAAGGCAGCTCCGAGCAGGCCATCCGCGCGGTGGGCACGGTGGACAGCGCGCAGACGCTGGAGCAGTTCCCCATCGTGCTGCCTGACGGCCGCCAACTGCCGCTGTCGGCCCTGGCCACGGTGACTGACGGCCAAGCCGAGCGCCGCCAACTGGCCATGATCGACGGCAAGCCGGTGGTCAGTTTCGCCATCTCGCGCACCCGTGGTTCCAGCGAGATAAAAGTGGGCGAAGGCGTGGAAGCAGCGATCGCCCGGCTCAAGGCCGAGCACCCGCGCGTCACGTTCACCTTGGTCAGCACCGCCATCGACGAAGTCCGCGACTCCTTCAAATCATCCATGGCCATGCTGTGGGAGGGCGCGCTGCTGGCGGTGCTGGTGGTGTGGTGGTTCCTGCGCGACTGGCGCGCCACGTGGATTTCCGCGCTGGCGCTGCCGCTGTCCATCATCCCCACCTTTGGCGTGATGTGGCTGTTCGGCTTCAGCCTGAACCTGATCACGCTGCTGGCGCTGGCGGCGGTGGTGGGCATCCTGGTGGATGACGCCATCGTCGAAGTCGAAAACATCGATCGCCACCTGGCCATGGGCAAGCCGCCCAAGCAGGCCGCCACCGAAGCGGCCGACGAGATTGGCCTGGCGGTGATCGCCACCTCGGCCACGCTGGCGGCGGTGTTCATCCCGGTCGCTTTCATGCCGGGGATCGCCGGCAAGTTCTTCCTTGAATTCGGCTGGACGGCGGCCACCGCCGTGCTGTTCTCGCTGATGGTGGCGCGCCTGCTCACGCCGATGATGGCGGCCTACCAGCTCAAGGCAAAGCCGCACGTGGAAAAAGAATCGGCGCTGATGACGCGCTACCTGCGCGTGGTGGAGTGGGCGTTGGCCAACCGCGTCAAGACGCTGCTGGCGGCGCTGCTGATGTTCATCGGCTCGCTGGGGCTGGTGCCCTTCATCCCCGCCACGTTCATCCCAGGCTCGGACATAGGCCGCAGCAACCTGAGCCTGGAGCTGCCGCCCGGCGCGCGCCTGGAGCAGACCGCGGCCATGAGCGAGCGCGCCCGCGCGCTGATCGTCGACCTGCCCGAGCTGCGCCAGGCCTACGCCACCGTGGGCGGCGTGCTGGACCTGGGCGACCCGGGCATCACCGGCAACAGCGAAGTGCGCAAGGTGACGATGGTGCTGGACTGGGGCCCGGCTTCCGAGCGCGACCGGTCGCAGAAAGAGCTGGAGCGCGAAGTGCGCGAACGCCTGGAAGCGCTGCCCGGCGTGCGCCAGCGCTTCCTCAGCAGCGAGCCGGGCGAGCAGCTGATGATCGTGCTCACCGGCGACGACCCGCGTTTGCTGTACCAAGCGGCCGGTGACTTCGAGCGCGACCTGCGAACGCTGAAAGGCCTGGGCACCGTCAGCTCCACCGCCTCGCTGCTGCGGCCGGAACTGGTGATCGTGCCCGACGCCCGCCGCGCCGCGGACCTGGGCGTCTCGACGCTGGCCATCGCGGAAGCCGCGCGCATCGCCACCAGCGGCGATTTCCGCCAGCGCCTGGCCAAGCTCAACCTGCCCGACCGCCAGGTGCCCATCCGCGTGCGCCTGGCCGACGAATCCCTTTCCGACGAGGCGCTGCTGTCGCTGCTGCGCGTGCCCAGCGCCAAAGGCGGCACGGTGCCGCTGTCGGCAGTGGCCACCATCACCACCGGCTCGGGCCCGTCGCAGGTGGACCGCTTCGGTCGCCAGCGCAACATCACCTTCACCGCCGAGCTCAACGGCCGGCCGCTGGGCGACGTGATGAAGGAAGTGACCAAGCTGCCGTCGCTGCAAAACCTGCCGCCCGGCGTGCAGGTGCTCAACACCGGCGATTCGGAAATCTTCATCGAGCTGTTCACCGGCTTCGCGCTGGCGATGGCGGCGGGGTTGTTCTGCGTCTATGCGGTGCTGCTGCTGCTGTTCAACCACCCCAGCCATCCGCTGATCATCCTGATGGCGGTGCCGCTGTCGGCCGGCGGCGCGTTCGGCCTGATGCTGCTCACCGGCACCTTGCTGTCGCTGCCGGCGCTCATTGGCCTGCTGATGCTGATCGGCATCGCCACCAAGAACTCCATCCTGCTGGTGGACTACGCGGTGATCGCCGAGGATCAGATGGGCATGAGCATGCACGACGCGCTGGTGGACGCCTGCCGCAAGCGCGCACGGCCGGTGATCATGACCACCATCGCCATGAGCGCCGGCATGCTGCCCATCGCCCTGGGTTTGGGCGCCGACGCCGCCTTCCGCCAACCCATGGCCGTGGCGGTGATCGGCGGCTTGTTCACGTCCACCCTGCTGAGCCTGGTGGTGATCCCGGCCGCGTTCGCGGCGATGGAGGATTTCACCCGGCGCTTCACCCGCAAGCCCGCCGCAGTTTCAGGGTAGCGCCGGCTCGGTCGGCTCAATGCCCGCGCAGGACGGCACGGCGGGCGTGCGCGGGCGCTTGCACAGCCCCTGCCGCGTGTAAGCCAACAATTCGCCCAAATAATCCGGCGGCGACTGCAGCGTGCTGGCCTCGGCTTCGGCGCGCGTGAGCACTTCGCCGCTCTGCAGGAACTGCTTGGCATTGATCAACGCCCCGGCATGCATGGCCAGCGCATACACGCGGTCCACGCTGGGCTTGGCGTAGGCGCGCTCGGCTACCGCCACGGCTTTGATTGCCAGCTCAAGTGCGTAGTCGGTCTCGCCACGCATTAGGGCGTCCCGCACCAAGTCCGTGAGCGGCCTCACCATTGCCGGGTGGCTGTCGCCCAGCACTTGCTCCCGCATCGCCACCGACGCCTTGCGCATGGCGTAGGCCTCGTCGGCCTTGCCTT
>JANORD010000329.1:0-1709 GCA_031415095.1 Lysobacteraceae bacterium
GCTATCGCAGCGCGAGCAACACCATCCGAATCATTTCGGCCAGGAAGGCCACGGCCATTGAGTCTCGGCACTACTGAGAGGTACTCCCATGCGCAAAGAATACGATTTCTCAAACGCCAAGAAGAACCCGTACGCATCCCAACTCAAGAAGCAGATCACCATCCGCTTGGACGAGGATGCGATTGACTACTTCAAGTCAGTCTCGGAGAAGGTTGGAATTCCATACCAGAGCCTCATCAACCTTTACTTGCGCGATTGCGCCGCCACCAACAGGCAGCTCAACCTGTCGTGGAAGTAGGCGGGCGCTGGCCTGTCGTCAGCTTCCACGTCCCGCCAGCCACGCCGCGAAGGCCGCGTAAGTGGGTATGCCGATCGCCAGGTTGAAGGGGAAGGTGATGCCCAGGGCGGCGGTGACGCAGCGGCCGGCATCGGCGCCGGGCAGGGACGCGCGCACCGAGGCCGGCGCCGCGATGTAGGACGCGCTGGCCGTCATGGTGGCAAAGACGGTGGCGCCCGCCACCCCGAGGCCCATCGCCAGCCCGATCCAGGCTCCCAGCAGACCGTGCAGCAGCGGCAAGGCCGTGCCGAACACCACCAGCCGGAGCACGCCGCTGCGCAGCTGCCGGAGCTGGCCGGCAGCCACCATGCCCATGTCGAGCATGAACAGCATCAGCATTCCTTGGAACAGCTGCACGTACATCGCATCCACGGCCTTGACGCCCTGGCGCCCGGCGATCGCGCCAATGGCGAGGCCGCCCAGCAGCAGGATCGCGGTCCGCCCGGTCAGCACTTCGCGCACCTGATGCCAGCTCGGCCGCCCACCGCCGCGGGCCAGGCCGATGCCGATCAGGATGGCTGGGATCTCCAGCGCCACCAGCAGGGCCACCAGCACCGGCTCGGAGCTCATGCCGGAGCGCTCGGTGAACTGCTGCGCGGCGATGAAGGTGACGGCCGACACCGAACCGTAGTGAGCGGCCAGCGCGCCGGCCTGCAGCGCGTCGTCGCGCAGCCAGAGGCGGGCCAGCAGGTAGGCGGTGCTGGCGGTGGCGATGCCGGCCAGCACGGTGGCCACCAGCATCATCGCCAGGTTGTCCGGGGCGTCCTGGCGCAGGGCGACGCCGCCCTTCATGCCGATGGCCAAGAGCAGGAAGATCGAGAGGTAGGCTTGGATGGCGGGCGGTATCTCCAGGTCGCTGCGCAGGCCCCGCGCCACCATGCCCAGTGCGAAGGCCAGCACCACCGGCGAGAGCAGGTTGGCGGTGAGCAGGTCGGTGGAAAAGGGCATCGGCTCAGGTCTCGGGCTGGTAGAGCGCGGGCGCGGGATTGAAGTGCCCGCAGGCAGTGCAGGTGCGCAGGGCTTGCGACCGGTAGAAGCGGTCGAACACCGCCGTGAATTGGTTCTCGATGTCGGTGAGAGCGAAAAACTCCTCGTACAGCTTGTGGTTGCACCGCTCGCAGAACCACATCAGCCCGTCCTGCTCATGCGCCAGCCGCTTGCGTTCGATCACCAGGCCCACGCCGCCCGCGCTGCGCTGCGGCGAATGCGGCACCCGTGGCGGCAGGTAGAACATCTCGCCGGCCTTGATCGGGATGTCGCGCACCGCGCCGTCTTCCTGGATCTTCAGCACCATCTCGCCTTCGAGCTGGTGGAAGAACTCCGGGCCTTCCTCGAAGTGATAGTCCGTGCGCGCATTCGGCCCGCCGACGAT
>JANORD010000330.1:0-2474 GCA_031415095.1 Lysobacteraceae bacterium
CTCACCACGGAACTCACTCTGACACCGTTGCCGGGAGGGACCAGTGGGCGGGGTAGCGGGGGCCGAGGAAGACGAGGCCGTTGGCGGGGGCGGTGGGGCCGGCGAGTTGGCGATTGCGGCCGGCCAGCAGTTCGGCCGGCCAGGTCTCGGGCTGCTCGCCGCGGCCCACCAGCAGCAGGGTGCCGACGATGTTGCGGACCATGTGGTGCAGGAAGGCATTGGCCTGCACGTCCACCATCACCCGGTCGTCTTCGCGCCAAACGCGCACCTGATGGACGCTGCGGATGGGATGCGGCGCCTGGCAGTGCACGGTTCGGAAAGCGCTGAAATCATGCTCACCCACCAGCGCCTGGGCCGCGCGATGCATCGCCTCGGCGTCCAGCGGCTGGCGCTCCCAGGTGACGTAATCGCGCAGCATCGCCGGACGCATGCTCCGGTTGAGCAAGGTGTAGCGATAGCGCCGCGCCCGGGCGCTGTAGCGGGCGTGGAAATCCTGCGGCATCGTTTGGCACCAAAGTACGGCCACGCTGCCGGGCAGCCGGCTGTTGCCGCCGTGCATCAGCGCATACGGCGTGCGGCCTGAATTGCTGTCCAGATGCACCACCTGGCAGTGGGCATGCACACCGCTGTCGGTGCGGCCGGCACACACCACCTCCAGCGGATGGTTGGCGACGAACGACAGCGCCTTTTCCACCTCGGCTTGCACCGTGGCGCCGTGCGAGAGCCGCTGCCAGCCCTGGAAGCCACTGCCGTCGTATTCGATGCCAAGTGCGTAGCGCATGCGGGGAGGGTCAGGGCCGGGTTGCCGCGGCCCTGCATTCACTATTTATCGAGGGAATGGCAGCTTAGCCAATTTCCCGAAGCAGCCGCTCCGCCTCGGCGCGACCCGCCGGACCGGCCTCGGCCAGCACTTCCTCGAGCATGCCGCGCGCGCCGTCCACGTCACCGATGTCCAGGTAGGCGCGAGCCAGCTCGATCTTGGTGCTGCTGCCGTCCAGTTCGTCGGCATCATCGGCGGGTGGCAGCTCCACCGCGGCTTCGCCGATATCGACAACGTCCAGCGATTCCACGCCGGCCAACTGATCCCAGTCTTCGGCGTCATCCATCACGTCCAGTGCGATGGGAGCATCAAGCGGCGGGGCCGAAACCGGTTCGACCGGAGCCGACGGCACGGACAGGACGCCGGTGTCGCCGAACTTGGGCGAGTTCCAGCCCGCCTGGCTGAACAGCGGGTTATTGGGCGCCAGCGCCACGCCCATCACCACCGCCTCGCGCCAGCGCGGGTCCAGGGTGCTGCGCACGCGCTCGCGCATGCCCTGCGCGGCAGCCTCGTACTCGCCGCGATCGCCGCGCGCATAGTGATAGCGCAACACGGCAATGTGCGGCTCCAGGTCGTCCGGACGGTCGTGGACGGCGCTGCGAAGTTTGGCCAGCACCGGGTCCACCGCCGCTTCGGGCGCCGTTGGCCCAGCAGCAGCGACGAAGTCGTCTTCTTCATCGCTGAGCGCTGGCGCCGTCCTGAGGTTCTCCAGGCTCGCTTGAAGGGCGTCATCGTCGGAAATGCGCCGGCCGGCAATCGGCACCGGGCTGGCCGTGCGCCGGCCGCGTAGCGCGAGCACCAGGCCACCCAGCAGCACCAGCGCACCGCCACCCAGCGCGAACGGGTTGAGGTACCACGGCGAGGCCGTGGGAGCTGGCGCAACCACCGCGGCAGGCGTGACCGCGACGGCGGGTTCCGGCGTAGCCACGGCCGCATCGGCCTGGCCGAGCCGGTCCTGCAGCGCTTTCATCTGGCTACTCTGCATTTCGATCAGGCGCTGGCTGTCGGACTGCTGCTGCTCCAGTTCGCTGAGCTGGGAGCGCAGCTCGGCCACCTCGGCCTCGCGCGCGGACAGGTCCTCGCGGGTTTGGGTCAGTTCGGCCCGCAGTTCGCTGCCGCTACCGGTGCCGCTGGCCCCCGACTGCACGGCGCGCGCAGACCGTTCGTCACCCGAGGGCGGCACGATTTCAAGGCGCCCGCCGGCCACGGTGGCCGGACGCGCTGTGCTGGGCCGGACGCTGGCCGGACGCGATACTGCCGGCGCCGGCGTCTGTGCAACCGATTCAGCCGGCTGCGGCACCGGCCTGCGGCGCGACTGCCAATCGCTGGCCTGGGCACGCACCAACTCCGCCGCTTGGCCGGCGTCCAGGCTGGCCACCTCGTCACGCGCCGGGATGCGCAGCACGGCGCCGCGTTTGAGCAGATTGATGTTGCCGTTGATGAAGGCGTCGGGGTTGCTGCGCTGCAGGGCGAGCATCACCTGGTTGATGGTGACCGAACTATCCGGGCGCACGCTGTTGGCGATACTCCAGAGCGTCTGGCCCTCGGCCACCGGCTCGAGGCTGTCGGGGCTTGGCGCGGGCGGTGCGGCGGCCATGGGAGCGGGTTCGGGAATCGGCTCGGGCGCGGCAACAGGCGCCGGCTCGGGCAGCGG
>JANORD010000331.1:0-9592 GCA_031415095.1 Lysobacteraceae bacterium
TGTGGTTGACCGTTACGGGATTTGGATCTTGGCGTTACGGAGGAGTGAACTTCACGGGGACGAGGACATCGCCACCCACCTTCTGGCCGTTGCGCATGCCGGGGTTGAACTTCCAGCGGCGTGCGGCATCCATGGCCGCGCGGTCGAGATTTCGGTTACGGCTGGATTTCTGCACGGCCACGTCAAGCACGTTGCCGGAGGCGTCGATGGTGATACGCAGCATCACCGTGCCGCCCACGCCTTGGCGTGCCTCGGCGGCCGGGTAACGCGGCTGGTTGAGGGCGCGGCCGCTGATGTCTTCGCTGGGCGCGAAATCGGACGGCGGAGCCGGCGGCGACGGCGGGGCCGGCGGCGGGGCTTCGATGTCGATCGGGCTGGGGTCGTCAAACACCACGGGCGGCTCTTCCGGCGGCGGCGGCACCGGCGTCGGCTTGGGCTGCTCGATAATTTTCTGGACCACCTTGGGCGGTTCCGGCGGCGGCGGCGGCGGCGGCGGTGGCGGCGGCGGCGGCTCGATGAAGCTGACCTGGGTCACTTCGTCGTCCTGGCCGGGGGGCTCCGGGGTAGCCACAGGAATCAGCATCGCCATGAACGCGATCGCATGCAGGGCGATAGCAAAGGCGTTGCCGCCGATCCTTGCCCAGCTCAAGCCCTGGGGTTGATTGTCGTATCTGTTCTTCTTGTCCGTCATGCGGGTGGCGGCTCGAGCTCTTGGTGTACCGGCGGTAAGCCGGGACCCGCCATGGACTGGCGGGAACTGATTACTTTATACGAAGGTGTCCGGTTTACCAACCAGATCACTGGGTGATCTGGGCGAGAGCCTTTTGGGCCTGCTCCCGGGTGCTGGGGTCCTTTGCCGCCTCGCGATAAGCCGCCGTGGCGCCGGGGATGTTGTCCGAATAGTACTCGGCCCGGGCGATGGCCATCCAAGCTTCGCCAGGCTTCTTCACACCTTTCGCCAGCGCCTGTTGGGCCGCTGCCTTGGCTTCCGCATTACGGTCCTCCTGGCCGAGGACCTGGGCGAGGAACAGCGCTGCCTCGCCATCGGTGGCCAACGGGGCGGCCTTCTGCGCGGCTGCGATGGCGGCCGGAATGTTGTCGCTGAAATAGTGCGCCTGGGCCAGCAAGGAGTAGTTCTTGGCGTCGGCGGGAAGGATGCCCTTGGCCAAGCCCTCTTCCAGCACCGCCGCGCCGTCCTTTTCCCGGCCCATGTTGTAGTAGGTGCCGAACAGGCGCTGGTAGTCCGTGGCGTCGGTCATCAGGCCGCGCGTGCGCGCGTCCTCCAGGAGCGCCACAGCCTTGTCCTGCATGTCCATGTTGCCGTACAGGGTGGCCAGGTTCATCAGCGCTTTCTTGTCATCCGGATTCTTGCGCTGGAAGTCCTCGGCCAGTTTCACCGCCTCGCCGTCCTGGCCCGACTCGGCATAGCTCGCCATCAACATCTGCGACCACTGCGGGTCGGGCTCGCCGGCCTTGAGTTCGATGGCTTTTTTCAGCGGTGCAACGGCTTCGGCGTACTTGCCGCTGTTGTAGAAGCTGGCGCCCAGCAGCCCATAGACGTCAGGGTTGGTGGTCTTGGTCTCGCTGATGACGCGCTCAATGAGCGCATTGCCCTTGTCGTACTGGTCGGTGTTGACGTACACCGAGGCCAAACTGAGCATGGCGGTGTAGTGGTTGTCGTTGGACAGCGCGTTCTCTTCGATGGCCTTGGTGAGATAGCCCTCGGCCTGGGCGTCGTCGCCCAGCGCCATCGCCGCGCTGCCCGCGAGCAGTTCCGCCATCGCGCGGTCGTACGGCTGGGCTTTTTCGTTGGCGAGGATTTCGTCGGCGGCAGCGATGGTCTCGGCCTCCATGCCCTCGCCGTCGTAGGCGGTCTGGAGTTTCGTGATCTGCTTGGCGAGACGAGAGCTGAACCCACCCTTGGGCTCCTCGCGGGTGGCTTCCGGGTATAGGGTCTCGCGCTCCTCTTTCTTCTCGCGGCGCTGCGCATCGGCGCTTCCGGGAGCCAGCGAGGCGGCAAGGAACACCAGCGCGGCCAAGGTGAGAGTGGTTCGAGCGTTCATGCGTGGCTCCTTGGCGCCGCCATGCCGGCGGTGATGGGTGGGCAAGGGTAACGGGGAATGCGCCATCGGCTCAAGCCATGCGTCCGGTTGGGCCCTTCGGCTGCGTGTAGAACTCTCTTGGGCCGCCGAAAACCTTAAAACCGTGTTAATTGCAGGGCCAATATTCAGCCCGTAGTGGGAAAGTGCTCCAGCGCGAAAGCCACCCGCTCGCCCGGGTCCTTGGCCAACTCGCCGCGCTGGCGCAGCGCCTCGACCTTGCGCAGGCGGTGCTCCAGGCCATTGCCGTTGGCCATCTGGATGGCCAGCCCGGGCCGGGCGTTGAGCTCAAGGATCAGCGGGCCTTTGTCGCGGTCGAGCACGAAATCCACGCCCACGTAGCCCAGGCCCGAGAGCTCGTAGCAGCGCGACGCCATCTGCAGCAGCTCGCCCCAGTGCGGTATGGCCAGGCCGACGATGCTGTGCTCGGTGTCGGGGTGTTCACGGATGATCTCGGTGCCCCAAACGCCGCGCTTGGTCTTGCCGGTGGGGATGTCGATGCCCACGCCGATGGCACCCTGGTGCAGGTTGGCCTTGCCGTCGGACATGCGCGTGGGCAGCCGGATCATCGCCATCACCGGATAGCCCAGGAAGACGATGATGCGGATGTCGGGCACGCCCTTGTAGCTGACGTTGTCGAAGATCGGGTCGAACTGCACGCAGTATTCGACGATCAGGTGGTCGGGCTTGCCGCCCAGCGAAAACAGGCCAGACAGGCCGTTCGAGAGATGGTGCTCGAACTCTTCGCGGCTCATCAGCGAGCCGTTGGCGCGCCGGTACTTGTCGCCGCGCCGGCCCGCGATGACCAGGATGCCGTCGCCACCCGAGCCGTGCGCCGGCTTCACCACGAAGCTTTCGCGCTCAGCGAGCTTGGCGTGCAGCTCGGCGATCTGGTGCTCTTCGCGCACCACGGCGTAGAGGTCGGGCACCGGCAGCCCGACCTGCAGGGCCAGCTTCTTGGTCAGCAGCTTGTCGTCCACCCGCGGATAAAACTTGCGCGGGTTGTGCATCAGCACGTAGTCGGCGTTGCGCTGGCCGATGCCCATCAGCCCGATCTGGCGCAGGCGCGCGGCGACGCGGAACGGATTGAACCAAGCCATCAGCGTCAGGCCTTGGGTTCCGCGGCCGCCGCCGCCGCTTCGGCCGCCGCCAACTCCGAGGGTAGGGGCACGATCGGGTCGGGCTCGCGGGCCATGGCCCGGAACCGCAGCAGTTCGTTGAGCCGGTAGCCCGAGTAGCGGCCCAGCAGCAGCGACATCGCGAACAGGATCAGCAGCACTTCCGGGAACACGAACACCAGGTGCTCCAGCGGCGGCCAGCTCATCACCACGTAGGCCAGCGCGGCCACGATGAGGGTGCCGGCGCCTTCGCGCAGGGCGGTGCCGGCGCCGCGTTCGTCCCAGGCCACCGACATGCGCTCGATGGTCATGGCCATGATCACCATCGGGAACAGCGCCACCGACAGGCCCACTTCGATGCCCAGACGGTTGGACAGCACGCTCACTCCAGCCATCAGCAGTACCACCAGGATGAGGATGGCGGTGAGGCGGGGCACCAGCAGCAGGCGCAGGCGTTCGAGGTAGAAGCGCACCAGCAGGCCGGCGCTGACCACGAAGGCGAACAGCAACACGCCTGCCAGCAGCGAGGTTTCACGGAACGCGAGTGCGATCAGCACCGGCATGAACGTACCGTAGGTTTTCACGCCCACCAGATTGCGCAGCAGCAGCATGATGAAGGCACCGATGGGCACCATCAGCAGGATGCGGTAGGTTTCCTGCGCCTGCAGCGGCAGGCTGAGCAGGGAGTAGCGCACCAGGTTGGCGTCCTGCACTTCCAGGCGACGCTCGGCGGTGGCCATGGCATCGGCCAGGTTGCGGCTGACCGTGAACATCAGCGCCGACTGCGGCTCGCCGTCGATGGCCAGCAGCGGCCGGCCGCTGGCGCTCCAGAGGAAGAAGTCCGGAGGCGTGCCCTCGGCGCCGGTGCGTGGATCGAGCATGGTCCAGCCCAGGCCGTCGTGCACGATCAGTTGCGTCTGCATGCGCCCGGCGGTCTTGCCGTCTTCATCGCTGAGCAGCAGGCCGTAGACCACGCGCGCCGGAATGTTGCGGTTGGCCAGCAGCTGCACCATGAATTGGCTGCGCGCCACATCGTCGTCGCCGTAACGCTCGGCCAGCAGGGCCACTTCTTCGCCGGGCTTGGCGTCGGTGAGCCGGTCGATCAGCTGGCGGGCAAACGTGACCGTATTGGACGAGCGGTCGCGGACGTCGTCGAGCAGGGTCTGCGCCGCCGTGGCATAGGGCTCTTCCAAAACCGGCGGCACCGGGATCACCGGGTCGAAATCCAGCGTAACGGCCTGGCGGCGGTCGGCGCGCACGATGGTGGCGCGGAAGTAGAGGTCCTGTTCGCCCAAGGCGCGGCGGATGGCCCACTGCACCTCGCGGCCGTCGCTGCCGGACTCCTCGAGCTTGGAGTAGTTGCGCGCTACGAAGCGCTCTTCGAGCACGGTCCAGCCCGGTACCGCGCCGGGCAGCTGCAGGGTGACGGTGTTGGCGCCCTTGCGCGGCTGGTATTCCACGTGGGCCTGCACCGTCCACACCTGCACCTGGGCGTTGGGCTGCAGCGGGAACTTGAGCACGCTCCACTTGTAATACATGGCGGCCATCGCGATGGCGATGATCGAGAAGGCCAACAGGTAAAGGTGGCGTTTGCTCATACGTTCAGCGTCCCCATGCGCTATCCCGGCCCGCTTCTTGTCGTGCGGGGCGGGCGTTGGCGGAGTTTACATGACGTGAACTGGAGCGGGCGGCCCGGCTGGCGGGCCGCCCCGGGCCTCAGACGTCGAGGTTGGCAACGCGCAGCGCGTTGTCTTCGATGAACTCGCGGCGCGGCTCCACCACGTCACCCATCAGGGTGGCGAAGATCTGGTCGGCGGCCACGGCGTCCTCGATGCGCACCTTGAGCAGGCGGCGGGTTTCCGGGTTCACGGTGGTCTCCCACAGCTGCTCCGGGTTCATTTCGCCCAGGCCTTTGAAGCGCTGGATGGTGCGGCCTTTCTTGGCCTCCTCGAGCAGCCAGTCCTGGGCCTGCACGAAGGTGCTGACGGACTGGCTCTTGCCGCCGCGCGCCACGCTGGCGCCCGGCTGCAGCAGGCCGTGCAGCTGCGTGGCCATCTCGGTGAGCTGGCGCAGCTCGCCGCCCAACAGCTGCGGTGCCGCCAGCACCTGAGTGGCCGCCAGGCCGTGATGCTGCTTCTGCACCACCAGCGCGCCGGCGTGGCCGTCTTCGCTGGCCGCCTGGATGGCGAACACGTAGCGCGGGCGGCCCAGGCCGGTGGCGTTGAGGCGCCGCTCGAGTTCGCGGCACCAGGGCGCCAGGCGCTCGATATCGGCGAAATCCTCGGCCTTGAGTGGCGGCATTTCCAAGATCGCTTCCAGCACCGGCGCGTCCACGCGGTGGGCGAAGCGGGCGATGGTTTCGCGGGCGGCGACGAAATCGAGCAGCAGTTTTTCCAACGCCGCGCCGGTGATGGGGGGCACGCCTTCCGCCGTGCGCAGCTCCGCGTTCTCCACCGCGTTGCTCACCAAGTAGGCATTGAGCGCGCCGTCGTCCTTGAGGTACATCTCGTTCTTGCCCTGCTTGATCTTGTACAGCGGCGGCAGGCCGATATAGATGTGGCCGCGCTCGATCAGCTCGGGCATCTGGCGGTAGAAGAACGTGAGCAAAAGCGTACGGATATGCGAGCCGTCCACGTCGGCGTCGGTCATCAGGATGATGCGGTGATAGCGAAGCTTGTCCGGGTTGTACTCGTCCTTGCCGATGCCGCAGCCCAGCGCGGTGATCAGCGTGCCCACTTCGGCCGAGGCCAGCATGCGGTCGAAGCGCGCGCGCTCGACGGTGAGGATCTTGCCCTTGAGCGGCAGGATGGCCTGGGTCTTGCGGTTGCGGCCCTGCTTGGCCGAGCCGCCGGCGGAGTCACCCTCGACGATGAAGAGTTCCGACAGCGCCGGATCTTTTTCCTGGCAGTCGGCCAGCTTGCCGGGCAGACCGGCGATGTCGAGCGCGCCCTTGCGACGGGTGAGGTCGCGGGCTTTGCGCGCGGCTTCACGGGCCCGCGCGGCGTCGACGATCTTGCCGGCGATGGCGCGGGCTTCGTTCGGGCGCTCCTGCAGGAATTCTTCCAGCTTGGCGCCGATCACCGACTCCACGGCGGGGCGCACTTCGGAGGAGACCAGCTTTTCCTTGGTCTGCGAGCTGAAGCTCGGATCGGGCACCTTCACCGACAGCACGGCGATCATGCCTTCGCGCATGTCGTCGCCGCTCAGCGTGATCTTGGCCTGCTTGGCGATGCCGTTCTGTTCGATGTAGTTGCTGAGCGTGCGGGTGAGCGCGGCGCGGAACCCGATGAGGTGGGTGCCGCCGTCTTTCTGCGGGATGTTGTTGGTGAAGCAGAACATCGTTTCCTGGTAGGCATCGGTCCACTGCAGCGCGATGTCGACGACGATGCCGTCCTTCTCGCCGGAAGCGGAGATAACCGATTGATGTAGCGGGGTTTTTAGCGCCGCCAGATGCTCCACGAAGCTCTTGATGCCGCCTTCGTATTCGAACAGGTCGCGCTTGCCGTCGCCGCGCTCGTCAACCAGTTCGATCTTGACGCCCGAGTTGAGGAAGCTCAGCTCGCGCAGGCGCTTGGCCAGGATGTCGTAGTGGAATTCGGTGTCGGTAAAGATCTCAGCGTTGGGCAGGAAGCGCAGCTCGGTGCCACGCTTGCTGGACGGGCCGACGACCTTGAGCGGATACACCGGCTCGCCGGCCGCATATTCCTGCTGGTGGTGCTGGCCGTCGCGCCAGATGTCGAGCCACAGTTTGGACGACAGCGCGTTCACCACCGAGACGCCCACGCCGTGCAGGCCGCCGGAAACCTTGTAGCTGTTGTCGTCGAATTTACCGCCCGCGTGCAGCACAGTCATGATGACCTCGGCCGCGGAGACGCCCTCTTCCTTGTGGATATCGGTCGGGATGCCGCGCCCGTTGTCCGACACCGAGCAAGAGCCGTCGTTGTGCAGGGTGACGATGAGCCGGTCGCAGTGGCCGGCCAGCGCTTCGTCGATGCCGTTGTCCACCACCTCGAAGACCATGTGGTGCAGGCCGGTGCCGTCATGCACGTCACCGATGTACATGCCAGGCCGCTTGCGAACGGCCTCCAGGCCGCGCAGGACGGTGATCTTGCTGGAGTCGTAGGTGTTGTTCGGGGCTTGCGGAAGCTGGGTTTCGTCAGTCATTGCCAGTTCGGTCTCACGTTGGGCTGCGCCGCTGCGGATGCGGCCCGGAGGGCTGCAGCGCGCCTATAGATAATGTGTCTGCCAGTATACCGCGCGGCGGCCCGCGCAGGGGCGACCCAAGCCGCCGAAAACCCTGACTCAGGCGTCGGAAAGCACGCCGCGTTCCACGTGGAACCTTCGCGCCGGCTGGATGCCGCCAGGCAGGGTTGCCGGTGCCTCAGTAGCGGTCAGCAGCACCTGCGCGCCCGACGCCAGCACCGACGCCAGCGCCTGGTGCTGGTGGGCGGCGTCCAGCTCCGACGCCAGGTCATCCAGGCACACCAGCGGCCATTCGCCGCGGTCGGCGGCGAAAGCGCGCGCCTGGGCCAGGATGCAGGCGAGGGCGGTGAGTTTTTCTTGGCCTCGGGACAGCGCTTCGCGGCCGGGCAGACCCACGTAGTCCACGCGCCAGTCCGCGCGGTGCGGGCCCACGCTGGTGTAGCCCAGCGCCATGTCGCGTTCCCGCGCCAGCAGCAGGGCGTCCTCCAGTGGGCTTTCCTCGCGGCGCCAGCCCGGCAGGAAGCGCAGGCCGGCCGGGCCCAGCTCCGGCAGGAACTCGGCGGCCGTTGCCGTCAGCACCGGCTCCAGGCGCTCCAGGTAGCCGTTACGCAGCCGGCTTAGGGATTCGCCGGCCTCGGCCAACTCCCGGTCCCAAGGGGCCAGTGCGGCGGGCGCGGGGTTGCGCTTGAGTAGGGCGTTTCGCTGTTTCAGGGACCGGGCATAGCGGCGCCAGACCGGCAAGAAGCTCGGTTCCACGTGGAACAGCGCCCAATCCAAGAAGCGCCGCCGGTGTTCGGCGCCCCCGGCGATCAGCTCATGGCTCCCGGGCTCGAAGGTCACCACCGCCAACTCGGCGCAGAGCTCGGTGAGGCTGGGCGCCGGCGCCCCATCCAGCCGGGCCTCCCAGTCGTTGCCGCTGTGGCGCAGGCCCGCCCGGCGGGCGCGGCCTTGGCCGTCCAGCCATTCGGCATAGAGTTCCAGGTGTGGTTGGCCGCTTTGCACCAGCCCGTCGCGAACCCGGCCGCGGAACGAGCGCCCGTAGCCCAGCAGGTGTACGGCCTCGATCAGGCTGGTCTTGCCGGCGCCGTTGCTGCCGGTGACGAGATTCAGGCCGGGCGCCGGGCGGAATTCGGCCCGCACCAAGCAACGCACGTGGCTCACGTCCAGGCGAGTCAGCTGCATGTCGCTCCCGCGGCGACCCAATACGGCCCCCCAAAACAGCGCCGCCCGGCAAGAGCCGGGCGGCGGGCAGGGGTAGATCGCCGGCCGGTCACAGCCGCAGCGGCATCACCACGTGGCGGCTGCGTTCGTGGCTGGCTTCGCGCACCAGGGCCGACGAATTGGCGTCGCGCAAGTTGATGATGACGAATTCCTCGCGCAGCGCGCTCAGGGCATCCATCAGGTAGGTGACGTTGAAGCCAATGCTCAGGCCGTCCACCTTGGTCTCGGCTTCGACTTCTTCCTGGGCTTCTTCCTGCTCGGGGTTGTGGGCCACGATGCGCAGCTGTCCGGGGCTGATTTCCAGCTTTACGCCGCGATACTTCTCGTTCGACAAGATGGCCGCACGCTGCAGCGCAGCGCGCAGCGCCTCACGTTCGACTTTTACTTCCTTGTCGGCACCGATGGGGATCACGGCGTCGTAGTCGGGGAACCGGCCATCGATGAGCTTGGAAGTGAAGGTGACGTCCTCGCGGCGCATGCGCAGGTGGTTGCGGCCCACCTCCAGCTCCACCTCGCGGTCGCCGCCTTCCAGCAGACGCTGCAGCTCCAGCACGCCCTTGCGCGGCAGGATGATCTGCTTGCGGGTCTGGGCGCCGGCGGGCAGGGGCGCTTCGCACAGCGCCAGGCGATGGCCGTCGGTAGCCACGCAGCGCAGCGAGTCCTCGCGCAGGTCCAGCAGCAGGCCGTTGAGGTAGTAGCGCACGTCCTGCTGGGCCATCGCGAACGCCGTGCGTTCGATCAGCTCCTTGAGCGCTGCCTCGGGAACGCGGATGCGCTCCACCAGCTCCAGGTCTTCCACGGCGGGGAAATCGTTGCCGGGCAGGGTGGCCAGCGTGAACCGGCTGCGGCCGGCCTGCACGGTGACCTTGTCCCCGGTCTGGCTGATGGTGACGCGGCTGCCGTCGGGCAGGGCGCGCACGATCTCGAACAGCTTGCGCGCCGGGATCGTGG
>JANORD010000332.1:0-3866 GCA_031415095.1 Lysobacteraceae bacterium
CGCGGCATCATCAACCTGCTGTGCGCCGAGCAGTTGGTGCTGCGCCCGCGGCTGTATTCGAGCTTCCTGCTGTGGCTGCTTTCGGAGCTGTTCGAAACGCTGCCGGAAGTGGGCGACCTGGACGTGCCCAAGCTGGTGTTCTTCTTCGACGAGGCGCACCTGCTGTTCGACGACTGCCCGCCGGCGCTGAAGCAGCGGGTGGAACAAGTGGTGCGGCTGATCCGCTCCAAGGGCGTGGGCGTGTACTTCTGCTCGCAGAACCCCGACGACATCCCCGACGAAGTGCTGGGCCAGCTGGGCAACCGCGTGCAGCACGCGCTGCGCGCCTTCACCCCGCGCGACCAGAAGGCGGTGCGTACCGCCGCCGAGACCTTCGTGCAAAACCCCAAGCTGGACGTGGCCAAGGTGATTGGCGAACTGGCGGTCGGCGAGGCCCTGGTGTCCATGCTGCTGGACAAAGGCATCCCGGCGCCGGTGGAACGTGCGTTGATCTGCCCGCCGCGCTGCCGCATGGGCGCCATCACCCCCGAAGAACGCAGCGCCGCCCGCAGCCGCAGCCCGGTGGGCGTGAAGTACGACACCGCGGTGAACCGCGAATCGGCCTATGAGCTGCTGAACCAGCGCGCCGAAGCCACCGCCGCCGATGCCCCGCCCGCCAAACCCCTGCCCGCCCCGCGCGAGGCCCCGGCAAAAGCCGAACCAGCGCCCGCTCCTTCGAAAATGGACGACTTCCTGTGGGGCAACAAACGCCGCCAGGGCGCGGTGGAAGCCGCAGCCAAATCGGCCACCCGCACCGTGGCCAACGGCCTGGGGCGTCAGCTTCTGCGCGGGATCCTGGGGAGTTTGCTGGGTGGGAAGAAGCGCTAGGCGAACGACTAGCGCCCGCCACCCCCACCACCACCACCGCCGCCGCCCGAAGACCCTCCGCCACCGCCGCCCGAAGAACCCCCGGGCGGCGTGGCCGACGAAGAGATGTGCTGGGTGAGCGCGCTGCCCAGGGACGAACCCATGCTGGCCAAACCCATGGCTTGCGCACCTGCCGCACCGTGGTACCACGCGGGCGTGGCGGCCTGCGCCTCCTGCACGCCCACGGCGCGGGTGAAGCGCTGGCTCCAGGCCGACTCCACGTCCAACGCCAGCGCGTACGGCAGCAGGGCTTCGTAACGCGCGGCGTCCAACGCGGGCTCGGGGCCAGCCTTGGGCACGGATAGTCCCTTGATCTCATCGCGTTCGGCCACCGACAAATACATGCGCAGGCCTTCCACTTCATCCATGCGCCGGCGGCCCTCGACCGTGGGTGCCTTGAGCAGGTAGCCGAACAGCAGATGCGCCACCAGCATCAGTACCGCGATGGCGACGATGGCCGGCGCCCCGCTGCCGGCGCTCCAGGCAAACGCAATGAACACGCTGGCCACCGAGAACAGCAGGCCCAAGCCCAAACTGCCCAGGTTGCGGGCGTAGTACTTCGGCACCAGCCGCTTTTCCAGCGCCAGTGCCTGGGCCGTGCGGGCGCCGCCCACGCGCGACGCCTCCGTGTTTTTAAGCACCACCTCGCTGGTGTCGCTGAACAGCCGCTCGGCAATGGCGCGCTGGCTTGGCGAGAGTGCTTCCAGGCTGCTGCCCGGGCGCTGCACCAGCCGCCACTCCTCGCCCTCGGCGTGGATGTCCAAATAACCGCGCACGCCCATCTGCACCACGTCGGCGGCGAAGCAGCGGTTGTCGTGGCCCATCCGGCGCAGCGTGCGCACTTCGGCCGCGCACAGGTCGGTGGGCGCCTCGTAGCGCGGGAACAGCGGGCCCGCGTCCGGATCACGGCCCACCCGGTGCCAGCGCCAGCTGTAGAAGCCCACCAGCGCCAGTAATCCCACCAGTGCGAACAGCACGCCGCGATTGTCGCTGAAGAACCAGCCGATGCGCTGGCTGCGCGTGGGCTCGGCCACCAGGCCTTTGGGGAAGCCCACCACGAGGGTCAGGCCCTCGTTCGGGCCCAGTGCGCGCGTGGTGTTGAACACCACCTCGCCCGGTGCCGGCACGCTGACTTGGAAATCGGTGCCCTGCGCGCCCTGCGGGCCGGTGTAGGCATCCAGCCGCAGCTTCGCCTTCTCCACGGGCGCCGGCAGCAAGACCCGCGCCGTGACCGCGCCGATGTCGAACTCCCAGCCCAGGCCGGTCACGTTCCAGTACAGCTCGTCGTGCGTCTCGAAGAAGCCCAACTGGCGCGTGGTGCGGTAGCGCAAGGTGAAGGTGTGCTCGGCCGGCGCCGGCAGGAAGTCGTCGTTGCCGGTGTTGATGCGGACGCCATTGGCCAGGTTCTCGGTGAAAAATGGCTCGGGCCGGCCGTCGCGCTCCACGCCCAACAGCTCGAAGCCCACGACGTAGCGGTTGCCGCTGCGATCCGTGTAACTGGTGGGGAAATCGCGATACAGGCCGCGCCGGATGCGCTGGCCCTCCACCACCACGCGGATACGCTCGGTTACCTCCAGGCTGCCGTCGGCCTGCACCCGCAGTTCGCTGTCGTAGGAAAGGATGCGCTCCTGCGCCACGGCCGGCGGCGCAAGCAGCGCAACGCCCGCGGCCAACACCGCGGCCAGCGCCAGGCGCATCATCGCGACAGCTCGAGCTTCGGCGCGTTGGCAGCGCCGTCCGGAGCCTGGAAATACTCGGCCTCGGAAAATCCGAACGCGCGCGCCACGATCACGTCCGGCACCCGCGCCACGCCGTCGTTGAGCCCACGCACTGCGCCGTTGTAGAAGCGGCGCGCGTACTGCAGGTGATCCTCTACGTCCACCAGGTCTTTCTGCAGCTGCAGGAAGTTCTGGTTGACCTTGAGCTCGGGGTAGGCCTCGTTCAACACCACCAGCCGCCCCACCGCCTGCTCCAGCGACTGTTCAATGCCGGCCAGCTCAGCGGGCGACTTGGTTTGCAGCGCCTGTGCGCGCAGCGCGGTGACCCGCTCGAAGGTGGCGGTCTCGTGGCTGGCATAGGCGCGCACGGCCTCCACCAGGCGCGGCACCAAGTCGTGGCGGCGCATCAGCTGCACGTCAATATCGCTCCAGCCCGCGCGCACTTGGTTGCGCAGCCGCACCAGCCGGTTGAAGGCGAACGCGGCCCAGCCCAGCACGCCCAACAGCACCGCCAGCAGCACCATGCCCATGTCCCGCTCCCTGCTTTTGAAGCGCTGATTATCGGCACACAGCGCCCGCCGCGGCCAGCGCCGCTAGAATCAGCGGCACTCCAACCCTGCTGCAGGCCGATGACACGCTGGCGACCGCCCTCCGAAGCCTCCACCGCACTGATCACCCGCGCCGGCTTCGAGCGCCTGCGGGCAGAGTTGGATGAGCTGTGGCGGGTGCGCCGGCCCGAAGTGGTGAAGGCCCTGGCCGCCGCCGCGGCCGAGGGCGACCGCAGCGAGAACGCCGAGTACAGCTACCGCAAGAAGCAGCTGGGCGAGATTGATCGCCGCGTGCGCTACCTGAGCAAGCGCCTGGAGGCGCTGAAGGTGGCCGACGGCGCGCCCGCTGATGCTGGCGCGGTGTACTTCGGGGCAAGCCTGACGGTGGAGGACGTCGACAGCGGCGAGAGCGCCCGCTACCGCATCGTCGGCCCCGACGAGACCGATGCCCGCGCCGGCGACATCAGCGTGGATTCGCCAATGGCGCGTGCGGCGCTGCGCAAGCGAGTGGACGATGAATTCGAAGTCAAGCTGCCCACGCGCACGGCGCGCTACGCAATCCTTGCCATCCACTACGGCGCGCCCCCGTAGGAATCCCTCAACCACCCCAACCCCTTGTAGGAGGGACTTCAGTCCCGATGCTCCACGCTCACGTGTAGGAGGGACTTCAGTCCCGATGCTTTTGGGCAAGAAG
>JANORD010000333.1:0-27973 GCA_031415095.1 Lysobacteraceae bacterium
AACCCCCCTGCCTACGTGTAGGAGGGACTTCAGTCCCGATGCTCTCGGCAGCGGAGCATCGGGACTGAAGTCCCTCCTACAAAAAAAGGGGGTCAGTGGGCCGCGCCAACCGGAGTGTTGTCCTGCGCCGGCTCGCCCACCTCCACCGTGCCGCCGATGTGCCGCCCGAAGAAGGCCAGCATCTTGGTGTACAGGTCCACCCGGTTCTCCAGCTTGTAATAGCCGTGCATCTCACCCGCGGCGATGATCATGTCCTCGGGCTTGTTGCCGGCTTTCTCCAGCGCCGCGTACATGGCCTCGGTGTGCTCGGGCGGGCAGCGCGGGTCGCGGGCGCCGGCGGCCAGCATCACCGGCAGCGTGATCTTGTCGGCATAGGTAATCGGCGACATGGCGTCCTGCTCAGCACGCGTACTGCCGAACGCACGCTGCAGGTAGCGCAGGCCCGAACTGCTGTCGCCGGTGTCACTGCGCTTGATCTGGATCTGGGCGTCGTACATGCCCACGTAGCCCACCGCGCACTTGAACATCTCCTGCTCGATCGCCGGCGCCATCAGCGCCGAGTAGCCGCCAAAGCTGCCGCCGTAGATGCAGATGCGCCCGGCGTCGGCCACGCCGTCCTTGATGGCCCACTGGGTGGCATCGATGATGTCGTTCATGATGCCGGTGCGCCACTGTCCGTAGGCCTTGTCCTCGAACGCCTTGCCGAAGCCGCCCGAGCCACGGAAGTTCACCTGCATGGTGGCGTAGCCGCGGCTGGCGAACAGCTGCGCTTCGGGGTTGTAGCGCCAGTCGTCGCGCGGGCCCATGGGACCGCCGTGCGGATTGACGATCAAAGGCAGGTTCTTGCCGCTGGAGCCCGCCGGCAGGGTGAGGTAGCCGTGGATCTTCAGGCCATCGCGCGCGGTGAAGCTGAAGGAGCGGATGGACGCCGACTTGGCCGTGTCCACCCACTCGCGGCCCTTGAGCAGGAAGCGTGCCTTGCCGGTGTCGCGGTCGTAGAGATACAGCTCGCCGGGATTCTTGTCGCTGTAAACCGAGACGATTATCTGCTTGCCATCGCGGGTAGCGCTGCTGAAATCCACCACCTGGCCCGGAAAGGCGCCGGCCAGCGAAGCATAAAGCTCGGTATCCGGGTGGTCTTCATTCACCAGCGAAATGCGCGGGGCGCCGGCCTCGGTGACCACCGCCAGCACGGTGTCGTCAGTGGGCGAACTGATCCAGCGCGACACCTCCGACACCGGGTCCTTGAACAGCTCGGTGAAGCTGCCGTCGGCCGGGTTGATGGTGCCGAACGCCGCTGGCGCCTTGCGATCCCCGAGCAGCGCGTACACCGCCCCGGACTTGGAGGTACCCATCACCTGCAGCTGCTGGCCGCTGCTGCCCTTGTTGATAAGCGCCCACTTGCCGTCGTCGCCTCGGCGGTAAAGCTCGCTGACGGTGTCGTACTGCCCCTGCTCGTTCTCGTCGTCGAAGCACAGCGCGTAGCGGGCTTCTTTCTTTTCATCGAGCGTGAGGCTGCAGTTCTCGCGCGGGGCACGGGTGAGCGACTTGCGGGCGCCGCTGATGGTATCCACCAGCACCAGCTCCGTGCCCACGCCTTCGCTGGAGCGCGGATATGTCACCGACATCAGCACGTTGCGCGGATCGTCCACCAGCGGGTCGAGCAGGCTGAAGCGCTCGTTGCCTACCGCCTTGCGCTGCTGGGTGGCGTCGCGGGTGCCGTAGAAGATCACCGGGCGCGCCTGGCTGCCGTCGGCATTCACGGCATACCACTCGCCCGTGCCGGAGGGCTGTTCGAAGCCACCCACCTTGCGCACGGCGGTGAAGATCACGCGCTCATCGCCGACCCATTGGAAGCCGGCCACGCTCTTCTTGTCCGGAAGCTCGTTCACCTTGAGCACGCTAAGGTCGGACATGCGCAGAATGGTCAGCACGTCCTGCTCGCCGCGGTCGACGATGATGCCCAGGTAATCGCCGCCGGGCGAAATCTGCGCGCTGGAATACGCCGACGGCCGCATGAAGTCTTCGACCGGCGGAAGTTCGGCAGCAAGGCTGGTGCTGGCCAGCAGGCCGGCCATGGCAGTTGCGATCTTCATCAGCTCTCCCCAGAGTGAAAATTGATTACGCAGATTAGATGGCGCGGACCTGCGCGGCAAGCGCGTCCATGGTTTCGTACAAGCCTTCGCGCCAACTTCCGACGTGAAGGCCGAAATCTTCCTCGAAGCGCCGGGTATCAAGCAGCGAGTACGCCGGCCGCTGCGCCCGGGTCGGATACTCCGCTGACGCAATGCCCTCCAGCGTGGGCGCCTGCGCCAGCAGTCCGCGCGCCACGGCTTCGCTGAAAATAGCTTCCGCAAAATCACGCCAGCTGGCCTGTCCTGTCGCCGCCAGGTGCCAGGTGCCGATGGCATCGGGCCGGCGCGCAATGGCTTGGGCAACCCCTTGGGCGATACGCGCCGCCGAGGTAGGTGCACCCACCTGGTCCGCGACCACCCGCAGCAACCCGCGCTCGCGCGCCAGCCGCAGCATGGTGAGCAGGAAGTTACTGCCGCGCGGACCGTACACCCAGCACAGCCGGAATATCTTGTGGTCCGCGCCAGAATCGCGCACCGCCATTTCTCCGGCCAACTTGCTGGCGCCGTAGACGCCCAGCGGCGCGGTGGCGTCATCCTCGCGGTACGGGCGCTGGCCGCGGCCGTCGAACACGTAGTCGGTGGAGAAATGCACCAGGCCAATGCCGGCCTCGGCGCAGGCGCGGGCCAGCGCTGCGGGTGCTTGCGCATTGATACGGTGCGCCAGCTCGGGTTCGTCCTCGGCCTTGTCCACCGCGGTGTAGGCGCTGGCGTTGATGACTAGGCCGGGGGCCACACGCTGCACCAGGCCGGACAGCGCGGCCAGGTCAGTCACATCCGCCGCCAGGCACGCCTGGCCATCGGGCAACTGCCCGGAACGCGTGGTGGCCACCACCTCGCCCAGCGGCGCCAGCTGGCGCAGCAGCTCGTAACCAACCTGGCCGTTGCCGCCGATGACCAGGAACTTCACGGGCGGTAGATCGGCAGCCGCTCGGGCGCCACGGCGGCCAGGAACGGCGCCACGGCGTCCTTGTCCGACAGCAGCGGCTCGCTCACCGGCCAGTCGATGCCCAGGCTGGCGTCGTTCCAGCGGATGCCGGCGTCGGCGCTCTTGTCGTAAGGCGCGGTGACCAGGTAGCTGAACAGCGCGCGCTCGGAGAGCACCACGAAGCCGTGCGCGAATCCTTCGGGGATCCAGAGATGGCGCTGGTTGGCCGCCGTCAGCATCACGCTGGCGGACTGCCCAAACGTCGGCGAGCCCACCCGGATATCCACCGCCACGTCGTAGACCTCGCCTTCGAGCACGCTCACGTACTTGCCCTGCGGATTGGGCCACTGGTAGTGCAGGCCGCGCAGCACGCCGCGCGAGGACGCCGAGACGTTGCTCTGCACGAACTCCGGATTCAGCCCCGCTTCGGCGAAGCGTGCCTTGTTCCAGCCTTCGTAGAAGAAGCCACGCGAGTCGCCAAACACCGCCGGCTCGATGATCACGCAGCCAGGCAGCGTTGTCTGGATTACCTTCACTTCACCACGCCCCGAGACGCCAGCGACAGCAGGTATTGGCCGTAGCCGTTCTTGGCCAGCGGCATGGCCAAGGCCTGCAGCTGTGCGTCATCGATCCAGCCGTTGCTCCAAGCAATCTCTTCCGGGCAGCAGACGCGCAAGCCTTGGCGCGCCTCGATGGTCTCGATGAAGTTGGAGGCCTCCAGCAGCGACTGGTGGGTGCCGGTATCCAGCCACGCATAGCCCCGGCCCAACTGCTCCAGATGCAGGTCGCCCTGCGCCAGGTAGCAGCGGTTGAGATCGGTGATCTCCAGCTCGCCGCGCAGCGAGGGCTTCAACGCTGCGGCCCAATCGCTGGCCCGCCCGTCGTAAAAGTACAGGCCGGTGACGGCATAGTTGGACTTGGGCGCAACCGGCTTTTCTTCCAGCCCCACCACCTTGCCGCTGGCGTCGAAATTGGCGACGCCGTAGCGCTCCGGATCACGCACCCAGTAGCCGAACACGGTGGCGCCGGACTCGCGGCGGTCGGCGCGCTGCAGCAGGTCGGTGAGCCCGGTACCGTGGAAGATGTTGTCGCCCAGCACCAGGCAGCTGGGATGGCCGGCCAGGAATTCGCGGCCAATCAGGAAAGCCTGCGCCAGGCCGTCCGGGCTGGGCTGCGCGGCGTACTCGATCTTCATGCCCCACTGGCTGCCGTCACCCAGCAGGCGCTGGAACAGGGCCTGCTCGTGCGGCGTGTTGATGATCAGCACTTCGCGGATGCCCGCCAACATCAGCACGCTCAGCGGGTAATAAATCATCGGCTTGTCGTACACCGGCAGCAGCTGCTTGCTCACCGATTGGGTGATGGGATATAGCCGGGTGCCGGAGCCGCCGGCCAACACGATGCCCTTGCGCGCCAGGCTCATGCCGCCTGGCCGATGCGCTCGAGGCGATAGCTGCCGTCGAGTACGCGCTGCACCCACTCGGTGTTGGCCAGGTACCAGTCCACCGTGGCGGCCATGCCCTGCTCGAAGCTGACGGTGGGCGCCCAGCCGAGCTCGCCCTGGATCTTGCCGGCATCGATGGCGTAGCGGCGGTCGTGGCCCGGGCGGTCTTTCACGTAGGTGATCTGGGATTCGCGCGGCAAGCCGTCGGCGCGCGGCTGGCGGGCGTCAAGCAGGGCGCAGAGGGTCCGGACCACGTGGATATTTTCCCGTTCGGCGTCGCCGCCCACGTTGTAGGTCTCGCCGACGCGCCCGGCTTCCAGCACCCGCCGGATGGCGCTGCAGTGGTCAGCCACGAACAACCAGTCGCGCACGTGGCGGCCATCGCCATAAACCGGCAGCGCATCGCCAGCCAGCGCCTTCTGGATAATCAGCGGGATGAGTTTTTCCGGGAACTGGAACGGCCCGTAGTTGTTGGAGCAGTTGGTGGTCAGCACCGGCAGCCCGTAGGTGTGGTGGAAGGCCCGCACCAAGTGGTCGGACGCCGCCTTGGAGGCCGAATACGGAGAATTGGGCGCGAACGGCGTTTCCTCGGTGAATTTCCCGGTGTCGCCCAGCGAGCCGTAGACCTCGTCGGTGGACACGTGCAGGAAGCGGAACGCATCCTTCGCCTCGCCCTGGAGCGAGCGCCAGTAATCGCGGCTGCACTCGAGCAAGGCCAGGGTGCCCACCACGTTGGTCTGGATGAAGGCCGCGGGGCCGTCAATGGAGCGATCCACGTGGCTCTCGGCCGCAAAATTCACCACGGCATCGGGGCGGTGCTCGGCTAGCAGCCGCGCCACCAGGTCACGATCGCCAATGTCGCCGTGGATGAAAACGTGGGCGGGATTACCGGCCAGCGGCGCCAGCGTGTCGCGGTTTCCCGCATACGTGAGGGCATCAAGGTTGATTACCCGGACCCCGGAGGCGACCGCCGAGAGAACGAAATTGCCGCCAATGAAACCGGCACCGCCGGTTACCAGCCAAGTGTGCATGCAGACTCCAGAGTAGGCCCTTCGAAACAGGGCCCATGCGGGCGCGGGGGCGCCGGGAGGGATCAGAACGGGATGTCGTCGTCCGGGAAGTCGTCGGGGCCGGGACGGGACGGTGCCGAGCCGCCGCCGCGCGGAGCGTCGCCGTTGCCGGTTCGCGGCGCGCTGCGCTCACCGCCACCGCCGCCAGAGGCCCGTGGGGCGCGCTCACGCTGCCCACCGCCACCGCCACCGCCGCCACCCTCACCCACGCCGCCCAGCATCTGCATCTCGTCGGCGATGATGTCGGTGGAGTACTTTTCCACGCCGTTCTTGTCGGTGTACTTCTCGGTGCGCAGCGAACCCTCGATGTAAACCTGGCGGCCCTTCTTGAGGTACTCGCCCATGATCTCGGCCAGGCGGCCAAAAGCCTTCACCCGGTGCCACTCGGTGCGCTCCTGCTGCTCGCCGTTCTTGTCCTTCCAGCTCTCGGACGTGGCCACCGAAATCGTGGTGATGGCGCCGCCGGACTGGGCATAGCGCACTTCGGGGTCGTTGCCGAGGTTGCCGACCAGGATGACTTTGTTGATACCGCGGGCCATGGGATTTCCTTGAAGTGGGTGGCGAACGGGGCCGGTTGGGGATTATAGCCATCCCACCCTGCCTCCGGCCCACGCCCGGCGGCAGTCGGAAAATGCCCCCGCCGGGGGTAGGCCAAGGCACCCGCCGCCAGGGCATGGCGAACCGGTCGCGCGCCGGGAGCGGCCGTTCCTGGCCCACTGCCGGGGCGGCTAGACCACCGAGGCCGGGGCCAGAGCCATGCCGGGAAGGCTGACATGCAGGGTCGCGCCGGGCCCTTCGTTGTTGCTGGCCCAAAGCCGGCCGCGATGCGACTCGATGATGCTGGTGCAAACCGCCAGCCCCAGGCCCATGCCGTCGCGTTTGGTGGTGACAAAAGGCGAGAAAATCCGCGCAAGGTCCTCGGGAGCGATGCCGCTGCCCACGTCGCACACCGCCAGCTCCAGCCCGCCCTGGCCATCGGCCTGCGTGCGCACCCGCAGCAGGCGCCCGGTGGCCAGCGCCTGCATGGCGTCGCTGCCGTTCACCAGCAGGTTCAGTACCACCTGCTGCAGCTGCACCCGGTCACCGTTGATGCGCGGCAGCACGGGCGCCAACTCCAGGGCAATCTCGACGCGCTTGCCGAGCAGGTCGCTGCTGACGATGCGCAGCACGTCGGTGATCACTTCGTTCATGTCCAGGCTGGCGAACTCCAGCCGCTCCTTGCGCAGCATCGCCCGCAAGCGCCGGATCACTTCTCCCGCGCGCTTGTCGCTTTCAACGATGTTTGCCAGGCTCAGGCTGACCTCGGGCAAGTTGGGGGGATCGTGGGCCAGGTAGCGCACGGCGGCCTGGGCATTGCTCAGGATCGCGGTTAGCGGCTGGTTGAGCTCGTGCGCCAGCGAACCCGACAGCTCTGCCAGCAGCGCCACCCGCGACAGATGCGCCAATTCCTCGCGCTGCAGGCTCGACTCACGCTCCATCGCCTTGCGTGCGGTGATGTCGGTGACGGAGACCAGCACCGACGAACCTTGGCTCAGCTCCACCGGGTTCAGGGTCATCTCGACGGCAAGCACTTCGCCGTCCTTGCGAATTGCCGGCAGTTCGTGGCCCACGCCTGGCATTGATGCCCCCGAACGCGGCAGGGACAACGACCCGACCTCCTCAGCAGGCGGGCGGGGCACCAAAACCGCCAACACCATGCCGACCAACTCGGTGCGGTCGTAGCCAAAAACAAGTTCGGCCTGGCGGTTGGCCAGGATGATGCGCTCGCTGTCGTCAAGCACCAGCATCGCCGTGGGGGCCGCCTCCACCAGCACGCGGAAGCGCTCCTCGGCGAATTTGCGCTCCGAAACATCCACCAATACGCCGCGCATCTGCCGCGCGCGCGCAGCCGGGTAGAAGTCCACTTGCCCGCGCGCGGCGATCCAGCGCCGGCTGCCCTGCTCCCGATCAATCCGGAATTCGCAGTGGAAACCGTCCCGGCCCGCCAGGGCTGCTCGCAGTGCCGCCAGCACCGCTTTTCGGTCGCCTGGCTCGATTCTTTTCAACAGCAGGCCCAGCTCGATTTCCTCGCGGGCATCCAGTCCCAACAGCTGCCGGCCAGTGCCCGACATCCAGGTGAGGTTGGTGCCGATGTCCCAATTCCAAAGCCCCAGGCTCGCCGCGTCCACGGCGTCCTGCATGCGCCGCTCCACCTGCCTCAGGTCGGTCTCGGTGGTTTCCAGCGCCTTGGTCAGGCGCACCGAGCTCAGGTGTTCGCCGCCCAACTCGTAGCTCATCACCAGCAGCACCAACAGGAAGGCCGGGCTCACCACTATCGGGGCGGCCAGCCCGCCGACGACAACCAGCAGCCACCACAGGCTGATGGCGGCGGTAAACGCCGCCATGCCACCCGCAATACGAAACTGCCGGAGACCGACGGGGCTGAGTCGCTTCGCGTAGCCCCGCCTCGCCGCATCGAGCAAGAACAGCACAAGCAGCAGATTGGCAAGCTGGCCAACGATCATCCAGGCATTGGCCGAGCCGTGCGGAACCAACACGCCGCCGCCCATTACCGTCAGCCGCTCCAGCGAGGTAATGGTGACGAAATTCAAGTTCTCGCCAACCGTGAAGTTCGGGACCAGTGCGGCCACCTTGAGCAGGCACGCAAGCACCCCCAGCCACAAGCGCCCTGCCTGGAACCGCAAGTGCACGAAGAGCACGAACGTGATGAAACACATCGCCGCCGGCACCTGGATCCAGCGCAGGATGGCGGCGTAGGCGTGCGGCTGATCGGCGCGCGCAAGCGCCAGCTCCAGGATCGCAATGACCACGATCAGCAGCGTGGACGCGACAAACATCGGGTGGGCCCACTGGCGGGTCTCGCCGGCCCAGATCAGCGCATGGATGTACGCCAATATCAAACTGGCGCCGATGGTCAGCGACAGCAGGAATTCGAGCCAGTTCATCGGGGGGCGGGCTCCTTAAGGCAGCCTGGGATGTCCGATGGGAGTCTAACCCGTGGGTCCGCCTGCACCTGCGCCGCGGAAAACGAGGTCGCAGTCCTTAGATTGGCGCGCTGGTGACCCAACCGATGGCGTCCAGCAGCGCCTGGTCATCCACCGGCTTGCGCAGGAACATGCGGGCGCCGAGGCTGCGGGCGCAGGCGCGGGTATCGTCGTCATCGCGGGCCGACACAGTGATGACGGGGAGGGCAATGCCGCGGCGGTTCAACTGCTCCTGCACCTGGGGGCCGGTCATTCCCGGCATGGTGATGTCGAGCAGGATGCAGGCGCCGTCCACGTCCACCACTTCCTCCAGGAACAGGTCGGCCGATTCGTAGGGGCGCGAGTCCAGCCCTGCGGAACGCAGCAGCCTGGCGATACCGCTCCTGACGGCGGCGTCGTCGTCGAGGATGTAGACGATTGTCGGTTTGGCTTGCTTGAACACGCCGCGGCTCCCAGCCAGTACCCAGGCCTAAAAACTGCCGTGTCCCAGCCGCATCAATGCAGCAATGGACAGGAAGCTAGACCCTGTTGGGTCTGTCGCCTTCTGGTCACCTTAAGGAGGCCGGTTCTCCAGCGAAATGGGACTTTCATCCCATGCAGCCAACGGCTAAGGCGTCGGACTGGCCGCCGTCAGGCCCATCTCGTCGCACAGATGCACCAGTGCCGCCACCGACCGCACCTGCATCTTTGCCATCACCCGTCCGCGATGCACCTTGACCGTCTTCTCGGCAATGCCGAGGTCACTGGCAATTTGCTTATTCAAGCGACCGCTTATCACGTGCTCCAGCACCTGGCGCTCGCGCACCGAGAGACGGGCCAGCCGGTCACCCAGGTCGCCCTGGCGATCGCTGCAGGCTCGGGCCTGGCGATGGCGCGCAATCGCCTGTTCCAGCGCCGGCAGCAGGGCGTCGGCATCCACCGGTTTTTCCAGGAAGTCCACGGCGCCGCGCTTCATCGCCCGCACGCCCATGGACACCGTGCACTGCCCGGTCAGGTAGATCACGGGCAAGCAGATGCCGCGCTCGATCAGCTGCTCGTGCAGCTCCGGGCCGGTCATTCCGGGCATGTTGACGTCCAGCAGGATGCAGCCGGCTTCCGCCTCGGGCAGCTGCTCCAGGAATTCCAGCGCCGACCCGAACGGCAGCACCTGCCAGCCGTCGGACAGCAGCAGGCGGCTGAGGCCTCCGCGCACCTCGGCATCATCATCAATCACGAATACAGTGGCGTCCCTGGCGTGCAAGCCCCTACTCCGACAGCCTTGTCCCGGGCCATGCTCCCGGGGATGCCAGTGATGCCCTTTCGCGGCCGGGAAAGCAAGCACTCGGCGCCCGGCGCTGGCATGATCAGGGCTAACCCTACGCCCAAAGTCCAATGGAAGCCGCGCCGCGAGGCGCAACAAACTCCGCGCAGTGTTCGCGGGCACCAACCCAGCGAGGAGGTCAAGGCGTGGAAGAGTTTCTCAAACACATCGCTGAATTCGTCGCCTTGGCACTGGAGACTATTTCCGTGCTGCTGGTCGCCATCGGCGGTGCGGAAGCAAGCTTTCGCACCCTCTGGCCGGTGCTCACCGGCCGCACCAGCCACGGTTCACGCCGTGATGCATGGCTGAGCCTGGCCCGCTGGCTGCTGCTGGCGCTGGAGTTCATGCTGGCCGCGGACATCGTCCGCTCCACCATCGCGCCCAGCTGGACTGAAATCGGGCAGCTGGCGGCCGTCGCGGTCATCCGCACGTTCCTGAACTATTTCCTGGAGCGTGACCTCGAGACGGCGGCCGTGAAGGCCGAGGAAACGCCATGACCGAGCCCGCCAAGACATCGGACGAGCTGGCCCAGATCCGGACCACGCTGGCCGAGAAGCGCACCCTGATGGCCGCCGACCGGTCGCTGATGGCGTGGATCCGCACCGGCCTGTCGATGATCAGTTTCGGGTTCACCATCTACAAGGTGCTGGAAGGATTCCGCGGTACCGGCATCGAGGACATACCGCACGGCAATCCGCGCAACATCGGGCTGTTCCTGATCGGACTGGGCACGGCCTGCATCGTCATGGGCACCATCGAGTACTGGCACGGCTTGGGCGAGCTGCGCATGTATGGTCCGATCCGGACCCGCAGGCCGTCGTTCACCATTGCCTTGATCCTTTCTGCGTTCGGCGTGGTGCTGTTTGCCAGCATCGCCTGGCGAGTTCTCTAAGCCTGCCTGGAGGTGCTGCGATGGAAGACGTCCTGATGCGAATCGTCGAGAACCTGGTGGAAAGGGTGAGCGGGCCGATGCATCTGCGGGTTTACCTGCAGCCAACCATGGCGACGATTTTCGCGGTCATTGCCGGCCTGCGCGACGCCCGCGTCGGCAACCCCCCCTACTTCTGGTCCCTGTTCAGTGACCCGGTGAATCGAGCGGCCAGGCTCAAGGACGGGTGGAAGGACGTGAGCAAGGTGTTCGCGCTGGCGCTGGTCCTGGACCTGGGCTACCAGTTCTTCGTGAAGGGGACGGTGTTCCCGCTTGAAATGCTCATCGTGGCCATCGTGCTGGCTTTGGTTCCGTACCTGCTGATCAGGGGCCTGGTAACCCGCTTCGCCAGACGCGGCTGAGGCGAACCAGCCGCCTGCCGTCCTATAATGGCGGCATGTACTCCGCTCCGAGCCCCCTGCAGTCCCTCCCGGGCATCGCTGACATCCAGCGGCTGGCCGCCCCTGACATGGCGGCAGTGAACCAGCTGATTCGCACGCGCCTGGCCTCCGACGTGGCCCTGATCAACCAAATTTCCGAGCACATCATCGCCGCCGGCGGCAAGCGCCTGCGGCCGATGCTGGCGGTGCTGGCAGCGCGCGCGCTCGGCCACGCCGGCCCGCACCCGCACCAGTTGGCCGCCATCGTCGAATTCATCCACACCTCCACCCTGCTGCATGACGACGTGGTGGACGAATCGGACCTTCGCCGCGGCCGCAAGACCGCGAACGCCCTGTGGGGCAACGCGCCCAGCGTGCTGGTCGGCGATTTCCTCTATTCACGCAGCTTCCAGCTGATGGTGGAGCTGGACTCCATGCCCGTGATGCGGGTGCTGGCCGACACCACCAACCAGATCGCCGAGGGCGAGGTGCTGCAGCTGCTGCACGTACACAACCCCGACACCGACGAGGCGGCCTACCTGCGCGTGATCGAGCGCAAGACCGCCGTGCTGTTCGCCGCTGCAACCCGGCTGGGCGCCCTGCTGGCAGGCGCCAGCGCCGCGGTGCAGCAGCAGATGCACGACTACGGCATGAACCTGGGCCTGGCCTTCCAGATCGCCGACGACGTGCTGGACTACACCGCCGATGCCGACGCACTGGGCAAGAACCTGGGCGACGACCTGGCCGAAGGCAAGGCCACCCTGCCCCTGATCCACGCCATGGCGCACAGCGATGCCGCGGTGCGGGCGCGGCTGCGCGAAATCATCGAGGCCGGGGATGCCACCGCCATGCCCGAAGTCCTGGCCGCCATCAGCAAGACCGGCGCCATCGGCTACAGCCACCAGCGCGCCCAGCACTACGCCGCGCGAGCCGCGGATGCACTCGCGGGCCTGCCCGAGAGCGACTGGCTGCAGGCCCTGCGCGGCTTGGCGCACTACTCGGTGGTTCGCCAGCACTGAGCTGCCCGGCGTTGCCGCCACGCGGCCAAGGGTAGGCGGCCCGCGCCCGCGCCCGCATAATGCGCGGGCCTCACAGGGAGCCGCCCGATGGCCGAGACCATCCGCCACGACAAGACTGCGCGCCAGCTGCGCCTGCTGTCGGACGCGCTCGACACCGGCCGCCTGGGTCCGGTGCGCCGGCTGGTGAACACGCTGTCGCCGGCTGAAATCGGCAACCTGCTCGAGTCCCTGCCCGCCGCCAAGCGCGGCATCGTCTGGGGCCTGGTGGACCCGGAGGACGACGGCGAGGTGCTGGTGCACGTGGGCGACGACGTGCGCGAAAGCCTGCTGGCTGAAATGGACCCCGACGAGATCGTCGCGGCCGTGGAAGACCTGGACATCGACGACCTGGCCGAACTGGCCGAGGACCTCCCCGACACGGTGATCGAGGAAGTCCTGAAGTCGATGGACCGCGAGAACCGCGAGCGCCTGGAGCAGGTGCTCAGCTACGGCGAGGACACCGCCGGCCGCCTGATGAACCCGGACGTGATCACGGTGCGCACGGACGTCACCGTGGACGTGGTGCTGCGCTACCTGCGCCTGCGCGGCGAGATCCCCGAGCACACCGACCACCTGTTCGTAGTCAGCCGCCGGCACCAGTACCTGGGTCGCGTGGCGCTGGCCTCGCTGCTGATCCACGACGCCTCCACGCCGATCAATGAGCTGATAGACGACGAGCAGCCCGCCATCCCGGCCGACACGCCCGATACCGAAGTGGCCACCCAGTTCTCCGACCACGACTGGGTGTCGGCGCCGGTGGTGGACGACAGCAACATCCTGCTCGGCCGCATCACCGTGGACGACGTGCTCGACATCATCCGCGCGCAGGCCGAGCACCAGGCGCTCAGCGCCGCCGGCGTGGACGAGGACGAGGACCTGTTCAGCCCGGTGCCGCGCGCGTTCCGGCGCCGCGTGGTGTGGCTGGGAATCAACCTGTGCACCGCTTTCCTGGCCTCCAGCGTGGTGGGCCAGTTCCAGGGCACCATCGACCAGTTGGTGGCGCTGGCGGTGCTGATGCCCATCGTGGCCGGCATGGGCGGCAATGCCGGTACCCAGGTGCTGGCCCTGATGGTGCGCGGCCTGGCGCTGGGCCAGGTGGGCGCCTCGAATGCGAACGCGCTGCTGTGGAAGGAAATGCGCGTGTCCATGCTCAACGGCATGCTCATCGGCGGCGTCGTCGCCTTGGCCACCTGGGCCTGGTTCGGCGATTGGCAGTTGGCCTTGGTCATCTTCGCGGCGATGGTGATCAACCTAATGTCGGCCGCCATCGCTGGCGTGCTGGTGCCGCTCACGCTCAAGCGCATGCGTCTGGATCCTGCCCTGGCCGGCGGCGTCATCCTGACCACGGTGACCGACGTGATGGGCTTCTTCTCGTTCCTGGGCCTGGCCACCCTGGTGCTGCTGCGCTGAACCGCCCGATGACAACCTACGTGCTGCATCGCATCGCCCGCCTGCCCAACGCCTGGCTGCTGCTGTCGCTGGTGGCGCTGGTGGTGATTTATCCGTTGATCGAACCCAACCAGACCGGGCGTGCGGCGATTGCCGCCTTCGACCTGGTGATCCTGGGCTTGGCGCTGCGTGCGGCGCGGGTGAGCGTACCGGAGGCCCGGGTGGGCTACGTGTTGGTGCTGCCGGCGGTGGTGCTGCACATCGCCGCGGCCTTCCTGCCCGGGCTGGGCTGGCACGTGGCCAACCTAGCCACGCAGGCGGTGTTCCATGCGTTCGTGGTGGTGTGCCTGCTGCGCTACATGCTGCGCGACGAAGTGATGACCCTGGATGAGCTGTTCGCTGCCGCTGGCCTCTACGTGCTGATGGCCTTCGTATTTGCCTATCTCTACGCTATGGTGGAACTGCTGGCGCCCGGCGCGTTCTACATCAACCCGGTGAACAATCCCGGCGGCGTCACCCGCTGGTGGGACTTGCTGTACTTCAGCTTCACTTGCCTCACCAGCGTGGGATTTGGCGAGATCACGCCGGTCAGCGACCACGCGCGGTCCTTGGTGATGATCCAGCAGATGGTGGGCGTGCTGTACCTGGCGCTGGTGATCTCGCGGCTGGTGGCGATGCAGGCCGGGCGGCGGCGGGGCTAGTTGGGGCCGCGGGGCTAGGCCTTGCCCTGCTCGGCCAAGGTGAGCGCCACCTTGTCGCGCAGGTAGGCCGGCGCGACGTGATCGGGCGGCTGCGCTTCGCCGCGCAGGAATCCGCGCGCGGCCAAGCGGGCCAGGTCGGCGGCGTGCGGCAGTGCGAGCGCGTCGAAACCAACCAGCAGCGGCCCCAGCGCGGACGCCAGCGCGCCGTCCTGGGCGCCGAAGCCGGTACCCACGCCAAACGCCACCTGCTGCAACGTCGTCGCCTCGCCGGGCGCCAGCAGGCACTCTTCACCGTCGGCGGTCACCAGCCCGTCGGCATCGCGCGTGAAGGCACCCAGGTAAACCTCGCCCATGCGCGCGTCAATCGCCGCCAGCGTGCGCAGGTGCATGCCCTGCATGGCCAGCACCGCCAGCGTGGACACCGGCAGCAGTGGCCGGTCCAGCGCCAGGGCCAGGCCCTGCGCCAAGGCAATGGCCAAGCGCACACCGGTGAATGCGCCCGGGCCGCGGCCAACCGCGATCGCGTCGAGCTGGGATTTTTTCAGTCCGGCGTCGGCCAGCAATTGGTCGGCCCACGGCAACACCAGCTGCGTGTGGCGGCGCGGCGCCAGCTCGTGGCGTTCGGCTATGTCGCCATCCACGTAAACGGCAACCGAGCAGGCTTCGGTGCTGGTTTCAATCGCCAGAAGTTTCATGCGCTGGCCCCGGTGCGGCGGCGGGCGGACGCAGGGATCGTGCTCACGGCAGGGACTCCTCGCGCAGGGCAACGGGCTCGGCGGACTGTGCTGCGAAAAAATCCTGCACGTCTTCAATCTGGCGCGTCCGCGGAAACGGCGGCAGGCTGTCCAGGAACAGCCGGCCGTAGGATTTTCCAACCAGCCGCGGGTCGCACAGCACCAGCACGCCGCGGTCCAGGTGGCTGCGGATCAAGCGGCCCACGCCCTGCTTGAGCGCGATCACGGCCTGCGGCAGCTGTTCATCGCGGAAGGGATTGCCGCCGGCGCGTCGCACCGCATCCAGGCGGGCTTCCAGCACCGGGTCGTCGGGTGCGGCGAACGGCAGGCGGTCGATCACCACCACGCTCAGCGCTTCGCCAGCCACGTCCACGCCCTCCCAGAAACTGGCGGCGCCCAGCAGTACGCCGTTGCCCGAGGCGCGGAATTGTTCCAGCAGCGTGTTGCGCGGCGCGCTGCCCTGCACAAACAGCGGCCACGGACAATCGCGCAGCTGTTCGGCCGCCTCGCGCAGCGCGCGGTGCGAGGTGAACAGCAGGAACGCGCGCCCGCGCGAAGCTTCCAGCACCGGCCACACCGCATCAAGCATGGCGCCAACGTAATCGCGGCTGTTGGGCTCAGGCAGCCCGCGCGGCAGGTAACACAGCGCCTGCTCCGGCCAGTCAAACGGGCTGGGCTGCAGCAGCTGCTGCGGATCGTCCAGCCCCAAGCGCCGGCCAATGTGCTCGAAGTCCCCCGCCACCGCCAGCGTCGCCGAAGTGAAGATCCACGCCGCCCGGCTCTGCTCCCGATAGCGCCGCAGCGGCCCGGAAACATCCAGCGGCGTGCGCTGCAGCATGAACCCCCGCTGCGTAAGCTCATACCACCGCACCGAAAAACCGGGGTCAGAGTACCTTTCTTTCACGGGTTCCGGCGCCGCATCCGGGTCGGGGTGGTCTGTCTCTAAATCGTACTCTGACCCCTGTTTTTCGGGGTTGCGCCAGCTGTTTAGGCGGTGGACGAGGTCGGCGGCGCGGTCCGAGCAGGCGGCGAAGCCTGGGGACGCGTCCGACAGTGGCCCGAGTGCGCGGGTCATTTCCGCCAGCGCCTGCGCCAGCGTGTCCAGCGCCGCCACGGCGGGCGCGTGCGCCAGCAGGCGCGCTTGTGCGGCGCGCTGCGGCAGCGAGTCCATGGCCAGGCGCAGTTCGCGCATGGCGTGCTCGAGGGTTCGTGCGGGCGCCATCACGGTGGCCAGCGAGGCGGTCACGTTCTTGCATTCGGCCAGGCTGTCGCGGGCCAGGTCCAGCAGCTGGCGCGCGCCCAGGCCTTCGCCGAAAAACTGCGCGGCCAGTTCGGGCAGCTGGTGCGCCTCGTCGAGCACGAACGCGGCGGCGCCGGGCAGGATTTCGCCAAAACCCTCCTGCTTGATGGCCAGGTCAGCCAGGAGCAGGTGGTGATTGACCACTACCAAGTCCGCGGCCTGTGCCTGCTGGCGCGCCTTGGCGACGAAGCACTCGCTCCAAAACGGACAATCACCGCCCAGGCAATTGTCAGCGGTGGAGGTGACCTGCGGCCAAAGCGGCGAGTCCTCGGCAATGTCGGCCAATTCGGAAAGGTCGCCGCGCTGCGTGCGCGCCGCCCACGACACCACCCGCTGGAACTGCGCCGCCACCTCGCGCGAAGCAAACTTCTCGCCCTTGGCCTGCTCCATCCGGTACTGGCACAGGTAGTTCGCGCGGCCCTTGAGCAGCGCGGTCTTCAGGCCCGCGCCCAGCGCTGCGCGCACGCGCGGCAGGTCGCGGTGGTAAAGCTGGTCCTGCAGCGCGCGGGTACCGGTGGAAATGATCACCCGCTGGCCCGAAAGCAGCGCGGGCACCAGATAGGCGTAGGTCTTGCCGGTGCCGGTGCCGGCCTCGGCGATCAGCGTGGCGCGCTCCTCCATCGCATTCGCCACGGCCTGGGCCAGCTGCAGCTGCGCGGCACGCGGCACGTAGCCCTCCAGCCCCTCGGCCAGCGGGCCAGCGGGCGCCAGGGCAAGGCGCGTACGTTCCGACAGGCTGTCCACTTACAGGCGAACCGGTGGTGCCACCGTGCATGAGTCCACCTGCTTGCGCGCAAGTCCCGCGCCCGCGGCATCCCCACGCCGCTCGCGCGCCAGCTGCACCGTGGTCCAGTTGCGGCGGCAGAGCCCACCCAGCTTGGGGCCCGCGTTGAAAGACGCCGAAGCGAAACGCTCGGCGTCAGGCCACGCCCGGATGTAGAGCGCCAGTTCCGCCTTGCGCTGCAGCAGCTCCGGATCCCCGGGGGTAATGGCCAAGGCTTGGTTCAGCGCCGCCAGCGCCGGCTTGTATTTGCCTCGCGCCTCCAGCGCATCGGCCTGCAGGCGCAGATCGTCCACCTGGGGATCGCGCAGCGGCTGCACGTCCAGCTCATTGCCGCTAACGCCAGCGGCGCGCACGGCCGCCACCAGATCGGCCGGCTGCACCTTGGCGCCCGGGCGGCCCTTGGCGACAGGCGCGGTGCCGCTGCTGCACGCCGCCAAGGCCAGGGCCAACACAACGGCCAGAATTCGCTTCATTGCTCAGTTTCCTCAGGCTTGGGCGCCTTGTCATCGCCATCGTCGCCGCCAAAGCGGAACCAGTCCAGCCAGCTGCGCTCGACGCAGCTCACGTGCTCGGGCGGCAGATGGCCGGCGACGAAGGCATAGCGGCGCGCACCCGCGCAGGTTTCCTCGGTGGTGGCGAACTCCGACGCGGCTACCCAGCCCCACTCGATGCCCGCGCTGCCCACCTGGAGCGGCGCACTCGGCAGCTTGGTGAACAGCGCCGACCACACCCGCATCGCGCCGGTTGCGCCGTAAAGGCCCGTGGGCTCGTTCTTGTCATTGCCCACCCACACCACGGCCAGGTGGTCGCCGGTGTAGCCCGCGAACCAGCTGTCGCGGCTGTCGTTGCTGGTGCCGGTTTTGCCGGCGGCGTTGAGTGAGCCCAAGCCGTCGGCCAGCAGCGGCCGCCCGGTGCCGCGGGTCACCGCGTCCTGCAGCGCCAGCGTGACCAGGCGCGCGGCGATGGCGTCGCCTTCCTTGGCCGGCTCGGCGCTGAAGTCGTAGCGGTTGATCGCCTTGCCCTTGGGGTCAAGCACGCCGCGCACCGCCCGCAGCGGCTGGATCTCGCCGCCAGAAGCCAGGAATTGATAGACCTGCGCCATCGAAAACGGACTCAGATCCACCGAGCCCAGGATCAGCGATGGGTTGGGCTGCGCGCGCAAGCCGGCGAGCACTTTGAGCAGTTCAGCCAAGCGGTCCGGCCCCACGTCCATGCCCACGCGCACTGTGGCCTGATTGTACGAATGCGCCAGCGCGTCCCCCAGGCTCACCGTGCCGTGGCTGCGGCCATCGGAGTTGCCGGGGTTCCACGTTTTGCCGTTGGCCAAGGTCACGTTCACCGGTGCATCGTCCACCGGCGTGGCCAGCGACCAGCGGCCGGGCTGCGCCAGCGCCAGCAGGTACACCATGGGCTTGAGCAGCGAACCCACCGGCCGCTGCGCTTCCAGCGCACGGTTGAACCCTGGCTGGTCGGTGTCGCGATTGCCGACCATCGCCAACACTTCGCCGCTGTGGGTGTCGGTGACCACCATGCCCGCCTGCAGCGACGGGCCCTGCTTGCGCTGCACGCGCGCCAGCGTGCCGGCCACCGCCTGTTCGGACAGCTGCTGGGCCGAGGGCGAGAGCGTGGTGAGCACGCTCAGGCCGGCACCGCGCAGCGCATCGGCGGGGTAATCGCGCGCCAACTGGCGCCGCACCAGGTCCATGAAGGCCGGGTTGCGGTTGCGCGCCACGCCCGGACGCGCGCTCACGCCCAGCGGCGAGGCTTGCGCGCGCTTGGCTTCGGCCGCTTCCACCAAACCCATGTCCGCCCAGACCGACAGCACCAGGTTACGGCGCGCCGTGGCCGCTTCGGGATTGCGCCGCGGGTCATAGATGGACGGGCCCTGGATCATGCCCACCATCAGGGCCATGTCCTCGGTGCGCAGGCTGCCCAGCTCGCGCCCGAACCAAAACTCCGACGCCGCCGCCACGCCGTGGATGGATTGGTCGCCCTGCTGGCCCAGGTACACCTGGTTCAAATAGGCTTCGAGGATGCGCTGCTTGTCGTAGCGCGCCTCGATGATGATCGAATAGGCGGCTTCCTTGAGCTTGCGACTCAGGCGCTTCTCGCGGGTGAGGAACAGGCTGCGCACCAGCTGCTGGGTGAGCGTGCTGGCGCCCTGCTCCAACTCACCTTCGCGCACGTTCACCCACATCGCGCGCAGCACGCCCATCGGATCGATGCCGTGGTGGTGCTTGAAATTGCGGTCTTCCACCGCCTGCAGCCCGGTGACCAGCAGCGGTGGCACCTCGCGCAGCTGCACCAGCCGGCGCTCTTCCTGCACGTTGCCGCCGTAGAGCGTGGCGATGCGCGCCGGGTCCAGGCGCGCCGACTCCAGCGCGCGTTTGGTCTGGCGGTCGCTGATGCGACCGACGCGGCCGCCGCCCAACGTCACCTCCAGGCGCCGCGCCGGCACGGCGCCGTCAAGATCGGTGAAAGCGCGCGTGGCTATACGGAAGCGGCCGCCTTCACGCGCGAAGGTCCCTGGCAGCTCACCCGCCCCATCCTTTCGGTAGGACGCGGCGGCCAGCTCCAGCTCCAGCGTGGCCACGTCCAGCCGCTGCCCGGGCTGCAGCAGCAGCGGCCGGGCGTAGACGCGCGTGGGTACCTGCCAGGCCAACTGCTCGAATTCAGCGCGCACCTGCTTGTCCAAGATCCAGAACAGCGGCACGCCCACGCCGAGCCCCAACCCCAAGGCCAGCAGGCACGCGCGCAGCAGCCAGCCGCGCCAGCGCGGGCGAGCAGAGGCGGAGCCGGAATTTGGGGGGGAGGCGCTACGAGGCACGGACATGGATAATCCGAAGGTGGCGTCAGTCTATCAGGCCGCCGCTGCCGCGCCCCCACTCGAGACTGAATGCCCCGCATGCCTGCACACTCCCTTCCGGTCCTGAGCACCTGGGCGGCCGCCACCGACGCGCCTGCGGCCGAACCCTCGATTGCTCTGGATCTGCCCAAGGTGCCCGGCTGCGCCAGCACGCCACAGCAGGCGCTGGACAACGCGCGCGCCCAGCATCCCGGCCGTGACGTGCTGGTGCTGCGTGCCGACGCCGAACTCCCGGCCGACGCCCTGCGCCGCCTGCAGGCGGCCCTGGCTGGCGGCGAATGGGACGTGGTGTTTCCCGTGGATGGCCACTGGCGCCTTTTCGACGATGCCCTGGACAGCGCCGAGCGCGACCTGCTGGCTTGGCGCCACGGCGAGCACGCCGTGTTCGCCCAGCCCGAAAGCTCGAGCGTCTGCGCCCTGTGGCGCGCCCACCCGCAGCCACGTGAACAAGGCGCTCCGCTGCGCGCTGGCTTGTTGCCCTGCCTCTATGTGGGGCCCTCGCTGCCGTCGCCGGGCGGCGAACTGCCGCTGCCGCTGGAGGCGCTACAGCTGGCCGCGGCCGGCCAGCGGCCGACGCTGCCGGGCGCCGGCGTGCCGGTGGTGCTGCACGTGCTGCACGATTGGGGCGGCGGGGTGGAGCGCTTCGTGCGCGACCTGCAGGCAGCCGACACCCAGAGCCAACACTTGGTGCTGGTGGCGCGCGGCGACGAGGATCGGCGGCCCTACGGCCGCCGCCTTTGCCTGCACGACAGCCTGGATGCGCCACCGCTGCAGACTTGGCCGCTGGCCAGCCCGATCTTCGATACGGCCACCGACTCGCCCGAGGTGGCCGCCATCCTTGCCCAAGTGATCGGCCAATGGGGCGTAGGCGCCGTACTTGTCTCGTCGCTGATCGGCCACGCGCTGGACGTGCTGCGCACCGGCCTGCCCACGGCGATGTGCGTGCACGACACCTACCCTGCGTGGCCGCTGCTGCATGACGCACGTGACCCCGCCACCGAGCCCTTCGACCTGCACGCGCTGGAGCGGGGCTTGGCTGAAGTCGGCCCGGGCCACGTGCTGGCCGGCCGCGAGGCCGCACAGTGGTGGTCACTGCGCGCGGATTTCCTGCGCACGCTGGCGCAGCACCACGTCAGCCTGGTCGCACCAAGCGACTTTGCCCGTCAGCGAATGTGCGCACTGGCGCCAGAACTTTTGGCCCTGCCGTGGCGGACCATCGCCCACGGGCATGCACCGCTGCCGCCCGCCGCCACGCCGGCGCCGCCCAAACCAGTGGGCACCGCGCTGCGCGTGCTGGTGCCCGGCCGCCTGCTGGGCGGCAAGGGCGAGCACCTACTGGCGCAGCTGCTGCCTGGACTTCCGGCTGGCGTTGAACTGCAGCTGCTGGGCAGCGGTGCGGCCGGCGCCCGTTTCGAGGGGCATCCTCGCGTCAGCGTGCAGCGCGACTACGACCGCGACCAGCTGGCCCAGGCCGTGGCCACGCTGGCGCCGGACGTGGCACTGCTCACTTCCACCGCACCGGAGACCTTCAGCTACACGCTGTCGGAAATGCTTGCGCTGGGCATCCCGGTGGTGTGCGCTTCGCCAGGTGCGCCGGCCGCACGGCTGCGCGAACTCGGCTTGGGCTGGCAAGTGGCCGCGGACGCCACGGCGGTGAATGCCCTGTTGGCTGAGTTGGCCGCGCACCCGGAGGCCGTAGCGGAAATGCGCGGCCGTCCGATGCCCGAGCTGCCAAGCGTGGCGCGGATGGCCGAGCAGTGGCGCCAGGCGCTGCCGGCAGCACGAACCCCGCTGCAGCTGAGCCCGGCAACGCCGACGACCCTGGCAAAGCTGGGCCTGGCGCTGGAATCGGCGCGGCGCCAGGCCAGCTTGGATCGGCACAAGATCGAGCTGCGGGAAGCCTGGCTGGAGCTGGACCGACGCGCCGACTGGGCCCACGGCCTGCAGCAGCAAGTGCAGGAACAAGTGCAGGAACTTTTAGAAGTTCGCGACACGGCTGCTGAAGTTCGCGACACGGCTGCTTTGGAAAACCTCCGGCTGGAAGCCTACGTCGCCGAACTGGACCAGCAGCTTGCGCAAGCCCACGGCTACTACCAGCGCGACAGCAACGACCTGGCACGGCAGCGCGACGTGGCGGTTACTCAGCGCGATGCTGCGCTGGAAAAACTTCGCGCGATCCACGGCAGCCTGTTCTGGCGGCTCACCGTTGTTCCACGCGGCCTTGGCAGCTGGCTGCGACATCGGATGCTGGCCTCGGCCTATCATCTGCGGCACTGGAAATCGCTGCTTGCGCGCGGCAAGGCCAGCCTGCGCAATCGCGGCTGGGCCGGCACCCTCAGGCGCCTTCGGGAGCGCCGTATCGCCCTGGCCGAGCAGCGCCACGCGCCGGCGGCACCGGTAGCGCTGCAGGCCGACAGCGCGCTGCGGCTGCCGCGCCCCGCCCGGCCCGTGGCCAGCATCGTGGTGCCGGTGCACGGCCAGCTGCATTTCACCCTGGCCTGCCTGCGCTCGCTGAGCGATTGCGGCGACAGCACGGCGTTCGAGGTGATCTTGGTGGACGACGCGTCCACCGATGCGTCGCCCCGGGTGCTGCCGAGCATTCCCGGACTGCGCTACCACCGCAACCCGCAGAACCTGGGCTTCATCGGCGCCTGCAACGCCGGCGCAGAGCTTGCAATCGGCGAGTTCGTGGTCTTCCTCAACAACGACACCACGGTGCAGAGCGGCTGGCTGGACGCGCTGCTGGACACCTTCCACCGCTATCCCGATACGGGGCTGGCGGGCAGCAAGCTGGTCTACCCCGATGGTCGCCTGCAGGAAGCCGGCGGCATCGTGTTTGCCGACGGCAGCGCCTGGAACTACGGACGCTTCGAGGATCCGGCGCATCCGCGCTACGGCTTCGTGCGCGAGGTGGACTACTGTTCGGGTGCGGCGCTCGCCCTTCGCCGCCGGCTGTTCCTGCAGTTGGGTGGCTTCGACAGCCACTACGCGCCGGCGTACTACGAGGACACCGACTTGGCGATGCGCGTGCGTGCGCACGGGCTGAAAGTGCGCTACCAGCCAGCATCGGTAGTGGTGCACCACGAAGGCGTGACTTCGGGCACCGACGTGCACAAGGGCGTCAAGGCCTACCAGGCGGTGAACCAGGGCAAATTCCTTGCGCGTTGGCGCGCGGTGCTGGCGGCCGATCATGCCCCCGCGGGCACCGACCCGGCGCTGGCGAGTGATCGCCACCGCAGCAGGCGAGTGCTGGTGCTCGACGCCTGCACGCCCACGCCGGACCGCGACTCAGGTTCGGTGAGGATGCTGGCGCTGCTGGCGCTGCTGCGCGAGGAAGGCTGCTCGGTGGCGTTCTTCCCGGAGAACCGCGCACACGACGGCGCCTACACCGAAGCGATACAGCAGTTGGGCGTGGAGGCATGGTGGCATCCCTACATCGGCGATGTCCCCGCGTGGTTTGCCAAGCACGGCGCCGGCTTGGACCTGGTCATCGCCAGCCGCCACTACGTGCTGTCGCCGCTGCTGCCGCTCATCCGCAGCCATGCGCGCCGCGCGCATTTGGTGTTCGACACCGTGGACCTGCACCACCTGCGCGAGCAGCGCGCGGCCGAGGTCAGCGGCGACGCGGCGACGCGGCGCACCGCCGCGCGCACCCGCCGGATGGAGCTGGGCCTGATCGGCCAGGCCGACACCACTTGGGTGGTGAGTTCCATGGAGCAGGCACTGCTGGCCGGCGAACTTCCCCAGGCACGGGTGGAAGTGGTGTCGAATATCCACGAGGTTCATGGCCCGGGTCTGCCCTGGGCGCAGCGCAGCGGCCTGCTGTTCGTCGGCAGCTACCGGCATCCACCCAACGTGGATGCGGCACTCTGGCTAGCCCAGGAAATCTTCCCGCTGGTTCGCGCCCAGCTGCCTGATGCGGTGCTGCATCTGGTGGGTGCCGATGCCCCGGATGACATCGTGGCCTTGGGCGCGCTGCCGGGGGTGAAGTTCCACGGTTACGTACCCGACCTGCTGCCGCTGCTCGAGGGCGCGCGCGTGGGCGTGGCGCCGCTGCGCTACGGCGCCGGCGTGAAAGGCAAGGTGAACCAGAGCTTGGCGCACGGCCAACCCATGGTGGCCACCGTGTGCGCGGTGGAAGGCATGCACCTGGTAGATGGCCAGGACGTGCTGGTGGCCGACGATGCCAGCGCCTTCGCGCAGGCCGTAGTGCGGCTCTACCGGGACCAGGCGCTGTGGCAGCAGCTGGCGGAAGGCGGGATGGAAAACACGCGGCGGTACTTTTCCAGGGAAGCCGTGCGCCTGCCGCTGCGCGCCCTGCTCGCCAGCCTGAGGCCGCGCTAGCCGCCCGCGCGCGCCAGCCGCTCGGCCATCGCCGCCAGGCCCGGATGCGCCGGATCCAGCCGTTGCGCCGAATCCAGCGCCCGACGCGCCAGCGCCAGCTCGTTGGCGCCCAAGCGCTCATCCGCGAACGCGAGCCAGCGGTCCGCCAATCGTCTTTTGTCGGCAGCCAGGGCATCGCCGCTGCGTTCGCGCAGTGCCCGCGCGTCCAGGCAGGCCTGGGCGCCGCTGAGCCGGTTTCCAGCCAGTTCATCCTCAAAGCACGCTCGCGCCCGGCGGTCGTACTCAGCGTAGGCGAGCGCCAACTCCGGGGCATCGGGCGCGATGGCCTGCGCCTGGCGCAGCGTGTCCCAGGCCGAGTCACCGGGCGGCTCCACCAGCTCGCCCCGGCGCATCGCGGCGGTGGCCCGCTGCAGCAGCGCGCGCAGCTGGTCGGGATCAGCGCTGGCGGCGGGCAACTGGCCGCGGGCGGCGCGGGCCGACTGCAGCCGTTGCTCGGCAGCCACCAGGGCCGAAGAGTCCGGCTGCCACTGGCGCGCCAAATCCAACGCCGACTGCGCCGCATCGAAATCAAAATCCGCTGCCAGCCTGCTTGAACGCGCGGCCATGGCGGCGGCGGCATCGGCCAGGCCTTGGTTCGCCTCCAGCGACTCCGGCGCCTGCAGCAGCAGCGCTTGATAAGCGGCAGCGGCCGGTTCCAACCGCCCCTGCTGCAGGAGTTGGCCAGCCTGCTGCAGCGCCGCGGTGCGCGACTGCTGCTGGCGCAGCAGGGCTTCGCCCAGACGGGCCTGCAGCGCGGGTAGTTCGAGGTGGCTCGGGTCGCTGTCCATCACGCGCGCCACCAGCGCCTGCGCCGTGACGATATCGCCCTGCGCCAAGGCCGCGCCGGACCGCTGCAGCAGGCCCGACAGGATGTCGCGACGTCCTTCCAGCGCCAGCGCATTGTCGGGCTGATGGGCCAGCACCTGGGTGTACAGCGCCAGCGCGCCGTCAGGCACCTGCTCCAGACGGCCCTGCGCTTGGGCGCTGCGGGCCCGTTCGAGTTTGGCGGCCACATCGGCGCCGCTGCTCTGCCTGCGCTCGAGGTCTTGCTCAAGATCGGCCAGCTCGGCGGCAGGCGCAGCCATCGTTCGCGCCAGCTCCAGCCGCTCGCGCGCCAGCGGCGTGTTGCCTGCGGCCAACGCCACGCGCGCCTGTTCCACCGCGGCATCGCGCACCTGCGCCAGGCCCGCGCGCGCGGCCAGATGGTCGGGGTCGCGCGCCAGCACCGCCTGGAATTGCTCGCGGGCACCGCTGCCGTCGGCCTGGGTCAGTTCGCCGCGCGCCAGCGCCAGCTGCGCCTGTTCGATCTGCAGGTTGATGGCGGAATCGGGCACCAGGCGCTGGCCAATCTGTTCGCGCCACAGGCCCAGCACCAGCAGCACCGCCACGATAGCCCCGGCCAGCAGCAGCCAGCCCCAGGGCCAGCGCCCGGGCGGAGCCGGTGGGGGCGGCGGGGGCAAGGGCGCACCGCGGCGCGCAAAGTCCAAATGCTCCAGCGAGCCCAAGGCCGGCGAGTGGCCGGGTTCCGGGCGATGGCTGCTCATGCCGACGCGTTCTTCATGCCCGCAGGATAACAGCGGCGGCTGAACCCCAACGCGGCAGACTCAGCCAATCCGGCGCGCCTCTTGCACGCCAGGCACGGCGTTGAGGCGGCCCAGCAGATCGCTGAGCTGGCCGAAATCAGCCACCCGCACCGACAGCCGCAGTTCGGCGATGCCCTGCGATTCGTCCACGCGCGACTGCACGCCCAGGATGTTCACCGACAGCTGCGCAATCACGTTGGTGATGTCCTTGAGCAGCCACTTGCGGTCGAAGGCGCGCAGGGTGACGTCCACGTCGTAGCTGGAGGCCTGCGCGCGGCCCCATTCCACCGGCAGGTGACGGTCGGGCTGGCTGGCCAGCAGCCGCTGCACGCTGGCGCAGCTGGCGCGGTGGATGCTGACGCCGCGGCCGCGGGTGAGGTAGCCCACGATGACGTCGCCGGGCACCGGCTGGCAGCAGCGGGCGATCTGGCTGAGCAGGTTGCCCACGCCTTCCACCGTGAACGGTGCTTTGGATTTGGGCGCCTGCGGACGGCGCGACACCAGCGACGGGGCCTCGGGCGGCGCCTTGAGCAACTGCGCGTGGTCGTGCAGCGCGCGGCTGACCTGGCTGGGACCCAGGTCGCCCAGCGCCAGCGCCAGGTGCAGGTCATCCACGGCCTCGAAGCGGAACTTGGCCAGCACCGGCGCTAGGTCGGCCTGGCTCAAGGCGACCCGGCGCAGCTCTTTCTCCAGCAACTCGCGCCCCGCCTGCAGGTTGCGGCCGCGGTCGATGCGGTGGAACCACGCCCGCACCTTGTCGCGGGCGCGGCTGGTGGCCAGGAAGCCATGGCTGGCCATCAGCCAGTCGCGGCGCGGCTCGGCGGTCTTGGCGGTCAGTATCTCCACCCGGTCGCCGGTGGCTGGCTGGTGGTCGAGCGGCACGATGCGGCCGTTCACCTTGGCGCCGCGGCAGCGGTGGCCCACCTCGGTGTGCACCGCATAGGCGAAGTCCAGCACGGTGGCCGAGCGCGGCAGATCAATCACCTCGCCGCGCGGCGTCAGTGCATACACGCGGTCTTCCACCAGCTCGGTGGAAAAGCCCGCCAGCAGTGCGTCCTCGCCCTCGTCGCCGCCCTCCAGCAGCTGGCGCATCCACGCCACCTTGCGCTCGAAGCTGGCGTCGGCGCCGCCGCCTTCCTTGTAGCGCCAGTGCGCCGCGACACCGAGCTCAGCGTGCTCGTGCATCTGCTGGGTGCGGATCTGGACCTCGAGCGTGCGGCCGGCGGGGTCAACGATGGCCGTGTGCAGCGAGCGATAGTCGTTGCCCTTGGGATGGGCGATGTAATCGTCGAATTCCGCGGCAATGGACGGCCACAGCTGGTGCACCAGGCCCAGCGCGGCGTAGCAGTCCGGGATGTCATCCACCAGCACGCGCACAGCGCGGATGTCGTACAGCTCGCTGAAGGGCACGCCCTTGCGCTGCATTTTTTTCCAGATGCTGTAGATATGCTTCGGGCGGCCAGCCACTTCGGCGCGAATGCCCGCTTCCGCCAGAGCGTCACTAATACGGCGCTTGGCCTCGTCAATGAAACGTTCGCGATCGCCGCGCTTCTCGTCCAGCAGGCGGGCGATGCGCTGGTAGGTTTCGGGCTGGAGCCAGCGGAAGGCGAGGTCTTCGAGCTCCCATTTGAGCTGCCAGATGCCCAGGCGGTTGGCCAGCGGCGCGTGGATGTCGGCGGTGAGTTCGGCCAGGGCGCGGCGCTCGTCTTCAGGCAGCGCCGCGGCTTCGCGCAGCTGCACCAATTGGATGGCCAGCAGCACCAGCACGGCGCGCAGGTCGCGCACCAGGGCCAGCAGCAGTCGGCGCAGTCCTTCAGCGCTGCCTTTGCCCTGGCGCTGGTGGTGCAAAGCGCGCACCTGTTCCGCGGCGGCCAAGCCATCGAGCAGCGGCGGCAGGCGCGGGGCGGCAGCCAGCGCCGCCGCCGGCACCGCCGCGCGCAGCGCCGGCCACAGATGCAGGGCGGCGGCGGCCAGCACTTCGGGGTCGGCCCGCAGCGGCTGCAGCGCCG
>JANORD010000334.1:0-8350 GCA_031415095.1 Lysobacteraceae bacterium
CGCACGGAACTCACTCTGACACCGTTCCTGAGCACACGGAACTCACTCTGACACCGTTCCTGGCTGCGCATTACAATGGGGCATTGGGCTTAGGAGTGGGCAGGGTGGGCATCGAGATCGAGCGCAAGTTCCGAGTGGTCAGCGACGGGTGGCGGGCGCAGGCGGTGCGTTCGGTGCGCATGGCCCAGGGCTACATCAACGATATGGCGGCGCTGCGCGAGGCGCGGCAGCAGGCCTCGGTGCGGGTGCGTATCGCCGGCGGCCAGGGCTACCTGAACCTCAAATCGCGCGAGCTGGGCGCCAGCCGCCAGGAGTTCGACTACCCCATCCCCGTGTCCGACGCCGAGGCACTGCTGGCGCTGTGCGTGGGCGGGCGCATCGACAAAGTGCGGCACTACATCCCCCAGGGCGAGCTGACATGGGAAGTGGATGAATTCGCCGGCGATAACGCCGGCCTGGTGGTGGCCGAGCTCGAACTTCCCGCCGTGGATGCACCCTACGACCGCCCCGACTGGCTCGGCGTGGAAGTGACCCACGAGCCGCGTTTCTACAACCTTGCGCTCGCCGAGCGCCCCTACCAGCGCTGGAGCGCGGCGGAGCAGTCCTGATGTTGGTGATTGGCATTGCTGGTTTGGAGCTGGCCCCGGAAGAGCGCGACTGGCTGCAGCATCCCGCCGTCACCGGTGTGATCCTGTTCACCCGCAACTTCGCGTCGCGCAGCCAGGCCGCCGAGCTGTGCGCGCAGATCCGCGCCGCGGTGCCGCGCCCGCAGCTGCTGTGCGTGGACCAGGAAGGCGGCCGCGTGCAGCGGTTCCGTGACGGCTACCATCCGCTGCCTTCGCTGGACGGCTTCGGCCGCCTGTTCGAAACCGACCGCGACGCCGCGCTGGCGCTGGCCCGCGAGCACGCCTGGCTGATGGCCAGTGAAATCCGCGCCACTGGACTGGACCTGAGCTTCGCGCCTGTGGTGGACCTGGGGCGCGGCAACCGCGCCATCGGCAACCGCGCGTTCCACGCCCAGCCCGCTATCGTCGCCGAGTTCACCCGCGCCTACGTGGCCGGCATGCACGACGCCAACATGGCGGCCACGCTGAAGCATTTTCCCGGCCACGGCTCGGTGCTGGAAGACACCCATTTCGACGACGCGGTGGACCCGCGGCCGCTGGAAGCGCTGATGGCCGAAGACCTGCTGCCTTTCGTCGCCGGCGTGGACGCCGGCGCCGAGGCGGTGATGATGGCGCACGTGCAGTACCCCGCCGTGGCGCCCGAGCCGGCCGGCTACTCGCCGCGCTGGATCCGCGACATCCTGCGCCAGCAGATGGGCTTTGAAGGCGTGGTGTTCTCGGATGACATCGGCATGGCCGCTGCCGAATCCGCCGGCGGCATCCAGGCGCGTATCGACGCCCACCTGGACGCCGGCTGCGACGCCGTGTTGGTGTGCGCGCCGGCGCTGGTGCCCGATTCGCTGGCGGCTGTTGCCCACCGCGCGCCGACGCAGCCGCTGGCGTCGCTGATGGGCCGGGCGTCACAAAGCTGGAGCGGCCTGGCCGCCAATGCGCGCTACGATGCCGCCAAAGCCCGCCTGCCGGGCCCCGACACCGGAGTGGCGTGATGCCCAACAAACTCAGCGATGCGCTGGCCGCGGCCGAATTGCTTTTCGACCGCGACTACATCGAGGACGAAATCCGCCGCATCGCCGCCGACATCGACGCCGACTACAAAGACGGCCCGCGGCCGGTGTTCCTCACCATCATGCATGGCGGCATGCCGTTCGCCGCGCAGCTGGCGATGGAGCTGCACATTGATCTCGAGTTCGACTACCTGCACGCCACCCGCTACCGCGGCGCCACCAGCGGTTCGGGCCTGGCCTGGCTGCACCGCCCGGCCACGCCCCTGCGCGGCCGCCGCGTACTGCTGGCCGACGACATCCTGGACGAAGGCCATACCCTCAAGGCCGTGGCCCAGTGGTGCGAGGACGAGGGCGCCGCCGACATCCGCATCGCCGTGCTGGCGGTAAAGAACCACGACCGTCGCGTGGACGGCGTGGACGCCGACTACGTCGCGCTGGAAGTGCCGGACCGCTACGTGTTCGGCTACGGCATGGACTACCACGAGCAGGGCCGCAACCTGCCGGCGCTGTACGCGCTCGGGCCCTGACATGGCCGGCATCGACCTGGCCGTCATCGGCGGCACCGGCGTCTACCGGCTCGCCGCGCTGCAAGACGCCGAGGCGGTGCAGGGCGACACGCCCTGGGGCAAGCCGTCGGGCCCGGTGCGCGTGGGTGAGTTCGCCGGCCGCCGCGTGGCCTTCCTGGCCCGCCACGGCGAAGGCCACGCGCTGCCGCCGCACCGCGTGAACTACCGCGCCAACCTCTGGCAGCTCAAGCAGCTGGGCGCGCGGCGCGTGCTGGCCATCAACACCGTGGGCGGCATCACCGAGCGCTACGGCCCGCGCGTGCTGGCCTTGCCCGACCAGCTGATTGACTACACCTGGGGCCGCGGCTCCAGCTTCTGGGACGGCGAAGACGGCGAACTGCTGCACGTAGATTTCGGCGACCCCTACACGCCTTCCCTGCGCGCCGCCGTGCGCGCCGCCGCTGCGCAGTCCGGCGCCGCGCTGGTGGACGGCGGCTGCTACGGCGCCACCCAGGGCCCGCGCCTGGAAACCCGCGCCGAGATCGCCCGCATGAAGCGCGACGGCTGCGACCTGGTGGGCATGACCGGCATGCCCGAAGCCGGCCTCGCCCGTGAGCTGGGCCTGGATTACGCCTGCCTGGCGCTGGTGGCCAACTGGGCCGCCGGCTGCGGCGATGCCACCGCAGAAATCACGATGGACGAAGTGCTGGCCAACGTGGAGGCGGCCAGTTCCGCCCTGCCTGTACTGCTGGAATCCCTGCTGCGCTGAGAGACGCGTCAAAGGCGGGGTTGTACGGGGTCCAGGCACGGCAGGCTTGTGGTGTACGCTTTCGCGGGTGGAGGCTTTGGATTTCCCTTCCTTTTGTATGCGGAGTCCTTGATGCGTATTCCCGTCGTCACTTTGTTGGTATGCAGTTGCCTGTTGTCCGCCTGCGATCCGCAGGTGCCGGTCAGTGCTGATGCTGACTCGGCCGGTTTTTCTGCGCCTAGTAGCGACACCTTGGCAGCGCAAGCGAGCGCAGCCAAGAGTCTGCCGGCGGACGATCTGCTTGATCAGCAAGAGGCTGATCGCGGCTTGACCGCCCGTGAGCCATCGCTGCAGGTAAAAATGCCGGACGGCCGGGTAATCTTCGACCAGGATGCGTTCGGCTTTATCCAAGGCACGGCGCCGGGCAGCGTCAATCCGAGCCTCTGGCGCCAGGCCAAGTTGAACAACACCCACGGTCTGTACAAGGTCGCCGAGGGGGTTTACCAGGTACGTGGCTATGACCTGGCGACCATGAGCCTGATCGAGGGTAAAAACGGCTGGATCGTGGTCGATCCGCTGACCTCGGAAGAAACCGCCGCCCGTGCCATGGCCCTGGCGCGGAAGCACTTGGGCGACAAGCCCGTGGTGGCCGTCATTTTCACCCATAGCCATGTCGACCACTTTGGTGGCGCTCGGGCCGTTGCCTCACCGGCCGATGTCGCCAGCGGCAAAGTGCGGGTGTACGCCCCGCAAGGGTTCATGGAGGAGGCGACCAGTGAAAACGTGCTGGCAGGGCCGGCGATGGGCCGCCGCGCCATCTTCATGTATGGCCGCGATTTGCCGCGTAGCGAGCGCGGGAAGGTCGACAATGGTCTGGGTAAAGAGCCGGCAGCGGGCACCATCGGTATCTTGGCGCCGACCGATCTCATTGGCGCAACCCCAACGGCCCTGAGCATTGATGGTGTCGATTTTATTTTTCAGTACACGCCGGGCTCTGAAGCACCGTCTGAGATGACCTTTTACCTGCCCGCGGTGAAAGCCTTCTGCGGTGCCGAGGTGATGAGTCGCACGATGCACAACCTGTACACCTTGCGTGGCGCCAAGGTGCGTGACGCCACGCGTTGGGCGGGCTACATCGAGGACAGCCGGGTCACGCATCCCGAGGCCGAGGTGATGTTCTTTAGCCACCACTGGCCGGTCTGGGGCGCTGAGCGAATCGGCGCGTTGATGAAGGAACAGCGCGACACCTATCTTTTCATCCACGACCAGACGCTGCGCCTGGCCAACCAAGGTTTCGGCCCGCGCGATATCGCCGAGCAGTTGACCCTGCCTAAATCGCTGCAAACCCACTATTGGAATCGTGGCTATTACGGCACCCTCAAGCACAACGTCAAAGCCGTGTATCAAATGTACTTTGGCTGGTACGACGGCAACCCGGCTAATCTCGATCCGTTGCCGCGCGTCCCGGGCGCCGAGCGCTACGTTGAGTTCATGGGTGGGAGTGGGGCGCTGCTGAGCAAGGCGCAAGCCTCCTTCGATGAGGCTGATTACCGCTGGGTGGCCGAAGTGCTCAATCACCTCGTCTCTGCCGAGCCCGATAACGTCCAGGCCAAGGCGCTGCTCGCGCAAACCTATGACCAGCTGGGCTACCGCGCCGAATCCAGCGCCTGGCGCAACGTGTACCTGAGTGCGGCGTACGAGTTGCGCCATGGTGCCACTACCCAGGGTTTGGATATGGCCTCCGCCGGCGGCTTGTTGGAACAGACGGGTAGCGCGCAATTCATGCAGATGTTTGCCGTGGCCCTGAACGGACCCAAGGCCGAAGGCGTGGAATTGACTCTGAACGTTACTTTCAGCGATCTCGACACCAACTACGTAGTGACTGTCGAAAACAGCGTGCTGCATGCCCGGCTGGGACCCGTGGACGCTGACGCCGATGCATCGCTGACCCTGACGCGGCCGATGCTGGTGAAGATCATCAGCAAACAGGCCGGTATTTCCGACCTGCTCGGTTCGCCAGATATAGAAGTCGACGGCAGTTTGCTCGACCTGGGGCGTTTCTTTGCCTTGCTCGACAAGCCCGACCTGGTGTTCCCGATCGTCACGCCCAAGCAGTGATAGGCAAGGCGCACCCAGCGAACAGCATTAGTGATCAAACTGCAGCCGCGCCAGCTCCGCGTAGAGCCCACCCTGCGCCAGAAGCTCCGCATGCGTGCCCTGGGCCACGATGCGGCCGCGGTCCATCACCACGATGCGGTCGGCCTTGAGCACGGTGGCCAGGCGGTGGGCGATCACCAGGGTGGTGCGGCCCTGCATCAGCCGCTCCAGGGCCTGCTGCACGGCGCGTTCGCTTTGCGCGTCCAGCGCGCTGGTGGCTTCGTCCAATAGCAGCACCGGCGCGTCCTTGAGCAGGGCGCGGGCGATGGCGAGGCGCTGCTGCTGGCCGCCTGAGAGGCGGGCGCCGCGTTCACCCAGTTCGCTGTCGTAGCCGTCGGGTAGATCGGCCAGGAACTCGTGGGCTTCGGCGCTGCGGGCGGCGGCTTCAATCTGGGCATCGTTAGCGTCGAGCCGGCCGTAGCGGATGTTTTCGCGCGCGGTGGCGCCGAAGATCACCGGGTCTTGCGGCACCAGCGCGACGCGGCTGCGCAGCTGCGCGGGGTCGAGCTGGCGCAGGTCCACGCCGTCGAGCGTGATGCTGCCGGCATCGGGGTCGTGGAAGCGCAGCAGCAGCTGGAAAACCGTGCTTTTTCCCGCGCCGGACGGGCCTACCAGCGCCACGGTTTCGCCCGGCGCCACCGTGAGGGTGAAATCATCCAGCGCCGCGGTATCCGGGCGCGTGGGGTAGTGGAAGCGCACGCCCTGCATCGAAATGCGGCCCTGCAGCGGCTGCGGCAGGGCGGCGGGCTGCGCCGGCACCGACAGCACCGAGCGCTCGCCCAGCAGTTCGTTGATGCGCGCCATGCCGCCGCCGGCGCGCTGCACTTCGGCCCAGACTTCGGTGAGCGCGCCTACCGAGCCGGCGCCCAGCATGGCGTACAGCAGGAACTGGCCCAGCGTGCCTGGCGTGAGCTCGCCGGAAATCACGTTCTGCGCGCCTATCCACAGCACCGCCGTGATCGAACCGAACACCATCACCACGATGATGGCGGTCAGCATCGCCTGAAGCCGGATGCGCTTGCGCGCGGTGCCCAGCGCCACGAATACGGCGGTGCCGAAGCGCTCGCGCTCGTAGTCCTCGCGGGCGTAGCTCTGCACCGTGTGCATGGCGCCCAGGGTTTCGCCGGCGCGGGCGTTGGCGTCGGCCACGCGGTCCTGGCTGTCCTTGGCCACGCCGCGCACCTTGCGCCCCGACAGCACCATCGGCAGCACCACCAACGGGATGCCCAGCAGTGCATACATCGCCAGGCGCGGGCTGGTGACAGCCAGCATCACCGCGCTGCCCACCACCGTGATGCCGCTGCGCAGCGCCACCGACATGCTTGAGCCCACCACGCTGCGCAGCAGCTCGGTGTCCGCCGACAGCCGCGACAGCAGCTCGCCGGTGCGGGTTTTTTCGAAGAAGGCCTGGTCCAGCGACAGCAGGTGCCCGTAAAGCGAACGTCGCAGGTCGGCCACCACGCGCTCGCCCAGCAGGCTGACGAAGTAGAAACGCGCCGCCGTGGCCAGCGCCAGCAGTACGGCCACGCCGAACAGCAGCGCGAACCAACGGTCCACCGAGCTCCCGGCCGCGAAGCCTTGGTCGATCATGTGCTTCACCGCCACCGGCAGCGCCAGGGTGGCGCTTGCCGACAGAGCCAGTGCGCCCAGCCAGCAGGCCAGCAGGGCGCGGTGCGGCCGCAGATAGGGCAGCAGGCCGCGCAGGGAATTCATCGGCCGGCGCGGGGCCGCGGTGTCGTCACTCATGCAGTTGGAATCCGGAAAGTCAGCGCAGGCGCGCCAGGTCGCTGGGCAGCGGGGCGTCGGGATAGGTGCGGATGAAAAGCTGCAGGCTGGCGCGGGCGCCGGCGGTGTCGCCCTGCTGGCGACGCTCGCGTATGCGCTCGAGCCAGGCGCGTGGCTCCAGCTGGGCGTCGAGTTCAACCGATGCCAGCGCGTCGGCTTCTGGGGCTGCAGCGTCTTGGGAAGGCGCTTCGCGCGATTCCAATTTTTCTATCGAAGACGACGATTCCGCGCGCGCTGAAGACTGCGCCCGCTGCTGGCGGATGGCGTCGGCGCGCTCGCCCTCCACGTCCAGGCGAGAGCCGGTGACTTCGATGCTATCGAGCATCCCGGCTGCGGCGGCGTCCCTAGCTGCCGGGGCGGGTGGGGCAGGGGCGGCATCCGCCGTGAAACCATCGGTTTCGCCAAGTGCGACGTCTTCGGCAATTTCCGGCTCGGCGAACGCGGCCGGTGCCGGCGATTCGTTGGCCATGACGGGCGGGGGCGGTGCCGCGGGTGCAGTTGCAACGGTGGCCTGCGGCAGCGGAGATTCCGGCGGCGGGCCGGGCATCGGCGCCAGTTCGCGTTCGGGTTCAACCAACTCCACGCTCAGGCGCTCGCGGGCCGGCGGAATTGCGGGTACCGCTTTGGACTCGGCGGCGGGTGCGGCTGCCTGCGGCGCCAATGCGGGACGAAGCTGGGTCCCCACGCCGATGGCCAGCACCGCAGCGGCGGCGGTGCCAATGGCCCACGTGGGCAGCCAGCGCAGCCCGGGCAGGCCTCGGCGCGGCGCCGGCGATGCGGCGTCGGTGGCGGCCGCCAGGATGGCGGCGTCCACGCGCGCGGAGGGTTCCGTGGCGGGAAGCGCGCGCAGGACCCGCTGCAGGTCGAGTTCATCGTCCTGCAGCGGGTCGGTGCGCGGGGGTTGCGGTGCAGTCACGGCGGGCTGGCTACTCTTGGCTGACAAGGACGGCGGGGGGTGCGGCGGCGCTCAGGCTGCGCGCCTGTGCCGCCAGTTTCAAGAACTCGGCGCGGTAGCCCCAAGTGTCCACGCCGCGCGCACCGCGCGCCAGCGCTTCCACCTGTGGCCAGCCGTAGCCGTTAACGTGTTCGCCGCCGCGCAGCAGGTCGGCGTAGGCGGCCACGGCTGCGGCGAAGCGCAGGTTTTCGCTGGCCTGGGGCTGCAGCTGGCCGCGGGTGACCGGGCGCTGCATCAGCACGCTCTGGTCGCTGCCGGGCAGCTTGTAGCGCAGTTTCAGGTGCGCCAGTTCGCCTCCGCGCGCTGCGCCCGCGCCCGCCGCGCCGTAGCGCAGCGGATCGCTGGCTTCGCCGCCCGAGCCCACCAGGCTGATCTCATACAGCGCGGTCACGTCGTGACCCGCGCCAATTTCGCCGGCGTCCACCTGGTCGTTGTTGAAATCCTCGCGCGCCAGCTGGCGGTTTTCGTAGCCGATCAGGCGATACTCGGCCACTTGCGCCGGGTTGAATTACACTTGGATCTTCACGTCGCTGGCGAGGGTGAGCAGGGTGGCGCTCATTTCCTGCACC
>JANORD010000335.1:0-3727 GCA_031415095.1 Lysobacteraceae bacterium
ACCACCCCGCCAGCATCGGTATCCTCCCAGTAAACCCTTATCCCGAAGCTGAACGGGGAGCCATTCACGGTTCGAACAGGTCCGGGTCGAGGGGTTTCCTGGGGGGTTTGAGGCCCAGGTGGGTGTAGGCCTTGTGGGTGACCATGCGGCCGCGGGCGCTGCGGACCAGGTAGCCCTGCTGGATGAGGTAGGGCTCGATCACGTCTTCCAGGGTGCCGCGCTCTTCGCTCAGCGCGGCGGCCAGGGATTCGACGCCCACCGGGCCGCCGTCGAAGTTCTCGATGATCATGCCCAGCATGCGGCGATCGAGCTGGTCGAAGCCCTCGGCGTCGATGTTGAGCATGGCCATGGCCTGGTCGGCCACGCCGCGGGTGATCACGCCATCGGCGCGCACCTGGGCGTAATCGCGCACGCGCCGCAGCAGCCGGTTGGCGATGCGCGGGGTGCCGCGCGCGCGCCGGGCGATTTCGGTGGCGCCGTCGGGCGCACATTCGATGCCCAGGATGGTGGCCGAGCGCCGCACGATGCGCGTGAGCTCCTCGGGGCTGTAGAACTCCAGCCGCTGGACGATGCCAAAGCGGTCGCGCAGCGGCGCGGTGAGCAGGCCGGCACGGGTGGTGGCACCAATCAGGGTGAATGGCGGCAGGTCGAGCTTGATCGAGCGGGCCGCGGGGCCTTCGCCGATCATGATGTCGATCTGGAAATCCTCCATGGCCGGGTACAGCACTTCTTCCACCACGGGCGAGAGGCGGTGGATTTCGTCAACAAACAGGACGTCGTGCGACTGCAGGTTGGTGAGCAACGCGGCCAGGTCGCCAGCGCGCTCGATAACGGGGCCGGAGGTGGAACGCAGGTTGACGCCCAGTTCATTGGCGATGACGTGGCTGAGCGTGGTCTTGCCCAGGCCCGGTGGCCCGAAAATGAGGACGTGGTCCATGGCTTCGCCGCGGCCCTTGGCGGCCTCGATGGCGATCTTGAGCTGTTCGCGGACGGCCTGCTGGCCCAGGTAGTCATCCAGCCGCTTGGGCCGGATGCTGGCCTCGGCCAAGTCGTCTTCGCGGGTGGCGCCGGGGGCGATGACGCGTTGTTCTTCCATGGGTGGGGATTATGGCAGGAAATGGCTTCGTTTCTCCTGCTTTTTGGCCTGCCGGTGGGGTGTCTCGTTGCACTTCATGGGGCCTGCCGGTGGATGTCTCGTCGCGTGCGCCGCCGTGATCCGCGGGGGATGGCTGCCCGGCGTCTTGCTAGCGCCGTCCAGGGCAGCAAACGCCGGGTCGCTCTCGGACATCCTGTCCTTCGCGACACTTGCCCATCCTTGGGCGGCGCCGCTACGGGCTCCTGCCCTTCGCTTCAGCCATTCCCCCTCGTATCACGTCGGCGCATCGGAACGGCTTGGCGCCGGCAGGAGCCGCAGGCTGCCGCATGGACGTCGCATGGCGGCGAAAACGAGAGGTCGTTGACGCGCAAGCGGCATGAGGTGGCGGGGCGCCAGGCGAATCACGAGAAGCACGACACGAGCGACGAGGGGCGAGTGGCGAGACAGGCAGGCCAATACCGAAGCGCTGACGGACACGGAGGACCGCACTTCCCGCAGCCGCCCTCGACATCCAGTGGCGGCGACGTGATGCGTGGGGGAATGGCTGAAGCGAAGGGCAGGAAGCCCGTAGCGGCCGGCGTTTGCTGCCATGGATGGCGCTTAGCAAGACGCCGGGCAGCCATCCCCCACGCATCGCGGCGCCGCTCGCCGTAACCATCCCGGCGGCGGGTGCCTTAAACAACTCCCGTCAGATCACAACCTGCGTCCCAAGCTCAACCAGCCGATTCCCTGGGATATGGAAGAACTCGGTAGCGGGCGTGGCGTTGCGCGACATGAAGAGGAAGAGCTTGTCGCGCCAAAGCGCCATGCCCTGCCCCGGCTTCGCGGTTAGCGATTCGCGGCTGGCGAAGTAGGTGGTTTCCATCACCTCGAAGGCAGGGCCCGGGATCGGCCACTGCTTCAACGCGCGCGGCACGTCCGGGTCTTCCAGGTAGCCGAAACGCAGCGTCAAGCGCGCGAAACCGTGGCCCAGGTCCGTGTGCACCACCCGCTCGGCCGCGTCGGCGCGCGGCACGCCCAGGACTTCCACGCTCAGCAACACGTTGCGCTCGTGCAGCACCTTGTTGTGCTTGAGGTTGTGCAGCATCGCCGGCGGCATGTACTGGTTTGATGGCGTCAGGAACACCGCCGTGCCCGGCACCCGCAGCGGCGGGTGCGAGACCAGGTTGCCGACGAAGTGTTCGATCCGCAGGCTGTCGCGGTTCACCTGCGCGTGCACCAGGTCGCGGCCTCGGCGCCAGCTGCGCATCACTGAAAACGCAACCACGCCCAGCGCCAGCGGGAACCAGGCGCCCTGCGCGAACTTGACGACATTGGCGGAGAAAAAAGCGAGCTCGATGGTCAGGAAAACCAGCGCCAGCGGCCACACCTGCCAGCCCGGAAGGCGCCAGCGCAGCTTGGCCAGGATCAGCAGCAGCAGCGTGCTGGCGAGCATGGTGCCCGTCACCGAAACACCGTAAGCGATGGCCAGGTTGCTGGAGCTGCCAAACCAAAGCACCACCGCGATCACCGACACCAGCAGCGCGCGGTTCACCCACGGGATGTAGATCTGGCCCTCGGTGCGGTCGGAGGTGTGCACGATTTCCATACGCGGCAAATAGCCGAGCTGGATGGCCTGGCGCACCACCGAGAACGTGCCGGAAATCAGCGCCTGCGACGCGATCACCGTTGCCATGGTCGCCAGCACGATCATCGGGAAGAGCGCCCAGTTGGGCACCAGCTGAAAGAAGGGGCTGCTGACCTCGCCGGGATGGGTCAGCAGGAAGGCGCCTTGGCCAAAATAGTTGATCACCAGCGACGGCAGCACGAAGAAGGTCCAAGCCAACCGAATCGGCCGGCGCCCGAAGTGGCCCATGTCGGCGTAAAGCGCTTCGCCGCCGGTCACCGCCAGCACCACCGCGCCCAGCGCCAGCCAGGCGATCACGCCATGCTCGATGAAGAACCGCACTGCCCAGATCGGATTAGCCGCGGCCAGCACCGCCGGGTACTTGAAGATTTCCACCGCGCCCAACAGCGCCAGCGCCGCGAACCAAACGCAGGTGATCGGCCCGAAGATGCGCCCCACTTTCTCGGTGCCGTGTTTCTGCACTGCGAACAGCGCCAACAGCACCGCCACCGTGATGGGCAGCACGAAGCGTTTGAGCTCGGGCGCCGCAACTTCCAGGCCCTCCACCGCCGACAGCACCGAGATGGCGGGTGTGATCACGCCGTCGCCGAAAAAAAGCGCCGTGCCAAAAATGCCGATGATGCCCACCGTATACGCCAGCGGCGCTGCCACCGGCAGGCTGCGCTGCACCAGGGCCGTGAGCGCCAGGATGCCGCCTTCGCCGCGGTTGTCGGCGCGCATCAGGATGGCCACGTACTTCAACGTGACCACCAGGATCAGCGACCACAGGATCAGTGAGAGCACGCCCAGCACGTTGGCCGAATCGGCCTCAAGCCCGTAGTGCGGCCCGAAGGCCTCTTTCAAGGTGTAAAGCGGGCTGGTGCCGATGTCGCCAAACACTACGCCCATGGCGCCGATCAGCAGCGGCCAAGTGCGTGCGGGGGCGTTGGAGTGGGTGGCGCCGTGTTCGTTCATGTCGCTTCTCAATGTGAGCCTACCCCTGTGGGAGGGACTTCAGTCCCGAT
>JANORD010000336.1:0-3352 GCA_031415095.1 Lysobacteraceae bacterium
CATGCCCAGCACCTTGTAGAGGGTGGTGGCCGTGAACCGGATCGCCGCCGTGCCCAGCCAGGCCAGGACCAGGGCCAGGGTCCAGTCGGCCATCCGCCCGGGCTCCTGGGTGCCGAGCAGCATCACGGCGGCCATGCCGGAGGGGCCAGCCACCAGCGGGATGGCCAGGGGCACGATGAAGGGCTCGCCCTCGGGGGTCTCCCCGAACATGCTCTCGCCGCTGGGGAAGATCATCTTCAGGCCGATCAGGAACAGCACGATGCCGCCGGCGATGGACACCGACTCCTGGCGCAGGTGCATCAGCTCCAGCAGGTACTGGCCGCCCCACAGGAACAGCAGCAGCACCACCAGCGCGATCACCAGTTCCCGGGCCAGCACGATGCGCCGACGCCGCGACGGCAGCGGCTTCAGCAGGCCCAGGAAGATGGGAATGTTGCCCAGTGGGTCCAGGATCAGGAACAGCAGCAGCGCCGCCGAAAGGGTGGTCATGCGGCTGCCCGGGGCGCCCAGACCTGGCCGCGGTGCTCGACGCCCGCCGGCGACAGCAGGTGCACGCAGGCGGTGGCGTAAGCGGCAGGAGCCGACACCCGCAGCTGGGCCTCGTCGGCGTAAGCCCGGGCGCGCAAGTCGGTGCGCATGGGTCCGGGCTCAAGTCCCGATATCCGCACTGAACTCGACGCGGTCTCGGCGCCCAGCTGGCCCACCAGCGCGGCCAGGGCCAGCTTGGACAGGCCGTACGCGCCCCAGTAGGCCTTGCCCACGCGGCTGGGCTCGTCGGTGACGAACACCACGGCGCTGTCGCCCGCCTTGCGCAGCCAGGGCAGGCAGGCCTGGGTGAGCAGCCAGGGCGCGGTGAGGTTCACATGCAGGGTTTTCACGAAGGCCTCCGCCTCGGTGGCCTCCAGCGGCGCCAGGCCGTTGAACTCCGCGGCGCAGTGCAGCAGGCCGTGCAGGCCGCCCAGTTCAACCGCCACTTTCTCGGCCAGCGCGGCGTAGTCGGCCGGGTCGGCGCCGGCCAGGTCCATCGGGTAGATCGCAGGCTCGGGCCCCAGGGCTTTCACGGCGTCGTAAACGCGGCCCAGCTTGGGCACGCGCCGTCCCAACAGCACCACGGTGGCGCCGGCGCGGGCGCAGGCCTTGGCCGCTTCGGCGCCCAAGCCGCCGTGGGCGCCGGTCACCAGCACCGTGCGTCCAGCCAGCGCACCGGCGGGAACCTCGGGCAGCGGGCCCGCCGCCGGATTCATGCCGGCTTCTGGGCCTCGGCCACCATGCGCGCCAGTTCACCGCTGTCGAGCAGCTCCACCGTGATGTCGCAGCCGCCAATCAGCTCGCCGTTGATGAAGAGCTGCGGGAAGGTGGGCCAATCCGAATAGCGCGGCAGGTTGGCCCGCACGTCGGCGTCGGCCAACACGTTCACGCTATGGAAACTGGCGGCACCGGCAGTCTTGAGTGCCTGCACGGAGCGGCTGGAGAAGCCGCACATCGGGAATTGCGGGGTGCCTTTCATGAAAAGCACGATCGGATGGCCTTCTACTTCGGCCTTGATGCGGTCCAGCACGCTCATGGAAAACTCCGTTCAGGACGCGCGCCGGAGACAGGCGTGCGTTAGCGCTAGAATTATACGTCCAACGCGCCATCGCTCGGCGCCCTGCCCCTCGCAACCGGAGACCCCCATGGCCATCGAACTGCCTGCCCTGCCCTACGACCGCACCGCGCTTGAGCCGCACATTTCGGGCGAAACCATCGATTTCCACTACGGCAAGCACCACCAGGCCTATGTCACCAACCTCAACAACCTGATCAAGGGCACGGATTTCGAGGCTCTGGACCTGGAAGCCATCGTCCGCAAGGCCCAGGGCGGCATGTTCAACAACGCTGCCCAAGTGTGGAACCACACGTTCTACTGGAACTGCCTCAAGCCCAGCGGCGGCGGCGAGCCCAGCGGCAAGCTGGCCGAGGCCATCACCAAGTCCTTCGGTTCGTTCGCGGCCTTCAAGGAACAGTTCACCCAGACCGCGCTCACCACCTTCGGGTCAGGCTGGGCCTGGCTGGTGCAGCGTCCGGACGGCTCGCTGGCCCTGGTCAGCACGCCCAATGCCGCCACGCCGCTCACCGGCAACGACAAGGCCCTGCTCACCTGCGATGTCTGGGAGCACGCCTATTACGTCGACTACCGCAACGCGCGTCCGAAGTACGTGGAAGCGTTCTGGAACCTGGTGAACTGGGACTTCGTCGCCAGCCAGATGAACTGATGGCGGCAGCGCTTCTTGAACTGGACCGGCTGTCCTGCACCTATGCAGGGCAGCCGGCTGTCACCCAGCTATCGCTCACGCTGCAGCCCGGGGAACTGGGCTGCCTGCTGGGCCCCAGCGGCTGCGGCAAGACCACTCTTCTACGCGCCATCGCCGGCTTCCATGCGCCGGACTCAGGCGCGCTGCGGCTGCGCGGCGTCGACGCGCTGGCGCTACCGCCCGAGAGACGCGGGCTGGGTTTCGTATTCCAGGACCTCGCCCTGTTTCCGCACCTGACCCTGGCCGACAACGTCGGCTTCGGGCTGCATCTGCTGGCGCCGGGGGCGCGCCGTGAACGCGTTGCCCAGGCACTGGCCTTGCTTGATCTGGAAGGCCTGGCGGATCGCTACCCGCACGAACTCTCCGGCGGCCAGCAGCAGCGCGCTGCCGTGGCCCGCTCACTCGCGCCGCGGCCCGACCTGCTGCTGCTGGACGAGCCCTTCTCAAGCCTGGATGCCGACCTGCGCGGCCGCCTGCGCGACGACCTGCGCAGCTTGCTCAAGCGCTCGGGCATCGCCGCGCTGCTGGTCACCCACGACCAGGAGGAAGCCTTCGCGTTTGCCGACACCGTGGGCGTGATGGACGCGGGCCGGCTGCTGCAGTGGGCGCCGGGCTACGAGCTCTACCACCAGCCAGCCACGCCGTTCGTGGCGTCATTCGTTGGCGAAGGGCGCTTCCTGCCGGCGCGCGTGATGGCAGGCGGGCGCGTGGCCACGGCGCTGGGCGAATTGACGGTGACCGGCGCCCTGCCCTACGCCGTTGGCAGCGCGGTGCGCGTGCTGCTGCGCCCGGACGATCTTGCGCCCAGCGTCAGCGATGGCATTGAAACCACGGTGAGCGCCATCGCTTTCCGCGGCGCCGACACCCTGCATACGCTGCGCCTGGCCGACGGCACGGCCCTGGTGGCGCTGTTCCCCAGCCACCAGCAGCGGCAGCCCGGCGACGTGGTGCGCGTGCGCCCCGACCTGGCCCATGTGGTGGTCTTCCCCGCCACCCCGTAGCCACACAATTCTTGTAGGAGGGACTTCAGTCCCGATGCTGCTGGAGCATCGGGACTGAAG